>NZ_AP024897.1:1267052-1583815 GCF_024529975.1 Vibrio quintilis | reverse complement strand
GCAGCACATGCCGTGACCAGCCCAAATTCACCACCGCGGCGACGTAACTCATGTAACTGTTGCGTGATCATACGCGCGCCGGTTGCCGCAAACGGATGACCATAAGCAATCGACCCACCCAGCACATTCAGCTTTGACGGCTCAACCGCACCGACCGGAGAAGGCAACCCGAGTTCACGGGCAAACTGATGACAGTCCAGCGCCTTCAGATTCGCCAGCACCTGAGCGGCGAACGCTTCATGAATATCAATCAAAGCGATGTCAGATAAACTCAGCCCGGCCCGCCTCAACGCAACCGGCACCGCGTACGACGGTCCCATCAGCATATTTTTATGCACCGGAATCGCACTGCCGGCAAATGCCCGCAGATAACCTAAAACCGGCAGCCCAAGCGCTTTAGCCCGTTGTTCACGCATCAGCAGCATCGCCGCAGCCCCATCGGTCAGAACCGAGCTGTTTGCCGCCGTCACGGTGCCGAAATCCTGGTCAAACACAGGCTTGAGTTCTGCGTACGATGAGCGCGGGGTCTTCTCCCGCACCGGGTTATCGTGCACTAAGCTGGTGCGATATGGTTTCGGATAAACGGTCATCACCTCATTACTGAGTAGTTCCAGTTGCCATGCTTTCGCAGCCCGCTGATGCGATTCCCAGGCAAAGTCATCCTGCACTTCCCGGCTGATTTGAAAGGTTTTGGCCATCTGTTCTGCAGTCTGTCCCATCGACAGGCCGGTCGAAAACTCAGCAACCGGTGGCGGGACAGGCAACAAATCCCGGGGCCGGACACAACGGAAAGCCCTGAGCTTATCCGCAAACCGTTTCTGTTTGGTACTGCGGATCAAAGCATCTGCCAGCCGCCGGGATAAACCAACCGGCAGAATTGATGACGAATCAGCACCACCGGCAATAGCGACTTCGTGATGACCGCAGGCAATTTCCTGCGCGGCGCAAATCAGTGTTTGCATGCTGGTAGTACAGGCGCGGGTAACACTATACGCGTCCGTGGCGGGATTCAGACCGGCATTCAATACGATTTCCCTGGCGATATTCGGGGCCTGTGGCATCTGAATCACTTGCCCGAACACCACCAAATCGACCCAGTCCCGGTCAATTCCGGTCCGCATCAACAATTCATTGACCACCAGCGTACCGAGTTCAAGTGCCATCATCTCCCGGAGTTCAGAGCACTGTTTGGCAAAAGGCGTCCGGATTCCGGAAACAATGGCGATTCGTTCCCCGGCATGAGTACGAAATAACTGCTCTGACATAATCCACCTGCAACAAGGTCTGACCTGTAAAAATTGTAGTCAAGCCGCGCTTTATCTACCAAGAAACAGGACGTGTAAATGCTGGAAATTTGAAGTAAGAAAACGGGGGAAAGCCATCATAATCGTGGATGCAGGGTTAAATCGCAGGCAAAAAAAAACCACACAAAACTGTGTGGTTGGAAAATATAAAGCAATTAACTTACGCCAATTGAAAAATCAGTTTCCTGATTAGGAGAAAGTAAAGTCAGCCTTCAAAAGGAAGTGTCATCTTGCTCAACATGTCAGCCTGACGGCTAACCAGATGACAAGTGTTAATATAATCACTTTCTGTCTTCTTTTTTTGAATTAGATCAATTTTGTATTGATTTAGATAAAAATCGGCATTGAATCAGCTCAAAAACATACATAGAACAAAAAATATATGAAAAATTACAACACACTTAAAAATGATCTGGACAATAACAGATTTATGATATAAGCAAAGTGTCACTATACAACCCAGAGCCCACCTTGGACGTAACCGGTTTTACTGTAAATTCTGTCATTTAGCCTGAATATGTACAAAACTCATTCAATCTGAAAGAAAAATACAGTTAGAGCATATACTTTAAAAATGCAGTTCTTCAGAACATATGCACTGTATAGTCAGCATTTCTGACTTTTTTCTCCGTCAAATTCGTGTGGTCGGATTTCTCTGGCCCTCACTTCTGTCTACTATCTGCCGCCAACTGAGTAAAAGCTCAAATTATCTCTTCCGGAATCCTGAACCGGAATCTCAGAGAGTATGTAAGGAAAAAGTATAGATGAAGAAACCGTGCGAATATTACAAAAAAGCCCTGATTGCCGTGGCAGTCTCATTGACAGCGCAACAAGCGGCAGCAGCAGGCTTTCAGGTTAATGCACAATCAGCCACAGGTCTGGGCCGCGCTTTTGCCGGTGACGCCGTTATTGCCGATAACGCATCCGTCATCTCGAAAAACCCGGCAGCAATGACCATGTTTGACAGTGTCTCGTTATCATTGGGTGTCGAGACAATCACCACTTTGATTGATGTAAAGAACGGTCAGTACTGCGGATTGGGTTGCCAGCTTGGTGCAACGTCCGCCGAAGATGCTTCTTACGACAATGCCGGTGATACCTCTGTCGCACCAAACTTTTATCTGATTGTCCCTGTTGATGATAAGTTCGCCTGGGGTTTCAGCGCCTACTCTAATTTCGGTACCAAAACTGAATTCAGCAATTCCTATGAAGGATATGAATACGGCGGCACAACGGATGTCAAAAGCTTTAACCTTGGCTTATCCGGGGCGTACCGGCTTGATGAACAGTGGAGCCTTGGCGCCGGTCTGGATTTGATTTACGGCAAGGGAAAATTACAACGTTCATTCAGCAGCAGTATTGCCGCAGTGGCGGGTACATCAACAGCGCTTGATGTGGATGCAGATGGCTGGGCAGCCGGATTTAACCTCGGCGTTGTCTATGAAATGGATACAGATAACCGCTTCGGCTTTGACTATCACTACAGCCCGGAAATCAAGACCAAAGGCGATATCAGCTATGCTGGTTATCCTCAGGCAAGTGGCAGCATTACCGATCATCTGCCACTAAAACTACCGGACTTTGCAGAGTTCTCCGGTTATCATCGCCTGAATGAAGATTTTGCGGTTCACTATAGTATTCAGTGGTTGAAATGGTCTGAGTTTTCCCAGCTGGAAGCCGATACCAGCGGTTTGCTGAAAACATATAACTGGCAGGACGGCTGGCACTATGCGCTGGGCGGCACGTATTACATGAATAAAACCTGGACACTGCGTGCCGGCTATATGTTTGACACCAGCGCACAGAACGACACCCGCTCGATTTCTGTGCCGGATTCTGACCGTCACTGGTTCTCTGCCGGTGTGAGTTATCATCTGGATGAACAGTCAACAGTTGATTTCGGCATGACTTATCTGCTGGGTCGTGATGTGGATGTCACGGAATCAACCCGTATGTCTGGCATGACATTATCAACACTGGACGGCACCACACACGCGGATGCAATCATGCTGGCCATTCAGTACAGCCATTCTTTCTGATCCGGCTTGCTGAACACCAAACAGAAAAAATCCGCCACCCGGCGGATTTTTTATCTCAGAATCAGGCTATCGCAATCTGATTCAGCACCGCCTCCGCGGACTCTTCCAGCAAATCGAGCACCAGCTCAAATCCATCCCCGCCGCCATAGTAAGGATCGGGAATCTCTTCATACGATGAGCTGCCATGACTGAGAAACAGAGAAAGCTTGTGCTGTAAAGACGACGGACACTGCGCTTTCAAATCAGCCAGATTCGCTCTGTCAGCCGCCAGAATCACGTCAAAGCGTTCAAAATCATCTGCCGTCACCTGCCGCGCCTGCATTCCCTCAAAGCTGTAACCACGCTGCTCTCCGGCCGCCCTCGCCCGGCTGTCCGGCGGATTTCCCTGATGGTAAGCAATCGTCCCGGCTGAATCGACCACCACGTCAATCCCCATCTCAGCCGCTTTGGCTTTCAGCACCGCTTCCCCGGTTGGGGATCTGCAAATGTTACCCATGCAGATCACCAGAATGGATTTTTTGTTGTGACTCATCGGCTTCACCTCACTTTCGCCCTGGTTCTGTTTATTTTGAATGAAATGAAGATCTTTTCAAATCAGAAAAAGACTATCTATCTTCGACGGAAAAATATTGATACCTGCTTCGAAAACGGAGATCTGATAGTGATGGCTCAATGTGCCACAGGTAAAAAAGCTGAGTTGAAGCGCTCATAGCAAAGGCGCGGTTTTATCCGGGGTATCACTTCTACACATAAAGAGAATACGATTAGGTCACCACCCCCACAAACCACTGAAGACCTTCGGTGATCAACCAATAGATACCATACGAGAATGGCAAAATAAAAGTCGCTGTAACAATGCACCATATTAAAGGCATCTGACAAAGATATTCAGCAACATCCCGGGCTTCACCTTGCGTCCATATATATTCACTTTGTCTGACGTTACTTTTTTCATTAGGTGTCAGCGAATTAGACAGCTCATACTTTTTAATTAACTGGCCAAAGTCCCGGTCTATTTTAAAAAGCCCGCCAGACAAGTGCCCCATAATAATCAGGAAAAAATGCAATAATGTCGGTGCTAAATTCGTCACAACCAATAAGACTAACCATCTGTTATCAGATGCGAAAGGGGCTGACATAAAAGCATCGAAAACCTCACGTGCATCCACCGGCCAGCCTGAAAATTGCGCAATAGACAGGATTGCATAAACACCACAAAAGACAAATAGCAGCATAACCAGGGCAACGATGAAATCTAACAATAGCCATAAACACCATCGGGTACCATCAGGCCGGTAGTGGCGCAAACAAAATTGAGTAAAACTAACCGACAACCAATCAGACAATCCATTGAGTACCGGAAGTGCCCCCAGAAAAAATATCAACACCAAACTTTTTTGATTTGTTACCAGAACAGAGCTGTCAATACCCACAATGACCTCTGATAAATAAGGAAATAAAAGGGCAAATAAAACGATCAATAACAGCAAAACAACAGAGAAGCATTGAATAATCATCCGTTGACTGCTTTGCAACATATTAGAAAACATATAGATAGCGACAGTGAGAGCACCAGCGACAGCGCCAGCGACAGCGCCAGCGACAGCGCCAGCGACAGCGCCAGCGACAACGACAGCGACAGCGACAGCGACAGCGACAGCGACAGCGACAGCGCCAGCGACAGCGCCAGCGACAGCGCCAGCGACAGCGCCAGCGACAGCGACAGCGCCAGCGTTAACGAAAGCCAAAGCGAAGGCAAAAGCGACAGCGACAGCGACAGCGACAACGCCAGCAATAGTGCCAACGCCAGAGACAACGACAACGACAACGACAACACCAATGCCAGTGACAGTACCAGCGACAGCGACAGCGACAGCGCTAGTGTCAAAGATATCGCCAAAACCAATGCCAATGCCAGAGACAGTAGCAGCGACAGCGAAAGCGACAATGCCAGCGACAGCGACTTTAGTTATACCTTTTTGCAATAAAACGACAGCTTTGCCTTTCAAAGACACCACGAATAAACGAAATGTTTAAGAAAAAAAACGCAACCAATATACATATGATGAGAAATAACCATTTCATATATAAATGAGTATTCGTAAATAATTCAATCCTATTGAAAAAAAACACATTATCAGAAAAAACCCAGGTAAGGACGACAAAAGCAATGGGGTAGAAAAATGCAATGAATAAAGCCCGGTTAAAACCGGCAATATCCAGTTTTTTCTGGTCATAGATTTTAGCGAGTATCTGCTCAGTTAAATTTTTGGCACTTAGAAAAGGATTAGATTGCAGTGTTGATCTTAATTGATTGATTTGCTTTTCTTTTAGCCTGGGGCCATTGATATCCGACCCGCCTTCATAGATCTCTTTAAAACCGAACAGGTTTAAAAACCGTTGAGGCGCAGTTTTAACCAAAATGAGAAAGAACGTTCCAACAATGGGTCCGGATATATACCAGTGCTGCAACAACCATTGCCATGAAAACAAACCAATAACATCTTTAAAAGACCACCCCATTCAGTATTCCCCAGTTCAAAATACCCAAACCAAATACTACCGCCTGTAATCATTCCATTTATTCTTAAGACATCTTAAATCATTTCAGTTGAATATCAATCAGGTGAATATATGAAAGGAAAGTGACTGAAAGTTACGATATGTTTTATACCCAAGCAACCTGAAGATGCAGGGTTGTTTGGGTATAAGTTTATACATTTAAGGCTTTCCGTGACATCACACTTCTTTCATTGCAATGATGTATTGATTAAAAAAGACAACTCCATTTATATGTGATCATGTTCATATCATTTATATTATTTTCTGATTTAATAGATTAAGTAGGTTTTCGCATATTACATTGCCAGACTTACCTGAAACTAATTTAGTTGTATTAAAATTTTTTATGGAAAAACAATGAAAAAATTGAATTTAGCTCTAAATGTCGCACTTATGTTGTCGTTTTCGGTACTTAGTTCTCAAGCAGTTGCATCGGGATCATGTGGAAAAGTCGTTGCTCATTCTATTTGGGCACAAGGAAATTGCCATGGTCACTTCTTTAAGTATCAAGCAAGAAAGTATGAAAATTGTGGATTGTGTACTACATACGAGTGGGGTAAACCAACACATAAGGGATATGGCAAAAATTGGACTCCGAAGTGGAATAAGGAAGCAAGGAAGTATTACTGTCCTCATTCAGAAAAAGATAGCTGCTTCGAATAATACAACAAAAGGCCACTCCAGGTCGTTTTGATAAAAAGACATAACAAAATGTTGATGATCTGAACGCGTTAAAAACGCATGTACCAGCTCAAATCTGATCTGACAGTGACCTGTTTTTTGGTGCTTTCTTCAAATCAGATTTGAGCTAAATTCTTTTCTGCCCAAATCTTTTTTCCATCCAATAATGATCTGACCACAAATCTGACATTTACGGAGGGTTCAGCCACAAAACCGGGCTTTAACACCCTCACCGCCTTTGGCAAGACGTGCAGCCGCGGCAGGCGGAGCGGGTGTGCGGGTCAAGCAGGCTGCGCTGAACTTTGCAGTAGGCATTTTTCAGGGCGCGCCGGGCGGCAAACCAGTCTTCGGGTTTTTCCAGCAGCAGATAGCCGTTAAACCGCTTCACTAACTGCTTGCCGTGCTGGTCGATAAAGCGTTGGTCAAATTCAATTTCAAAGTAATTCAGCGCTTGTTCAATCGAAGTAAACGCTGCAATGACCTGCTGAATATCCTTTTGGCTCATCCCTGCCTCCCTGTCTGCTGCTGACCCTGACTACCGGCCCATTTGACTATAATCTGAAATCACCTGTACCGCCTGAGATAGATCATTGTTTGCATTAAATTCGTGGGCAAAGGCAACCACATCACACCCGGAGGCGATGCCTGATTCAATCCCTGCTGCAGAATCTTCAAAGATCAGCGCGTCTTGCGGCGCAACGCCCAGCTGAGACAAGGCGGACAAATACCCCTGCGGATCCGGCTTATGACGGGTGACATCTTCTCTGGCAATCACCACGCTGAATATCTTTGCGATCTGCATCGCACTGAGAATATTTTCCACCATCCAGCGGGCGCCGGAGCTCACCACAGCACAGGGCTGACCGGCATCTTGCAGGGATTGCAGATAGTCAGACACACCGGGGTTCAGCGCTAATTCCCGGGCAAGTAACTGTTCATAATGCGCCCTGAATTTCTGATCAAATTCAGCCTGATCCGGATTAAATCCTGCGTGTTGAAAGAAATGCGCCGTCACTGCTGACCAGTGCTGCCCCATCACCGTTTGATACAGATGATAATCAACCGGGAAGCCATAATCATGGCAGGTCAGCGCAATCGCCCGCCCTTTTAAAGGCTCAGAATTCACCAGCGTGCCATCCAAATCAAATAAATAAGCTTTATAATTTTTCAAATCTTTCTCCATGACCTGTATCAGTCTGTTTTTATTCATCTTTCAGGGAAAACCCTGTATACCTATACCCAGGCAACCTGAAATACCCTGGCAACCTGAAGATGCAGGTTGCCAGGGTATATCTGTTCAAAAATGCTCCGGGAAAAGATACAGATTATCAGCCGGAAACCAAACTATTTTTCTGCAGGATGCGATCACCTGCACCCCGGAATGCCGGAGAATCATTCTGATCACTTAATACCTGACAATGGCTGACAGCAAATTCACGGCAAAGTGTTGACCTGTACGCAAATTAACCACAAAGATTCACCGGTGATACCATTCTGTGCCAGAATCAGGTTAACCATCAATGCCTGCCCGGCTATCCGCTGTAAAAAGAAACCGCTGTAAAAGACGGGCTCAAGAGCCGGGCTCACGATAAAAAAACAAGCCATGACGAAGCCAAAAGCATTATATAAAGTGATTTTTATCCAGGCCGGAAAGCAATATGAAGTGTTTGTCCGGGAATTGCACAGCAGCAATATCTTCGGTTTTATTGAAATTGGTGATTTTGTCTGGGATACCCAAACGACGATTGTACTCGACCCCAGCCATGAGAAGCTGAAGGATGAATTCACGGCTGTTGACCACACTTTTCTGCCGATGCACTGCATTCTGAGAGTTGATCGGGTTGCCCAAAACGGCACGGCAAAAATCATTGAACTGAATGATAAGGTGACACACTTTCCCGGCCCTGTGTATACACCGAAAAAGTGAGTCATTGCATCTGGTTATGCGACGTGGTTGTCCTGCTTCTGTAACACGGTATTCATGACGTCAGCAATAATCCGGACCACGCCTTCCCGGTGTGGTTTCAGATAGAAATGCCCGCCACTGAAACGATGCCAGCTGAAATGCCCTTCAGTGACTTCCTGCCATGCTGACATGTCACCGGGTAATAATTCCGGATCATCGTCACCGCTGATTGCAGTCAGCGGAAGGTTGAGCCTCTGGCTGTCCGGGTGATACCGGTAACCATTAATCAGCCGGTAATCATTGCGAATCACCGGCAGGCTGATGGCTGCCAGTTCCGGATGATCAAACACCGCCTGACTCTGTGGTTCCAGTTTGATCATCGCTTCCGTCAGTTCCTGATCCGGCACGAGGTGGAGATTATCGGCACGACTCAGTCGGGGCGCTTCCCGGCCGGAGACGATTAAATGCTCCGGCAGCCGCTGACCGGTTCTGAGCATCATCTGACAAATTTCATAGGCCAGCACCGCGCCCATACTATGGCCGAATAAAACATATGGCTTGTCACTCAGTTGCAGCAGATAAGGCAGCAGTATATTGACCAGCGCCGGCATCGAGTCAATCATCGGCTCTGCCAGCCGGTCTTCCCTGCCCGGTAACTGTAACGCCACCAGCTCGGTATGTACCGGTAATAATTTAGCCCAGGTCGCATAGGCACTGGCGCCGCCGCCCGCGTGTGGCAGGCAGATTAACCGAAGCGATGCGTCCGGATTGGGCGCAAACACTTTCAACCATTTGGAGCCTGCGGGGGCGCTTTTTGATCCTGCGGGGGCGCTTTGCCCCCGGTTCTGTGGTTGACGGTCAGGCTCAGTTACGTCAGAAACGGGCATCTCTGAGAACTGCCCCTGAGACTGGTTATTGTAAATCATCAATCGCTTCCTCCAGGTGCCGGGCAGTGATCAACCGGTATGGCCGCTCCTGACTGATCACTTCCGTTGGTCCCAACGCTTCATTCAGTGCCTGCCAGCACTGGCAGGTTGTCAGCAGCCGCTGTTGAAGCGGCCGGTTCAGATCTCCCCGGACAACCTGATGATAAAAGCGGGTCAGCACTTTTTCCATCGCCTCCGGCAACAACTGACTGAAAACTTCGGCATAGCGAACCGGTGAATCACCGCCTTCGCCGGTCAGCGATTGCAGGACTTTCTCTTTCATCTGCGGATAATCGTCATTAAACAAATCCAGATATCCCTGTTCGTTTCTGGGGACGTGCGCCCGTGGCGACCAGGTCACATCACCGTGAGTATCATTCAGTGTCAGTGTGCCATCTTCTGATGTCACCGAAATACGGTGTAATACGTGCATGTAATTGTCCGGATCATCCGGATGAATCTGATTCTGAATATGAAACACCACGGGAATAGTGCCAAACCGGGCCGAAATGACGGAGAATGGCCCGTTTTGAAACAGGACTTCAGAGAAACGCCACGGTCGCAGATTTCCCAGACTCTGCATCAGAATATCAATCAGCGGATACATCACCTGAATACTGGTTTCAATATTGATAGCACAGATATCTGACAGCTTGCGCAGTCCCTGTACCGCTTCGATAAACCGCCGGACCGGTGCAACATCGGGATAAAAACTGTTCATCACCCACGGCGTCTTAAACTGATTCGACGTTTTGATGCACTGAACCACTTCATCACAGTGCAACGGGTATTCCTGAATCACCGGAATCTCTTTTTCCATCAAAGCACAGCTGATTTTGGTGCCGGGGCCACCGACTACGCCTGATTTAATCACCACACAGGCAAGATCAAAATCGGCTTTCGACACCTCATCAACCGATGTCACCAGTGGCACCTGATGCGCTTGTGCAATCTTCCGGCTGTGTTCGCTCCCGCGGGCCATCACACCAGCCAGCTGAAAGTACTGAGGCAGGCGCTCTATCGCTTTCAGATACACTTCACCAAAAGCGGCACCACACAGTAACACCCGTAAAGGTTGCACCGAATCACTGGATTTCATCAATGTATCAGTCATTATAAGAAGCCTTCCTCTGTTTCTGTGGAATCAATCAGTGTTGAATGAACCGGAACCTGAACAATATGCAGCTGATGACGTTCATCATCTTTGATCAGAGACACCATCAGTTCAGGGCTGACAATGTGGCTGGCGCGGTAACAGCCCTGCAGGGAAAGATCCTGCAGCACAGTTTTTAATGCGGCATACATGGTCAGCGCCGTCAGCACATAACTTTCCGGTGTCTGCAGCAGTGCCCGGTAACACAGCGGTTCCCCCTGCTGGCTGCCGCTCATCTCAATACGCATCCGGTACCATGGTTTTCTGCCGGCCAGCTGTTCATCGGCAACTTCAATCAGTTTTTCAGCTGCGGACAACATCATACTTTCCGTAAAATCACCGGCTGAAGCCAGCCGGTGGCACTGAGCAGAAATCACTTCCGGTACCCGGGGTGAAGAAAAAACCGAATACCAGCTGGCTTCCTGACAACCGAATGTCTCCGTCATTTGGACAAAATCCGTACTCCGGAATGGCTTGGCAATGATGTGAGGCGGAAAGCCTTCCAGCTCTGTCAGATCGGCACCTGCTGCCTGACCATATCCGGCGACTGCACTCATCAGTATGTCAATCCCGGCACCTTTCGAACAGGGCTCCAGCCCGCCGGCAGCAGCATGCAGTGTGCTGACGTTATCAAAATACCGGTCAGCCATTGCTAACGGCAGTAATTCGGACAATCCGGGGAACACTCCCGCCCCGGTAATCACACTTCGCGCGCCGGGAACAGCAATGATTTCATCCAGCTCGCTGGCAGAATCCGGGCCATAACTGCCAAATGCCTCAATGCAGTGAGCCCCGGCGATAGCCGCTGCACGCGCAACATTGAGGCCATAAAATGCAGAAGGACCGGCACAATTAACGATGACATCACAGCCCTGACAAAACGCAGCCAGAGACGCCGGCTGTTCCAGATCAACATGAACAACCGGATACGGGCTGTCAGCCAGACGCTCCGGCTGCCTGACACCCAGACAAATCCGGGCATCAGGCTGATAAGTTTCAATCAGGGAAAGCAATGCTTTCCCGACCATTCCGGTGATGCCGGTCACACCAATAACAGCGCTCATGATAATGATTCCTCGGCAGTTTGTTCTTTGGCTGATGTCTGTTCAAATGGCGCACCAGCAAACAGTGCTTTCAGCCACTGATGAAGACTCTCACCCGTCATACAGGTCACATGATTGGCATTGATGACTGATTGTTCTGCGATCCCCAAAGATATTTCCTCCCAGATACTGCTCATTTCAACCGGTAATCCCGGCAGAAGCTGTACCGACTGATCATCGTTAAAAATGGAAAGTGCGCCCAGATAAGGCAACGGATTATAGTTTGCCACGGCCGTCAGGCTATGCCGGAAGACCTGGTAAACACTCTGAATCTGATCATCATTCCAGACATTGTCCTGCACGTCTGCCATGGCAGTCGCGATCATTTTCAGTCGCTGTGGATGAGGTTTTTCTGCCAGCGCCGTGTAAGCCCGGCGAATAGATTCATCCTCGCACTGCAACATGCTGCCTTCAGGAATAACCCCCTGATGTTTCGACATGACTTGCTGAATTGCCCGATCCAGTGCCTCATGGTCCGGAGCATGCCCCGCTTCCACCAGCTCAGCCCCCATCAGGGTTGCAAACGCACGCTCCAGTAACAGATCTTCCTCAATCTGGTGCTGGAATTTACCACTGCTGACGGCAAAGCAATGCGGTTCAACACCAGCTTCCAGCAGGTTACGGGAGATTTCAGCAGCGATAAAGCCCCCCATACAGTAACCAATCACCTGCACCCGGCTGACACCCAAATCTGCCACCAGCGCTGCATATTCACTGCCCAGTTCTTCTATCAGACCATCGGTTGGCCGCTGTAAAAATTGTGCATTGTCAGTCAGCGTCAGGCCGAACAGACTGTCTTCCTCTCTCATGGCCGCCTGAATTGCAGCGATGACTTCCCGGTAAGGCGCCAGTGTACCGCTGCCGTCATGAACCAGAATCCGGGTCACGCCCTGCTCTGAAGGCGTTGCAGCACCTGCCAGATGTACCAGGGGTGACACCTCGACACACCCTTCATTCTCACTTTCAGCACCAGCTTCAATATGCGCCAGTAATTTTGCGATATGAGCGACTGTCGGTTTACTCAGCATTTCCCGCATCAGCCGGTCCCAGCTCAGCGCCTGTGACTGCGGAATCTGCTCACGCAAACGGGTGACCACCTGAGCGATCAACAGCGAGTCTCCGCCGGCAAGGAAGAAGTCCTGATCCCGTCCGACCGGCACGCCGCCTAATGCATCAGACCAGATGGCAGCAACTTTTTGCTCCATGTCCGTCATGTCACCGGTATTTTCCACGGCCTGGCCGGTTTTCGGTGTAACAACCCGTTTTGCCAGTGTTTTGCGGTCAACTTTACCATTGGCGGTCAACGGCAGGTGCTCAAGCACTTCGATATAAGAAGGCACCATATAGGCCGGCAGGCGCTCTGCCAGCCAGCCGGTCATGTCTTCCTGTCTCACGACATGCCGGGTTTTCGGCGCGCGGACAAGGAAGGTGGTTTGTCCGGCATAACTCATCGGATCGTCTTCAAGCGGATATCCGCCGAGTAATTCCAGCTCAGCATCGGCAAACAGTCCGACCCACTGCTTGCGGGTAATGAAGGTCTGCCCGGTTTGCTGCCGGAAATCTTTAAATCCGTTCAGGCCGTGTTTGAACTCCATCGACGTCATCAGAGAGTAAATTTCCCGTGTGGCTTCAATGATGACAATCAGGCCTCCGGGCACCACCATCCGCCGCAGCTGTGCCAGTACATCAGGCGCATAAACTGAGTTATGCAGCACATTCGCGCACACAATCATGTCCAGGCTGCGATCGGGTTGTCCCTGCAGCCAGTTGGGCTGATTGAGATCGAAAATACCGTATCTGACCCAGGGATACTGACTGTAACGCTCACGGGCCGCATTCAGGAAATAGGTGGATAAATCCGTAAACTGGTAATCGACCGCATAGCCATCCAGTGCGGGAATCACATCGTTCGATGTCCCGCCGACACCGGCACCGATTTCCAGCAGACGCATCGGCTTTTCTTTGGTGAATTTCTGCGCATGTTGCTCTGCTGCAGCAACCACGCACCGGTTCATCGTCCGGGCAACCAGATTGTTGTTATACGCGGCCAGAGCCGTATCCATCTCTCCCTGAGGGAATAACAGATCGAGCGGATCCGCTTCACCGGTCAGAAGCTGTGGTAATGCGGCGGCTGACTCACGCAGATAGCGGAGTAATTCCGCGCTGTACTGCACTTCATCTTCCAGCTGTTGCAGTTTTTGCCAGGTATTGTCGTGCTCCTGCCCGCTGTATGGCCGGATACAGTAATACAAACTCTGAGATTCTTTCAGCCAGCCAAAACCACTCAGTGCATGCAGCCACCGCCGCATCAGGTGATGATAGTCATCGGAAGTGTGAGTGGCTTCAATGATTTCCGCTAACGTATAGCCATGGTCCGCGCTCTGGAACAAACCGCTGTCCTGAAAGGTTTTCATGATATCCAGCAGCGCAATCCGATCGGCACATTCCACCCACTGCACCAGCTTATCCCGGTCCACTTCTGCGGTAATTCCATCACCGGTCGTCAGCAGACAGTCACTCAGCGCTTGACGATCATCCCTTGCCGGTTCAGTTAAATAGGCGGCTTCAATAAAGGCTGCCAGCCGTTTTTCATCATCTTCCTGCTGGCTGATCACACTGGTCACATGTGCCACCTGCGGATGTTGCTGCAGCACAGAATCAATTTCACTTAATTCAATCCGGTGGCCGTTAATTTTGACCTGTGTATCATTCCGGCCAAGGAATTCGATCAAACCATCTTCGCGGAAGCGTCCGTTATCGCCGGTTTGATACAAACGCTCTCCGGTTTGCGGATGCGTGACAAACTGCTGACGGGTTTTCTGTGGATCTCCCATATAGCCGAGTGCCAGACCGTGTCCGGAAATATACAGCGCACCAGGTACCCAGTCCGGACACGGCTGCATGTCGTCATCCAGAATATGGAAGCCCTGATTATTCATCGGACGGCCATAAGGAATACTTTTATCTGTGGGTTTAACCGACTCAATGTCATACCAGACCGACCAGACAGCAGCTTCTGTTGCGCCGCCCATACTGATGATTCTCAGATCCGGAATAAAGCGTCTGGCGGTATCCGGCAGACTCACTGGTATCCAGTCACCGGATAACATTGCAACCCGTAATGACAGGGATACAGCCTGATCTTCCAGTACACTGGTCAGCATCTGTAACTGTGCCGGTACGGAGTTCCAGACAGTGATTTCATGGGTGGTCAGCAATTCCAGCCAGTGCGCCGGATTATTCAGCTGATCTGTTTCCGGCAACACCAGCGCCGCACCACAGGACAAGGTGGCAAAGACATCGTAAACCGATAAATCAAAACTCAGGCTCGCCAGTCCGAGTACTTTATCTGCGGCCTGCAGGCTGATTCTCGTGGACACATCGGACAGTGTATTTTGCGCCGCCTGATGGCTGATCATCACGCCTTTTGGCTTGCCTGTTGTTCCTGAAGTAAAAATAACGTAGGCCAGTTGCTGCGGCTCAAATTCAGTCTGTATCCATGCTTCCGGCAAAAACGGGGCGGGTTGGGCGTTTTCCGTATACAGACTGCGGATAGGCTCATCCCATCCCTGACTGTTGGCCTGATCAGTGATGAGTTTGGTTATCCGGGCATCCTGCATAATCAGGTTATGGCGATGGCGTGGCTGTTCAGCAGAAAGCGGCACATAAGCACCACCAGCAAGCATTACGCCCATGACGGCAGCAATTTGATCAAATGATTTCGGCAGGCACACAGCCACCGGTTCCGCCTGGCTGATGCCATTGTCTTTTAACCATGAAGCAACAGCTGCCGCTTTTTCTGCCAGCGCTTTGTAGGTGTAATGCTGTTTGTCTGCCGAAACAGCGATCCGGTCCGGTGTTTCGACAACCTGGCGTATGAAACCTGCGTGTAAAGGGTTTTGCGGTAAAGGTGCCTGAATCAGGTTTTGCAGCTTTCTCTGATCGAGCAGGTTTTCAGGAAGGGTCACAACTGACGATTCAAGCCAGCGATCGTTCTCTGCCAGGTCACAGATAAGCCGGCACATAGCATCAAACGCCTGTTCTATCACCCCATCGCGGAAAACGCCTTCGCGTACATCCCAGTTGAGGTGCAGGCTGCCATCACGTTCCGAGACCTGGCAGTCCAGCCAGACCTGAGGTGTCTGTGAAATACCGTAAGCCAGCGTCGCACCTTCCATGAAAGATTCATTGTCTCCTTTGCCGGCACCCAGTGTACTGGTAAAGACATAAGGCATCAGACGACCACGGGTTTCCGCGCTCCGGCCAATATCTCTGAGTAAATCGACACCGGTATAACTGCTGTGTTCAAGGTCTGTTAACAGTTGATCCTGCAGGTGACGTGTGCGGGTTATAAAATCTGTGCCGGGAGCTTCTTTCACTTCCAGAATATTGATCTGGGTAAAGTCACCGATAATCCGGTGAATGTCTTCGTGAATCGCCGGACGGTTTAACACGGTCACATTGACACAAAAGCTTTTGGTCGCAGACCAGCGGCGCAACACTTCGCTGAAAGCAGCCAGCACCACACCGGACGATGTCATCCGCTGATCCCGTGCTTTTTGCTGCAACTGCTGCCATTTCTCTTTCTCCAGCGTAAAGTCATGGCGGGCAAAGGCGGCTTTACCGTATTTCTGCTGTGTCTCCTGAACCGGCCAGTCAGGCGCAGGTGGCAGCGTGTTTAAACGTTCGGTCCAGTATTGCTTGTCCCGCGTATATTTCGCCTGTCCTGCCGGTGTGTCAATCGCGGCCCGTTCCGCCAGCAAGATATCGCGGAAACCGGCGCGAATTGCAGGTAATTCTTCTTCCGGGTGACGATATAAGTGGTCCAGCTCAGACAGCAACACCTGAATACTGACAAAGTCAGCAATCAGTAAGTCCACCGACACATGCAGCGTATCGTGCGCCGGCATCCGGCTGATGCTCAGCTCATACAACGGTGCCTGCTCCGGGGTATAAACTTTACTGCCCATTTGAGCACGAATCGCTTCAAGTTTCTGAGCCGCATCTGCTGCGGGCTGTGTGGTTAAATCTGTCACAATCACTTCAGGCATCTCAAAGTCTTCAAGCACCTGCTGGACGCCATCCGGCAAAATCACGGCCCTCAGCATCGGATGCCGCTGAATCAGCTGAGTCCACGCTTGTTTCATCCGCTCAATATCCAGCCGGTCAAAGTTCAGCTCAAGATAACCATGACAACCCACCCCACCATACTCAAATGCATCACCACGTCCCACCAGATATGCAGCCTGTATGGGCGTCAGAGGAAACGGGGCATAACGGTGTTCAAGATCTTGTTGTACTCCGGCTGCCTGAGCGTCCAAAAGAGCGATTAAATCCTCTTTTGCAGCTTTCAACCTGTTACGGTGGTCTTCAGTCAAAACGCCTACCGGTGCCTGAAAGCGCAATTGACCAGCTTCCGTCCATAGCCTGACTCCCAACGCTTCCATTTCGGATAGCAAAGTCTTAACGGTCATAAAGATTTTTCCTCCATTGTTTCATCGTCGTGATGAGTACCCTGATGATTTAGTTCAATAAATGATGTAAAACGACAATCAGTCAACCGACCCGGCCACCATGAAAAAACGACGGAACAAACAGCTGACAAAGCTGGCTTCCCGTCATTATCTCTGTCCGGGGGCAGCGTAAGTAAACGATTGCCTGCGGGCATACAGAACTCTCCGCCAGAGCCGGACATATTTGTGGTATGAGTTTGGGTCACCGGAACACAACAGATTCAGAAAGAACCCGGATGGACTCCGGTCAGTTTATAAACTGATTGAGAACAGTATCAATGTCACCTAATCCGATACGGTTTCGGCGTGTGAAGGTCTGAATTCTGACCTGAACTAAAGAAGTGAACAGCAATATCCAAAAATAAGTACAGAGCAACCGGACTGAATAGCAGCTATAATCATCATGTTTTGAGACGAATGTTGCCCTGAAGACAAAGGTATTTCATCTGAAAACAAGAATATACATAGCTTTCCGGCAGAGGCACCAAAACTCCGGATGAAACAATGGATATAACACTCTGATTAAAGAACGCCGAGCAATATTATCTGCGGTCATTGCTAAAGTCTGAATGAATAACAACATCAATGAGACTCACCACAGAGAATTTTCTCAGGTTGAGTCATCGCACTCTCAGCTTCAACGTTTTTCTGTGAATGGCATACCTTAAAAGTGCCATAAGTAAGAAGTCACCGATAAGCGACCGCATATGCAACTATGGTAATTAGTATTAGTTCAGTCGTCAACGATAATAATTATTGTTTTTATTTGTTGATATAAATAACATTACACATAAATCGCTGATTATATTAAGAATATACAGGCTCTCCGATTATCAGTTTCAGAATTAAAAGAAGTACTTATTAAGTGGGTTATCATCAGTATTTGTGAGAGGTTTGAGATAATTTATCAATTGTGAGCGGAAAAAGAGAAGAGATGAAATGAGAATGAGAAGAGAGAAATGTGAATTTCAGGAACAAAAAAAGCCTGTGCTCTCAAGGCAATGAATAAAGCCTTGAGAACACAGGTCAAAACATAACATGAAAAAGAAAAGTTAAAGAAATGAGATTGGCGGACAACGCATCAGCGTGCCCGGAAAGTTGTGGTGTAGCCATTGCCTTTGAAACAATGCTCAACCCAGTGAACCGTATAGTCTCCCGGATAACCATCGCGCCACAGATGGTGCTCTTTCGACTGTTCCTTACCCCGGCCGGACACACTGATGCCCTCATTGGTCAGCTGCACCGGGCTTTCAGCAATCATGGTCAGGTTTCCCGGCATGGAAATACACAACTCTTTGTGCTGCTGTTGCAGCCGGGTCAGCTCCGCCTGGGCCGCAGCCTTCGCCCGTCCGGCATCCGGATAAACCGGCTGCAGAATTTTTCCCGGCTGGCCGGTATCTCCTGCGGTTTCCGGCATAAACTGTGCCTTATCCCGGTCCCGCCAGTAAGCAGTGACATGCTTCAGGTTTGAGCGCTCGGCCCAGGACAGTTCATATTCAGTCACCCCCGTCCGGTGAATTTTAAATACCGGCAGCGGCGTGCCCTGCGGCGTTCTTCCTTCCTGAGAAGTAATGAAGATCAGATAACCGCTGACTGACTTCCAGACCGCATTATACTGGCGGGCCAGTCGGGTCAGAAAATGGATATCACTTTCATTATTTTGCTCAATGTGATCAATGAAAACAGAAGCCAGATCAAGCGTAATCCGGTGTTTCAGCCCATATTGTTCCGCGATTTTTCCGATCAGTCCGCCAAGCGATAAATGATCCCACGAGCGGCGGCGCAATGTTTTCATCTGCTGACACATATCAACAGAACGTGCCCGGATTAACATTTGATCCGGCGGTCCGCTGATTCGGGCTTCATCTATCAGGTAGTCACCCACACGGGCAATACCTGTTTCTTCATAACCGAGCTGAACCTGAATCGGTTTACCGATTTTCGGCAGTTTAATCCGCCCGCCGGCATCGTCCACAACCATGGTCATGGTATCTGAAAACCAGCCGACTTCGTCAGTCAAACGAATTTCCATCAGCCGGCGATCAAGCCTGGACGTAATATCTTCACCATCAACGATGACTTTATATGTTGGTTGCATTGAATTACCTGCTGGTTCGTTCAGGATTCAGGAGCTATTGCCCCTGAATCGTTGCCATTTTTTAATATCAGAAACAATTAATCAAACAGTGAGATTTTTGGCAGTTCCGGCACATCCGGTACAGAAATATCCGGCAGCTCAATCAGCAAACCACCCGGCAGTACCGGGCCATAATCGGCCAGTCCGGGATTCGCTTCATACACCTGAACAAACAGGGCTGCATTACTGTATTCGCGATAACAAATCGCATCCACAACATCACCTTCTTTCGTTCTGTATTGCATGATTAGCTTTTCTCCTTATCCGGATCCGGATATTTGTTACCGTAATACACCAGCCCCATACTGAACTCCAGCTTGCGGGGCCGGCCATTGCGGTGAAAAATAGTGGCTGTTTCACTGATGCTGGTGATACACCAGAAGCCGAGGTTAATCCCGGCCTGTTTAGACTCAGTAGACCCCATCAGCAGCCGTAGCGGCCGGCCGGTTCTGGCCAGTGCTGCCATGCTGTCAATCTGGCTGAATCCACCTTTGTACTCAGGATAAATCACCCCGCTCAGTGACCGTTTATATGCGCCTTCAGTCACAAATTGCAAACCGGGAATTTTTCCCACAGTTTCCATTTTCCACTCAAAAGAAAAATCACGCTTCATAGACTGATAAGCCGCTGTTTCCACTGAGAAAGAGAAATCTCCCAGCTTCATCATCACCACATTCGGATTATTGGACGACTGTTGGTTGCCATCCTGATCAGTAGTCATACAATCCTCCACGGTATTTCATTTTCTGATTCTCCATCAGCTCCATAAACTGACGGCGCACTTCTCCGGCCAGATCACGCATATCCATCGATTCATTGCCTTGCACATGAATATCAAGCTGATTGATGGAGATCATCGTTTCACCCTGACCTGAACGTTGCATCCGGCTTGCTGCGCCGGGAATCGATGCGGCCCGGCTCTGTTTCCCGGCTGAAGGTGTGCTATGCGCATGAACGGTTTCGCGGTAATTCTTTTTCAAACGGACGGTTTTGGGGATTTTGACCGTGCGTTGTTTACCACCGGCAGAAGAGACCTGCCCTTTTGCTGCTGCTTTAGCAACAGTGGCCGTCTTCGTCCGTAGTTTTTTGGAAGACGCCGCTTTACCGGAAATTTTTTCAGCCTGCTTCGCTCTGCGGCGAACCGGTTCAGTTTTCGCCGCAGCCTGGCTGACTTTCTCTGCCTTTGCTGTTTGATGACGCACTGATTGAGTTCGCTCAACCGCTTTGTTCTGCTGTTTTCTGCCGGATTCTTTGCGCGCTTTCTCATCGTCGTCGTCATCGCCGGAGAAAAAGGACCAGATGCCGGACACAGCTTTGCCGACCCATCCCAGCTTGTCTTCAATCCAGTCGAAGGCAACGCCCCAGACTTTCATCAATAAGCCCATCGGGGACCATTCAAACAATGTTTTCAGCGTATCGAGCAGGCTGAAGTTGTTCCAGGCTTCCATCACCCAGTCCAGACCGGCGACAAAACCATCCCACAAGGTGCCCATGAATTTCTTAATCGGCTCCCAGTAGTAGTAAATCAGCCCGGCCACCGCAGCGATAGCGGTAATAACCAGACCAACCGGATTAGCCATCATCGCCATGCCAATTGCACGAATCCCGGACATAACCACCGGAAAGACGCTCATGGCTAACCGCATTAACACACCGCCAAAGCCTGAGATCATCCGAATCGCAGAGGATGGAATCAATCTCATTAAACCGCTGCCAAACCGCGACAGCATATTGATCGCTGATGGCGGCACCATGCGCAGCATGCTTTGACTGATTCCCCGGATACTTTGCATCATCCGGCCAGCCGTGCGGGTTGAAAAACGGCGGGACAGACGTCCCATCGCTTTCATCCGGCGCATGGCTTTTCCGGCCCGCTGACCGAGTTGTGGCCAGGCTGCTTTCAGATCCTGAACCGACTGGTAAGCTGATTTGGCATTATCGACAAAGTCAGCATACGCCTTAGTCATTTCCGGCACTTTCTGCGCAGCACTGACCACTGAATCCGCAAAACCTTTCACCGGCGTCATCAAATCACCAAACCGCAGCTTGATGGAATCCACCACGGCTGACAGTTTATTGATCCCGCCCTGAATACTTTGGTCCACGCCACCGGCAATGTCTGCCGATGCGCCGTCTTTGGTATTCAGAACCTGGCTGAAACCGGCCACGCCCTGACCACCACTCTGCGCTGCCTGCTGCAAGCCCTGCCCGGCATCTTCACCGAGTACATCCTGCATCGCTTTCAGTTGCGCTTCCGGGGCCATGTCTTTGGTGGCTTTAATCACATCACCAATGACCTGCGCCGTATTGCGCATCTTGCCGCCCGCATCTTTGGTGCTGACGCCCAGGCGATCTAATGTTGCCGCCGCTGCATCAGAAGGCGAAGCCAGCCGGGCTGACATCGCTTCCAGAGAAGCACCGGCATCCGCACCTTTGACGCCCATATCCGCCAGTAACCCGGCCATCGCCGCAGTTTCTTTCAGATTCATCCCGGAATGGCGGGCAATCGGACCGATGCCACGCATTGTCTCACCGAGCGCGCCGAGTTTTAATCCGGTCGCGCTGGTCGCAGTAGCGAGCACATCCGACAACTTGCCCATTTTTTCCGGCACGATATCGAACTCAGCCATCAGCGCAGCCGTTGTTTCTCCAACTGCATGCAGATCACCGGTACTTCCGGACGCTTTCGCAATGTTAATCATATCCGGCATCGCTGCCTGAATCTGGCTGGCATTCATGCCGGCACTCGCCAGCGCCTGCATCCCGGCGATCGCCTGACTGGTGCCGATTGATGTATTTAATCCCAGTCGCTTCGCTGAATCAGACAGCTGACCTAATTCACCATCCGTTGCATTTGCTGCTTTGGCAACTGTGGCAATTTTATCTTTAAAGTCAGCCGCATATTGTGTTGGTGCAGCCAGAGCCTGACTGACGGTTGTGCCCAGTGCTTCGATTTTTCCGGCACCAGCCTTTGCAACATCAGCCATCCGCAGGGTGTGATCCATTAAATCAGGCAGGCTGTCGCCCCGGCGGATTTTGGCAAACATGAGTGTTGAAAGCTTGCCGAATTTACGGAATTCTTTGCGGGTTTCCCCGGCCTGACCCCGGGCTGTTTTCAGGTTCTCACCCAACTTGTCCAGCCCCGTTCCGGCAGAGAAATCCTGAAAGATAGCAGAAACCTGTCTGGCCTGATCGACCGTCTGACTCACCACCGGCAAAATGGTCTGAACTGTGTCTTCAATCGCTTTCAGTTCATTTCCCATCCCGGTCATGCCAGCCAGCCCTTCAAAATCAACCAGCGCATTCATGACTTTGCCGGTATCCAGTCCGGCCGTTTTCAGGGATTCAATCCCGTGCGCTGCCTGATCAAAACCGGAACCCGCCTTTTCGCCAAACTGTTTTGCCGAATCAATCAACCCGCTCAGGTGGTTTTTCGTGCCTTCGCTCAGCAAACCGGCTTGTGCAAGGTGATTGCCGAATTCAGCAGCCTGATCGGTCGCCTGAAAAAGAGACGCTGTCATCCGGGAGCCCAAAGACAATGCGCCTGAAGCCGTTTGTTCGATCCCGGCAACGACCGATTGCGTTTTGTCAGCCAGCGTTTGGGTCTGTTGATTCAGTTGCGCCTGAAGCTGACGAATCCGCTCCAGTCTGACAGCTAAATTTTTTTTATCTGATGCCATGCGCCACCCAAGAAAAAAGCGGGCGACTTCGTGTCAGAAATACAGATACCGGTTCATTGACCGACACCGGTGACACTAGTCGCCCTGAGATTGTACCTGATGCATTGATTTGAAGCGTTCAATCGCCAGATCACGCCAGCGCATCAGCTCCTCAAAATCCATCCCGTTCATTTGTTCCGGCGGCCAGTGAAAGACCGCCGCAATATCAGCCCATGCCTCGTCTACTGAGTCAGGTGCTGATCTTTGGTGAAAAAAGTTGCAATTTCCGTCATGATTTCCAGCAAATCCGCCGGATCCAGTTGATAGAAATGTTGTGCCGTGAAGTGATTGATTGCTATGCGTGGAATCAGCTGTGCAACCGCACCGGCATCCATCTGAATAATATCCAGCAATTTCAGGCCACGCAGATCACCCGGCATCGGTTTACGCAGTGCCACACAGGTGATTTTGCCGTCATCCAGAGCCGTATCCAGTGCGATCACTTTATCTGCACCCGGAAATTGTGCTGGTGTATTTGTTGGTTTTACGTCGTTTGTTTCAGTTGTTTGTGCTTTATTTAATTCAGTCATATTCAAGGCCTTTATAAAAAAAGCGCCCCGCAGGGCGCTCTGTTTTCATTTTCAGTTCAGTATTGATTTAATTATATCGTGTGTGATGATCCGGCTTACGTACTTGCCTACGCAGCTGTGGCACCTTTAATAAAGCCCGCTGCAATCAGGTTAGCTGCCTGAATATCATTGAGTGAGATTTGATCACCAGCCTGATATTTTTTATCTTCAAACATAAATGCCAGTTTATATTTGGAGCCGACATCGATGGTATCATTCACAACATATGTTTTTTTATCGGTAATTTCTGTCATCTTTCACTCTCTTAACTGATTTTCAATGCTTTTCTTGTGGCTTCCAGCTTATCGGTGCCTTTGACTCTACGAATCATACCCTGCACATCAATGAACAGTTGCTCTTCGCCATTAATTTGCAGTTTGTAATTCTTCAGTGCAATCGCAACTTTCAACTGTACTTTCTGACCCGATTTCCAGCTGCCAAAGTCGACTTCTTTCCAGCTGCCGGTCATGGTCATCTCGACCGGAACCGTGGTGCCATCTTCTTCAATTGCACCTTTCAGGGTACAAGTCACCATTTCACCAGGAACCAGACCGTATGCTTTAAACAGCGTCGGGTCATAATTTGCAATTGTGAAACTACATTCCAGCTTGTTCATGCCAAGGTCAATCTCAAGCGGGGCGTCCATGCCCCCTGCCCTGAACTCCTCTGTTTTAATTGTCATTTTTGGTGGCGTGACTTCTTCAATCACACCCGCATAACCACGGGCATCATTTCCACTCCCAACAAAAAGACTCATTCCGCGAATTACTTGTGGCAACATATTATACAATCTCCGTTAGGTAACCATTGACCATATGGCTGCGGAAAGTAATGTGTTCCGCCGGCGCATAGGCACTGAAATCAAAATCAAAATACACTTTACCGGCCTGAATCTGGTCTGCGGTATTCAGCTCCGGATCCACCCAGCATTCACCACCGGCAATCGCACCGATATACTTCAGATGACGCAGGTAGTTATTCACCCCCTCGGTGACATCCTCAACGTAGGTCGCGGTAATATTGCGGTCCATCGCCCAGAAGTGGTTTTTAATCAGGCTGTCTGAGATCATATCGTTGGTAATCACCACGTTTTTAAATGCCCATTTCGCATCATCAGCACAAGTTCGATCACCCCAGATACGGAAGCCATTATGGTGAATGGTTGTTGTGACTTGCGCTTCGTTCAGCAGGTTCGCCCGACAACCTGCATCATCGAGTTTGAAGTCAACCGAACGACATAACCCATTAATGCCATAAATAGCCTGGTTTGAGTTTGACCACCAGAAGCCCAATGTGTTATGCACACGAGACATAACCCCTGCATGACGGGCTGATGGCGGTTGAATGACTTCTGAACTCGTTTCTGAATCCCATACGGTATACCAGGGATCAACGACTTCACAGCGACGGGAACCAAAGTTCTTACGGTACTCTTTCACCGCATCATCATTGAGGTTCGGACCATCCAGAATCGCAAAGCCACGTAATCTGTCCGCGACAGAAATCAGTTTTGTTGCCACATCAAGATCGCTCGAGTAGGCGGGAGCAATCAGAATCCGCGGTTGAACGCCGACCACATGCTCAGCACTCAACATTGCTTCAATCCCGGTATACTGGCCAGTCTCCGTATCCATTTCTTTGGTAAAGTGACTTTTGGTTTGGTTTTTATCGACATAACCATCAACCATCACTTCTTCAACACGAATAACGACTACGACCGCGCCTGTCTGGTCAAAAATGCCGTCAATTGCCTGGGGCAGCGTACCTCTTGAACCGAGCTTGGCTGCCTCACGGCGGCTCGCAGCGATCAGTACGGGTTTATTGAGCGGAAACTTCGTCGCGTCCGCATCTGGTGCCGTTCCCACAACACCAATTACGCCACTTGTTACTGTGGTAATCGGACGGGAACCATCATCAATTTCCACGACCTCAGCGCCGTGCATATAATTTTCTGCCATATCGATATTACTCTCTCGGTTTATGCAAAAAAGGGCGTCTCTGACTGAGATGCCCCGATGGATTAAAAAATAGTTTTCAAAGAAAGGACTAACGGTCAGAGACGCTCTCTGTCTTTGTTGTCAGTCCGGTGAGTGTATCGTTGTCGTAATTCAGCGTGGTCGTCTCACGACTGCCACGAAAAACTACGTCAACCTGTGTGAGTTGGTTTGTCTCTGTATCATATTGATACTGTGTGGTGCGCTGACCATCGGCGAAGGTTTCTGTCATGCCGGACACCCGGCCATCGGTATAACGGATGTCCACCGCTGTCGGATGGGCGACATCCTGTTGCAGGGTGAGAATCCGGCTGTCCGCAGTGGCCTGATGCTGGCGGAGCAGATGCACATCCGCATCCACCGCAGTGAATGCCTGTGCCAGCCGCCCGACATCATCCTGCAAAAAATTATCAGCCACCGGCACCGGGTAGTTCTGGTGTATCGTGCGTGTATCTTGCATCGTTGCTCCTTTTTCAGAATGTGCTTATCCGTCACCCATCAGCACAGGCTGTGGCATTTTTTTCAGGACAAAAGCAATCCGGAATGAAAAACAGATCAGAATGAAAAGCAGGATGAACGATAAAAGCAGCGGTTTAACTCGCGGATGCAGCGGATGTATTTCTCATCACGTAAACCACCAGTGGTTTGGATGTAAAACGTGGCGTTGCCAGCTCTGCGTTCAGCAGTTCAGTATTCACTTCATAGCGGCCTGAATCACGGAAATTCAGTGTCGCAGTAAATTCACCCTCACTAACCTGTGCATTGAAATACACCAAAGGTCCGCCATCCTGACGAAATGGCACCACAAAGGATTCATCGTCAATATCCAGTGTGCCTTTCAGGGTCAGGTCCGTATCTTCCATCGCCGTAATCCGCACCACATCCTGCGCCGCAATATCTTCCGGCTTACGGACCGTGCCGTTGATTTCAGTGACGGTGACAGCTTTGCGGGTGTCTTCGGCATCAGTGGTTTCTTCAGCCACTTCGGCTGCTGGTTCCGGTTGGTTGGCCGGGTTCTCTTCCGCGGTTTCCCACCAGGCGAGTGCTTCGGCTTCGTTTTTCCAAAGCTCCCCGGTTTGTGTGTTTCCGACCAGATAACCACCATTCAGGTAGATACCACCCGTGACCGGATCAAATTCTCCATTGTTCATATGTTTGATTCCTTAATAGGTCTGATTAAAATGCCCGCAGCACGGTTTTTCGGTAATCGAGATATCCCTTATAT
This sequence comes from Vibrio quintilis, assembly GCF_024529975.1. Taxonomy (GTDB): domain Bacteria; phylum Pseudomonadota; class Gammaproteobacteria; order Enterobacterales; family Vibrionaceae; genus Vibrio; species Vibrio quintilis. The sequence continues at coordinate 1,556,984 of NZ_AP024897.1, read as the reverse complement.
GAGTCATTTTCAGTTTGAGTACACTGTGACATCGCGAGTATTGCAATACGGTGATATGGTGATAAAGCAAGCAACGCTGGCGCATAATATGTATCAAATGCACGTGCTTGTTCATCAGGATCTGGATGATAAGGAGTATAATTAGCATGACCAAGCAAACTCAAGGTATAGTTCGCTGCATTATCTTCAAACACACTATTACAGGCCAGCCCATAAGGCATTGGACCTGAAGAATAATTCTTAGATTGAAAATAAGTATCACCCAGCAAGTGATTAATATATTGACCTTTTGTCACGCTCATACAAGCTGAACGACTAATATTTCTCCCGTAATTACTTCTTATTCGACTATTACTTGGCAGTAAAGGATTCCAACAAGTATTTAAAGGGTACAGAGCACCACCAGATGAACCCATTGACATTTCAAGGCGTGAGTAACCTTGTTGAGCAGCCCAATCATTAAAATTAGCTTCGACCAGAAAATCATGCTTATTATTCGGTGATGTTTGATAGCTACCTGTACTTTCATCCCAGACTGAGTACTGTGCCCGCCCTTCAGAGTAACTCCAGATATCTAGTGAATCAGGATCCTGATAAAATGCTCCCCCCGATACAGGAATAGCATCAGATAATTTCTTCAGTGAAGGCATTACTTCAAAAAATTGCAATCCCGTCTCGCTAAGTTGCGCTAAACGGACACCTTTCAACGTTTTTATCAGTAAAAATGAAGCGTCACCAGATGCGGAAAGTCGCTCTGAAGTACGGTTCATTGTTTTCTCTCCTTTACTATCAATTTTTAGTGCCACATCAAATGAAGCTGCTAAATCATAGTTATGAGTCTTCCGATAACCTAAATAGACGTAAAAACATTTTTCATCTTCATCAAACAGCGATACAACTGTGGAAGGACTGGTATTGAAACGATACGATACCCTTGGTGGTTTAGACGAAACGTTTATATTCTCATATGAATTGAGCGTATAAACATCTGCTCCAAAATATGAATAATCCAAGGCCGGGGCTGCTGGTGCCCCCTCCCTCATAACGGTTCCCAAACTCCCCAGAGTCTGGTTAAAATCAGTCTGAATTTGACCAAACGAGTTTTTAATCTCATTAATCTGCGGCAGCAGCTTAAGATAATCAGCATTCTCCTGCAGCGATGCTTTAGCGCTGTCCAGCGCTGTGGTTGCCGTATCCAGATGTTTTTCTGCCACGGCAATCAGGGCCGCTTCCAGTGTGGTGCTTTTGGACAGCAGCGCAATCGCCTCTGCGACCATGGATTGTTCTTCCGGTGCCAGCGGCGTGTTGCTGGCCATTTTAGCCACCAGATTATCGACCATGGCCTGCACGGCATTTGAAATTGTTGACATAATTTCCTCTTTTTACATAAAAAGAAAAGATTTAACCCAGCAATACTTCAAGCCTGAGGCGTCTCAGGCGATGCTTGAGTTTGTGAAGTTGTTTCTGGTGCTGGTCAACATCTGCGTCGACATCCGTAATTGCCTGAGCAATCCGCCCGACATCATCCTGCAGAAAGTTATCCGGCACGGGCACCGGATAATTCCGGTGCGGTGTACGTGAGTCTTGCATTGCTCACCTCGGTTTATTTAGTCGTAATCATCCGCAGGGAGCGAACTCTTGGCCGGTTGGCCGCGTTTCCTTTCAGCACCAGCTTGGTACGTATCGTCGTGCTGGTAATGTCTTCCAGAATATACTGACAGGCCTGCCAGCCATCATCCGTTGCACTTGCTGAATGTAAATCAACTTTCTTCCAGTCATTACCGACTTCAATATAGACCTCAACCCCGGCATCTCCCGGTAATGAAGATTCAAAGGTTACGATTGCTTTCACATCAGTACCGCCGGGAATCGCACGGGAAATGTAGTCGGCTTCTTCCTGCACCGTTGCTGTCACTGCCTGCACATTTTCATACAGGACAGGACTTCTCAACGGGGAACCGGTTAGTTTTGCCTGTAACCTGACTTTCCCGGTTTGCTCAGACGAAACACTTAATGCTTCCCCTTCCTGCAATTGATAAACCTTTTGATTGATATCTGTCATATATAAGGAAAGATCTGTATCACTTGCCGGACGTTCAACCACTGTCAGCGGCTTAAAATTCGTCATTTTTGAAACATCAAATTCACCTAAATCAACCGTTTTTTCTGTCTCAGTAAACCTTGCACCCAGCAATCGGAAAGTCAGGTCTTTATTTTGATGAGAAGTCCAGGTACTGGCATTGCTTGAAGAAAGCAATACACCGACCTGATAGGGTTGACTGGTGACCCAGCCTTTTTCCTGATCAAAATCCCCAAGTGTAGAAATAGCAACTTCATGCTCAGCACCATCAGTTAAGACGACAATGGCATATTCCTGATTTGCATTCAGAAATACCGGGGAGAATTCAAATCGGGTAGCGCTGCCATTGAGCAGAATATCTTCACTACTGAGAATCGATTCTGCCAGAACTGTCTTAGTCGGCAGGCCTGTTGCTGTTTCACGGATTTGTACCCGCACACTTTCAGGGCCTTTTTTCTTAAACCAAAGATCAACACCACCAATATGGCGATCACTACTTAACGTAAAAGTTTGTGCTAAAGGATCATAGTTATGAATCCATTTTACTTTCTGCAAAACTTCAGTTCTTAATGAAGATGCACCAATAAAAGTCGCTGTCGCCTGCGTCCCTGTGTGCCCGAAAAATTCGACCAGCTTTGTCCCAACCGGTGTGTTGGGCGGAATACGAAACTTACCAGTTACATTTCCGTTATTATCTGCTTTAATCATTGATTTACCTCAACGTCTGAACCATCAAAACGTACCCGTTCTAAAGCTTCACCCGGACCAAAACCTGTCAATACAAACTTCACATCCTGAACTCTGATATACTCAAGTTTTGTATAATATTGTGATGCCAGGCGGGTATAATATTCCGTTCTTACAGGTCTGGTACTACTACTATTAACTGTGTTTCTTGTTGTCTGACTTCTCCATAGAGTCCTCGACTGCACCCAATGGTCAACGCTTGGCGTCAATGTGGCTAAAGCAGGTAATGGTTCAAATGCTTTGTATGGATTTACCTTCATCTGACCAGTGCTTAATGTCTGCTCAATCACAGGCTCAAGTTCATAATCTAAAGTTATCCGGGCTTGTCCATCCGGTAGCTGAATATCCGTCACATTAATATTGTCAACCGGCAATATCAGCTCACCATCGACAATCGCAGCAGTTTGATCCAAGCCCTGATCACGCAAATCATCATCAAGAAACGGATCAACAAATACACCGTATTTCGATGCAGACTCTTCTGCCGTCGCATTGTTACGCAGCTTCTCAAGCGCTAACAGTTGATATAAATCTGCTATTTGTGACTGCATTTCACCCAGTGCTTCCATCGTTACCGAACGAACGGCTTTATCCGAAATCGTAGTACCTGATGCCTGATTCCATTTCTGAGTGACATTTGCCAGCAACAACTGATTTTCAGGGATGGCGGGGGTCGCTGGTTGATAAGCATTCGGGATACCTTTTACCCGACGAACAACGCCTGTACGATCCAGTGTTAACGCATCAATTCGGGGCATTTTCCACTGATACTGAAGAAATACCTGTGATTTGGCTTCCGCACCACTCAGGGTAAAGCCCTCTTCATCGGCAGAAACCATCACCGTTTTCAGATACAAAAATTCAACAGTATAGGTTGAACCTGATGCGGGTACAGTTCCGCCCGGTGTCCAGTCAACCTGATTGTTGGTTTTCTTATAATCAACGCCGGATGTATATTCTGTATCATTTTGTTTGACAGATTCGATAGATTGTAATGATGAAATACCCAGCAATGGATCCAGCAAACCATTACTCGAGCCACCCCGGGTAATCTCACGGGTTTCCCGGACTAACATTTTTACCTGAACCTGACTGCCTTCATAAATAGGGCTGAATGCTGTATTAATCCGCATCTTACCTTCAGAATCAGGGGTAAACGTATGAATCTCAGAATCAATTGTCTGTAAATCAGGATCTGACGGGAACGTTTTCCGAATCGCCGTCGGGAATTCAATCTCATATCCCAGAATATGGGCCTTGCCCTCTGCAATACTGAATACCTGCTTCTTGCCGGCATCACCAAGATCTTCTTCTTCCCGGTAGGAGGCATACATGCCATCCACAACATAATTACCACCATTGGATTCACGGTCATAACGTGCCAGCGCGACATTCACGCTGTCCAGTTGTGGCGGTGTTGTATTGACAACCAAAGCGCCATTATCGACTTTATAAACCGGATAAAAGTTACCCTCATTACTGTCGGCAGCTAATCCCCAGGCACAGGTGACTTTTAAACGACCGGCACCACCTTCACCGTAGTTATGTGTGCCCTGAGCCGGGTCCCGCAAAGCGGGTGATTCCAGCTCTGTAATCACAGTTTCTGTCAGTCTGACACCAACATCCAAAATCTGATCAACCGGAATTGTCAGTGTTGCTGGCTGTATCGTCCGCACCTGACCACGCAAATAAATCTTCGCCGCACCCAAAGTGACTTTACCGTCTTCACCAACCAGAACTTCACCGCCGGAGACAATATCCCCGTCTTTCAAAATAGCGTCAGCGACGCCTTGTACCTGGTTAAATACCTGTGTCTGCATATCATTCAGTTCTGCAGACTGTAATCCTTTTCCGGCCCGGAACAGTAGTTGTTCGTAACCATCATCCGCATCAAAGCGCTCATAATAATCCTGGAGATAATCCGCCGGATTTAATCGTTCATTTTTATCTTGCATGTTCGCTCCCGTCAGAACGTAATTACAAATTCGAAGGTTTCACGGACACCGGTATCGCGGTACAGCGGTTTGCGGTGTTCCAGCAACAACAGGGTGCCGCTTTTTTCCAGCTCTTCAGGTTGAAAGTAAAACTGCCCGGCAGGTGCGTCAGCTTTAGGTTCGGTTCCCACCATCACACCGACTTCCCGCAGGGTTTCTCCCTGTGCATCTTCAAAATCGAAGCGGAATTCACAGAACAGATGATTCGTCGGGGTATCTGAGAGTTTGAAACGGCCGGAGGTGACAACAATTTCACCGTCCGGATCCGGTTCGCAAAACAGAACGCGTGATGCTTTACGGTAACCGACTGTATCCAGTAACGCCGTACTGGTAACAGATTCTGATGGCGGGGTTTCTTCCCATTCGGTATCACCATGGCCCCACGCCATGAATACAGGCTGAGCGGCAATTGACTGTGCAATCGCCGTTCTGCCTGACTTAGTTAAAATGGCCACTGTCATATACTCCTATGGCTGTGTATTAATTGATTGACCAGATGTGTGAATTCCGGCACCCAGCCGGATGTGCCCGACCGGCACAAATCATAATTTTCAGGTATAAAAAAACCGCCTGTTGGCGGTAGATTCTTGTTTATTCAGCGGCTGGCAGTGGATAGCGTTTTTTAATCTCAGCCACCTTATCGCGCCATTGCTGTTCTTTTTGCGGCGTTTGATCATATTGCCATTCCATGTACAGTGGGTCGCTTTCTGCAATATAGGCCTTTCTGCGTTTTGTCTGGATATCAATAACTGCCTGTTCCTGTTGCGCACTGGTAATCACGGATTCCGGGATACCAGCCTCAAGCATCAGGGCGTCAGAAAAGCTGTCAAAAACTCTTCCCTCGTAAGTCACTTTCATCTGTCATTCCTGTCTAATTATTTGTAAAAGTTTCATCAAACGTCACTGTCCGTTTGCACAAATTCAGATCGTCCAGAGTGACATCACTATTCCCTGCTACCCGAACACAGCCAACACCATATATATTACATTTATTCAATAATGCATCGCCTTGTGTGCCTGTCCAGCCATCAAGGCTGAAAATTGAAACATCCGGAACAGTACAATAAAAGTTAGTTTCGTAATTATGAATAAAACCATTCGATATCCGTTGTAATCCGCGGCATGTGGGATGATCTAAAAATTTTAGTTTCTTATGCGTCTCTGAAGCATAATCAACCCTGATATCACCATTACTAATATACAATTTCGAATTAGCATCCGTATGTATATGCTGATTAATCTGAATATAATCATCCGCGTTTGGGTAATCAGACCACAGGAGCTTCTGGCATGTTTTGACATACCATGTATGCTGTCCAAGGTCGATACTGACGCTCTTTCCATCAGAGATAATCGCCATCTGATAAGATTTTAAATTTGCATCATACCCGTATAAGTTTGTCATATCACTTTGACAGATAATATTCACTTTCCCGCCCGCCGGAATCATTTTCAACGCACAACTAAAACTCCGGATGGGACTGTTTTCTGTTCCCGGATTTGAATCCTTACCATTCACGTTATCCAAATAAACCGTTTTGTTCATCTCGCTAAACACAGCATCTTTGGCTGTGTTTTCGATCTGAACAACTCTCCGGTCAATCTGACCTATTTTATTCATCACCGCCTGGGTCAGATTATTCGCGGCCTGAACGACTTTAGTGATTTCCTGAGTTAAAGACATACTATTTATTCCTCTGTTCTTCAGTGCTTTTATCATTGACTGGCATAAAAAAACCGCCCGGCGGCGGTTGGTTTAGAGGGCTGGTTTTTCCGGCCAGATCACAGTATCCGGCTCACTGAACTTCTGCGGTATATCACGCAAAGACTGCCGGTAAGCAGTGTATGCTGCCTTTTGTGCTTCATTCAATTCAACATCCGGCATTTGCGTCCAGTCACACTGCGCCATTAAAGCATCACGCTTCACGCGAATTGTATGCCATTGATCGTCAGTGATGGTTTGATGAATGAGTGATTCCGGGACACCCGCAGCCAGTAAGGCATCGATATCCCACTCTTCATAAGTGTTGCCATTATAAGAAAGCGTTACCATAAGTCCCCCGTATTAAGATGTTGCCTTCACGGTCAATTTATTATTCAGCAAATACTGATTGTTGGTCAGCACATTAGTCGCAATACCGTTACCATCGTATCTGACACCATATATAAAATCCCGACATGTCTGGCCTTCAGGGAAGGTTGAATTATTAATTTTAATCATGCACATACTATGATCGATATTTAATAAGTTTCCCTGACCATTTTTAATAAATTTGGCCCCATAGAAGGTAAAGTTCTTCAGATCAGGTCCGGTTGCCACTGTACTAAATGTGCCATCGTTAATCGTGATGGTTGGCATGCCGATACCAGAAATCTCCTCATGCAAATTCCCAAAGATACTGACCAGTCCGGATCCCCAGTCATCCCTGGAAATAAAACTATTTGAATAGAAAATGGGATAGTGTTTTGATTTAGCTGTTTCAAGATCGACACCATAAAAATGAATCACTGAATGACGTAAAGAAATCGATCCGGCAGTGTCATAATTGATCTTTTCTCCGGTACTCAGATTAAGAGATTGCGTTGTTCCAGTGACTTTCTGTTCAATTTTCGCAGGAGAAAGTTTAATTTGTTTGAAAACAAATACCGTGTTGTTCTGAAATTCAACGCCCCCGGAAAGTTCAACGGTTCCATTGATATAAAAATGATAACTGGCTCCACTGACCAAATGATTCTTCACGGCCTGAAATGTTTTAAACGGATGATGAACGGTGCCATCATTACTGTCATCACCATTCACGCCATCAAAATAAAATCCCCTGATCATAGAACTTTTCAATTTTGGTTGAAAAGAATTCTGAAATTTAACCAGTTCGCTGTCTATTTTCCCCATTTTTCCCGAGACTTCATCAGTCAGTTCATCCACAGCCTGAACCATCTCACCAATATCTTTTGTTAAAGACATATTGTTCTCCTGTTAATTTGTTTTCTTCTCAAGACCCAGAAGACGGAATTCCTGTTGCAACTGACGATGCATGGTATTGATCTGAACAGTGGCCATCTGCGCAAACTCTTCATCAATCACCAGATTCAGGTTCTCAGAACCAGTCACGACGTTCACACTGTTGGTCGGCAAAGCTTCAATATTCAGCGTAAACCATTGAATTAACCGGACAACGGCTGTCCGGTAACCTAAGGTACGATCCGGTTGTGAATACACACCGAGCAAAGTGCCATCAGAGAGAAAAATACCGATTTCACGAATGGCATACTCCAGATTGCCTTCAAAGACACCGGCCATCCGTAAATTTTTTCCGTCTCCCTGATAATCAGAGATTTCAATCCGCTCGCGTTCATGATGCAACCGGGTTTGCGTCTTTGACGGTGTGTAAGCGCCGTCGCCAAAAGCCATATGGGTAATTTCGCCCTTCAGACCACTGTCCTTTGCGGACAATAACCGGGCCAGACCAGCCTCGGTAAATTGCAGTTTTAGTTCTGCCATTAAACAGTCCCCTCAAAAAATATATCCGACAGACATTGCTGCCAACATCCTCCGGCCAGATACGAACTCCCCTGAAGCGAACCCGGTGTCAGAGGAGAAAATGTTCCCGCCTGATCAGACCAGCTTATCCGGTGTCCGGCGAAGGCCAGCCCGGCTAAGGCATATCCGGCATCAGGAAACACCGGTAACATCTGCGCAGTCTTATCTGCGCAATCACATGAAGGCCCGGCAGCAGCCGCAATCCCAATTTCAGTATGGGCTTCGTCCGGAACCACAGGTTGAAAAACGGCATTCTGATCGCCATAACTTACTGACGGCCCAATTCCGCCAGCCAGTCCCAGCGATTCTTCCAGGGCGATCCCCAGTTCCACATCAAAATGAATTACGCCGCGTTTTGCAGATTCAATTGCCCGGACCACCTGCTCCAGCATGGTTTTGGTAATTAACCCATCGTTATCTTCAGTCAGGTTTTCATTGATCAAAGCGACAACACTCATGGTGCCGGGGGATTGACCCGATCCCGGTTCCCACCACTCGCGAAGCTGCATCCTGATATTCAGGCTATCCAGTGCTTTTTGCACCGCATAAGGTGTGCCTTTCAGACGGTGGATTTCAAAAGAATCCCGGACCACCTGACGTTTGATTGATTCCGGCCAGCGTTCATCCCACGAATCAACAGACAGTGCCCAGGCAAGCCAGGGCAATAACGACAGCGGACAGGTTTCCGGATTCCAGAGATCTTTGATATGTACCGGTAAATCAGTGCACCGGGAAATAACCTGTTCCAGATCCAACTCAAGGGTAGTCGCATTCACCGGCAGCAGACTTTTATTCATCGATGCCTCCCAGCGTGACTTTCACACCGGTACAATATGCCGCGTGAGTGTGGTCAATCACCAGATCTTCCTCTGGGGTTTTCAGGATCACATTATGAACCCCCGGCCGGTGCAGTGCCGCGAATAATCCGGAACGGGTCACATCGTATCCAAGCTTGCACCTTTCGTGAACATACGCCCATACCGCAGCTTCGGCAGCCTTACGGATCACCTCACCTGCCGGGCCGGGAAGAATCGTCAGTTCTGCGTCAACCTGATATTCAGTCACACCAGCAGGGACGACTTTCACCCGATCACCGACTGGCCTGACTTTGGATGCCTGTTTCGCTGGCGCTGAGCCATCGTCTGTCAGTCCAAAATAGCGGCGGACAACTTTCAACAACTCATCATCCGGGACACCATTCCCTTCATGGCTTAACAGGGTCACCACCATGTCGCAGGGGGCCGGACTGGTTGCATCTGCATCCTTTACCTGACCACTGGCAGAAAGTGCATGAAAAACATAAGCATCACTGCTGCCGGCGGTATTCAGGCCATCGAATGCCATCTGGATCCGGCGTCGATAACTATCATCATCTTCCATGCGGCGCGGGACCGGCGGCTGAATCTGCGTATTTTCCTGTTGAACAACCAGGCGTCCGACGTTATAACGGGCGCCAATGCTATCCAGATCATTACCGGATGCAGAAGCGAGCATATTCGCCCGGGTTGCATCATTGATTCTGGCTTCGAGTACGGCTTCACGGTAAGCGAAAGACTGTAAAAGAATCGCCAGCGGATCAGACTCAAGTTCGAGAACATCCGCATAATCCGGATTGAGTCCGGTCAGAATATCTTTTAATTGCTGGTATTTTGTTTCAAAGTCCGGAGACGAAATAATATCCGGAACCGGAACCTGAGACAGGTCCAGTAATTTGAATGCACTCATAGTTCCCCTGCCTTATCATTGATTCAGACAGGCCTCACTGAAACCTGTCTTTTCAGGTTGTTTGGGTAAAGTTCACGCCAATCACCGTATATCCGGCACCTGACCAGGTACGTTGATCCCAGCGCCCCATCCAGCTTAAGCCAGCTAATTCAGGTGTTTTCACTGTAATCCGGGTGCGTCCCTGTTCAATGCGGAAGTCAGAATCAGTGAAGATATTTTCCAGACGAATCTCAGCCACGCTGGCTGTCACAGGTAAGGTTGCGTCCAGTTCACCCGGATGATTATCCAGATGAAGCGTGTGAACCGGCTGCCATTCAAACTGCCATGTGTCATCCAGTTTGCTTTCGGATAAGACGGTTGTTCCGCCCAGTTCAACCCGGCGGCGGGCACCCAGTAGAGTATGCAGGCTGCCTAATGCTTCACTGTCAGACAGAACCATCGCAGCCTGAGAGAAGCGGTGCTGATCTTTGATGACAGGTTTGGCGTCATAAACCAACCCTTCTGAAACCAACCGGCCATGATGGACATAAATGCCAAAATCAAATTTATCATCGAGATACATATAGCTGAGCAGCGGCCGGTCTTCATAAACCGCGTTATCAACAACCGTCCGGAAATGGCTGCTCTTGACATCGGGTTGCCCGACCGCAAGTTCACTTTGATATCCCCGGCGGAAAGACAGCTTCGTTCCCTGATGATTCACACCAGAATAATCTGACAGAAACTGGCCAAAATGCCCTTCAGAAAGAATCAGTTTGCGGACATCGTAACCATGATACATCCGCGACAACCGGGATCTGACGGGTGCCGAAAGGTCAGCAACACCGAATAAACGGGAACGCTCTTCCTGTGTCGGTATCTTTCCGGGATCAACCTGATATTCATAAAAATGACGGCCGGGGCGGTTTTCTTCGATGGTAATGTCATCCATCCCAATCCAGCCCAGGGCAATTTTCAGGCTTTCCGGTGTTCCCCGTAAACGCTGCCAGATCAGACCTTCTTTGATGACTTTCCTCAAATCAGGCACATAAAGCAGGACGTCTTCAAGGCCATATTCCCAGATCAACCAGTACAACAGGTTGTCTGCCGGTTCCTGCTTAAATGTTTTCAGCTGCTGTACAGCCAGGTTGATATCATCATGAAGCCGGTTTGCCGTTTCAAGATCATACTGAAGTCTGGAAGCATTGACAGGTAACAGTGTCATTAATACCCCCTGCCGTTCAGGCTGATATCCAGTTTTTCAATCACAGCATGCTGATTGGCTCCGACCTGAACAACCTGTGTTGGTTCAAGTATGTTCACTTCATACACGCCACTTTTTTGCAGTTGCGCGCTAATCCAGCTTGGCGTGACATCCCAGCCTAGACCAGCCTGCTGTTCCCACTGTTTCACCAGCCCTGATTTCAGCTCATCAATCACCGCTTCCGGCGTGGTATTCTGCAATACAATGGTCGCCGCAACCGGCACCTGAATCGTCTCGGCGGACACCACATTCACGGTATCAGTCAGCACTCTGACCTCGTCAGAATTTACCGCCTGTTCAACTTTTGCCAGCGTTTCATCCAAATCGAAACCATTGCGGACCAGAACCGAAACCCGGACCAGCCCGCCTTCAGGTGAATCAATACGAACATCGCGAATCGCCAGTGGTGCCGCTTCAATCGCGCGGCTGCGGTAATGTGCAATACTGCCAGCGGTACTGGAAGCCTTGGTCCGCTCCCGGATACGCTGACGATAACTTTCATCGGCTTCGCCATCAGCACGGGGAAGCCCGTAAAAATCACCTAAATGATCAAGATCGCCACCGGTTGCAAAAGCAAGTAAGTTTGCTTTGACACTTTCATTAATCCGTAGCCGGAGTAACGCTTCCCGGTAAGATTCCGCTTCAATATTGATATTCAGCGGTTCACTTTCCAGCGCAAGCACGTCCTGATAATCAGGATTCAGTTCGATTAACCGTTTCCGCCGTGCCTGAATTAACGCCTCAGCATCAATCTGTTCAATAATATCCGGATCAGGTAAATTCAGTGTCTCATTGACTGTGCTCATATACTCACCTGTATGCCATCCATCGTAATGGACTGGCCGTTAATTAACATTTCACCATCCAGATACAAATCAATTCTGCCCTGGCCATTTCTCTTCGCCTGAACATCGGTTAACCGGAAGCGGGGTTCCCACTTTTCCAGTGCTTCTAACGTCGCGGCGTACACATCCAGCATCCACGCTTCGTTGGTCGGATGGTCGGTTAATGACAATAAATCTGAGCCAAAATCCCGTCTGAGAACCCGGCTGCCGATGGGCGTTGTTAAAATAGTGATGATTGACTGACGGATATGATCCGGACCATTTAAACTTCGTCCGGTTTGTGCATTCATTCCTTTCATGATTCACCTACCTGACGGGATAAGGCACAGCATCCACAATAACAACCGCATTGCTCTGAATATGTTTGACAATCGCTTTTGCAATTGCATCAGCCAGCTCTGTCACTTGTGAGTGCGTATTCTCAGTATCAAAACCCGCATCGTATAAGTTATCGACGATTAATTTTTCAAGCAGATCTGCGTTGAGCGCCATGTTATTTCCCCGCTGTAACTGTCCGGGAACCATCACCATGTGGCTTTCCGGTAAAATGACAAATGTGTGCAGTCGTGACACAAGGCGAGCCGCCGTTCAAAGCGATCTTTGAAGCGGAAACATTCACATTACCCTGTGCAGAGACTTTGGCATCTGCCGACGTCTGCACCTGAATATTTTTACTGGTTTTGATATTGAGCGTTCCGGCAGAAATCACATCCACCGTGGCATCCGCCCCTTTAATATCAATCAGATACTGATGACTCTTCCGATCATAACTGATGACCGAACCATCTTTAAAAACTTTGGATTCCAAATCTTCATTCGAGCTGGGTGCCGGATGCTGGTCCTGATACAGACTGGCGATAATGATCCCCATGGTCAGGTCGCCCGAAGGACAAAGCACAACCACCTGCTCGCCGACATCCAGCGGATGCCATGCGCGGTTTTCACCGGCCCGGTCCACGGCCCGGTCAAGCCAGGTGCTGTTCAGTTCACCATCCTGTACTTTCACCTGACCACCATTACCCAGTTCGGTCACGGTACACAGACGAATCAGCCCGTGCAGCTGACGCTCCAGCTCAGAAATCCGGTAACTCTCCATCTTTAATCCTCACATATGATGCTTTCGGTGGTGTTTCTCCGCCCGGTGCATAACCCAGGTACACTTCTTTCACAACCATACCTTCCTGCACCGGCTTCGGTTCACCGAGATAAATGGTTTGGTGCCAGCTGATCACGCGGGATTCATACCCGTTCTGATCCTGGTAGCGGGTTTTATCGGCATGCGCTTTCAGCGTATGCGGCCGTTCCATCACGCCACCACCGACCCAAAAGCCGTTGTTGTAAATCAGCTGTGCAACGGATGCGGTCATTTCCCATAAGTCAACCAGCGGTTGTTCTTTTTTAGTAACGCAATGAATCGTGAAGCAACAATCAGCCGGATAACGATAGTCGCCGGCATCTTTTGCCAGCGGGAATGAAGTCAGCTCCACCAGCAGTGCCGGTGCTTTTTCTGCAAAGTTCATCGTCGGCGAAAAAACTTCCACGGTAACATCCGGGAGTGCCGCTTTCAGCCGGGTCACAATCCCCTGATGCACTTCAGTCAGTGTTGTCTGAGTCATAAGCTTGATCTGTCTGGTATGAGTAGAAAATTCAGCAGCCGAAAAGGCTTACCATTGAAATTGTTGAATCGCGCCGGCGTCTGTGAGTTGGTTCACAGCGATTTCTGCCTGATTTGACGCCGTGCGGATTTGCTCCCGGAGTTGCATCACATCCTGCACCGTTTCCTGATCGGTGATACTGAGTTCAGCACGTTCTTTCGCACGCTCTAAACGCCAGTCCAGCGCAGTAATCCGGGATTGGGCTTCCTGTTTGATTTGGGTGATGCGGGTGGATTTCAGAGTGTCGATATCAGTTTCTGCATATTCAAACTCAATGACAGCGCCTGAATCCAGAATCTCCCGACATCTGTCCCCTGCTGATGGTTGTTCATTCACCCATTGATTATTTTTCAATACTTCAATTTGACTCATTGTCATAATCTCCTGTGACGAAATCGACACCAATTAACAGATATGCACTGGCTGAATCTACATTCTCCAGTGTCAGCTTTTCATCAACCTCACCCAACAACTCTTTATGTGAGCAAGACGTAGAAGCCGGACTTCCATCCGTCGCTCCCACTTTTATATATGAACCAGAAGCTGTTTGTGTTCCTGCGACCCTCGTGCCTAACTGGCGGCTCCCCAGAGTCGTTATTACATAGTTATATGACGTCAAATCCTTTTTCGTAGCAGTTATTGCTATCAGCTGAAAAACACGAACCCGGCTACCAGCGGGAGGGGTGATAACCAAAGATTTACCTGCTGCAATAGAGGCAAGATTGGTGTAATGACCAACAGTAATGAGTGGAGAATAGTGTTGCTTAATTTGTGTGATTGAATCAGTCAGTTCTGCCTTGGCAGTTTTCAGTTCATCCCGTGCGGTATTGAGCAATGTTTTAGATTCGCTGATATTTTCTTCAGCAATTGCAACCAGCGCCTTTTCCCAGCTCGCATTGCTCATCAGGGCTTCCAACCCTTTGCCGATAAGCATTTGATCTTCTGCTGAGAGGCTGCCCGCCTGAATTTTTGTATGCAGGTCATCAATCATAGACTGCACAGTCGTATTTAATGTTGCCATATATTTTCCTGTTTCTTTCCTCGCCAGACATCAGCGGATTCAGGCTGAATTCCCCCGCCGCTTTTCCAGCCGGGTCAGCACGAAATTACAAATCACAATCGCCGAGCAGGCCAGTGTGACCACATCAGATAATTGCCAGTGGAATCGCCCGCTCAGGATTTGATCAAATGATGCGCTCAGTAACGACTGGGCAAAAGAGCTTTGCGTGACGCCACTGGTAATCGCGACCGTTGCAGCTGTATTGCTGATTATGGTGGTGGTTGAGTGTGGTTCTGCCATTGGCGAATGCTCTTTTTATCGATGTTACAGTTGTTCAGTGCGCTTTCCATACCGACCATATATTCGGCCAGCTGTGCATTGGTTGCGCCTGCTTTGGGCAGGTTTGGCACCGCTGTATCCCGGGTTAAAAAATCCGGAACCGACTGCTTTTGATATTCAGTCTTCACGATCACTTTGGTTGCGGGTGTTGCGGAGCAGCCGGATAACAGCATCAGGGACATGAGCGTCAGACCACAATTTATATTCTTCATCAGTTTTTCTCAGCCCTCGCAGTTGTTCCGACAGCTCCGCCAGCTCTTTACGGCTGCGGGTTATCGCAGCATCGCGGCGTGCCAGTACGGCTTCCTGTTGTTTCAGTTCTCTTGCCAGCGCCTGTTTCGATGCTTCTGAGTCTTTCAGTTCGAGCGCCAGCTCATCCCGGTTATTTCTCAGAAACTCGGCTTTGCGGTTTGCCAGCATCAGTTTTGATTCCAGAGAATGAATGGCGTAGCGTTGCCAGCCAAACAAACCTGCCACAAGTATGCTGACAACAATACCAATCATGATGCGATTCATCATTCATTCCATTCAGTGGATTATTGATAAGTTAAACGTTTGTAGATACGCCGGATTCGCGGCGCGTAGTTGATTGTTTCTGTGGCATGCTTTCCCGTTACCAGAGGCAGACAAGCCATAATCGGCTTGTAACGTGAAGGATTGCCGCAAAGCTTTTGCGCTTTGAGGATATTGCCACAGCCTGCGTTATAGCAGGCCAGTGCTAAGTTGTGTCTGTCTTCTTCCGGCCGCGGCCATTTCCAGACCCGCCTGAGTTTCGCCATATAATAAGCACCGGCAGGAATTGCCAGTGACGCATCAGTGCGTGAACCAGGCAGGTTCAGTTCGCGTGAAACCTGACGCCAGGTACCGGGCATAAACTGCGCCAGTCCGGCGGCTCCCACCGGGCTTACCGCCTGTGGATTGAGTGCCGATTCCTGAATCAGTTGTGCCTTATACAGCTTCCAGGGAACGACCGGTAAATAGTGCCGGGCCGCTTTGCGGATTTGCCAGTCAAACTGGTTATGCCATGCAAATACTGAAGGCGAGGAAGACAGCAAAACAACGAGCAGATAAATAAATCGCTTTCGAATGGCCATCCAGTTCACTCCACCATGTTTTGAAAACAAATCCCATCCGGTAATCCAGCCAGCGCAGCGTAAACCACGCTAACGCGACCACAACGAATGAACGGCACAGTGAAATCAGAAAACCGAACACAGCGACAACATCAATCTCGGTCATCGTGTTTGTCCTGTATTGAATGAGAGATGAACTCCCGGATTTCAGGTATAAAAAAACCGCCAGAATGGCGGTTTTTATGTCCTAGGCGTAATTTCCCAACCTAGTGATAAGGAGTATATATTGCCCCGTTTTTATTTGCAAGCTCTTTTTTAAAAATTTTTCTTGCTGTTAAATCATAACCGGTCAAAAGGGTTCTCAACGTTTCCACATGCTTTGCCCAGTCTGCCCAGTGGTTCTGATAATAACGTTTTCTTTTATTACGGAATGTATCACTGTCTTCTTCTTTTTCTGCACAATCCACATCAACCAGCACATGAATCAGAAACGCCTTGGTGGAAACCGGCTTATAACGCACTTCACCATCAACCATTTCCACACCGGCCCCGCGGGACTGTTCAAGCGCCAGCGCACCGGCAATGACTTCAATTAATGCTTTAATCCGCTCAAATGTCCGGTGCTGAATCATCTTGCCATTTTCAGACTCGGCAACGACCCAGTCATTGAGTACATGTTCAAACAGCCGCTCTTTATTCCGGTTCGCATTCCACATCGGCGATGCATAAGCAAATAAGCTCCAGTCTGCCAGGTGTGGTGCCTGTGCAGCCATCCGGTCGACTGCAGCCAGTACTTTGCCACTGTCCAGCTTCGCACCAATTTCAATATCAGATGCACCGTGACTCCGCCCGGTATTCACACCTGCATCGTTATTTTTCCCCCGGACACCTTCTGTAGCTCTGCCCAGTGCAAATGATAATTCCCAGCGCTCAAAGTTTGTGACTAATCCCATATCTGTTTCCTCGCAATTCCATCACAGACACTGTAATTATATACAGTATTTTTATTTTAAATCATAGCAAGCCTGTCCCGTTTTCTGGCCGGAAAACGGCGCTTCACTTAATATTTACTGTTAACTTATTGAAAAATATATATTGTTTATTCTGAGAAGTGGGTGATCCAGAAGAGTGCCATGCAGCATGTCATACCAATCCAGAATCCCCAGTCTGGCTGTAAGAGTTCCATCATGCCGGTAACCCCACCTCATCAAGCAAAATTTTACTGGTATTCGCTGTATGTTCTCCCTGCTCGACCCTGATACGCACTCCTTTCTTTCTCGCTTTAGCGACCAGCCGGACCAGTTCGACGATATGAACATTCAGTGCTTCGCATAATTCAGCCGGTGACCAGACTTTTGGCCGGGAAGTCATCAGTTGATGCAGATCTTTTTCAGTTGCCATGGACGTTTCCTCCAAAATATTGTTGTTTTAATTGTTGAATTTTTGATAGCCCCGCTTTTCTGCGGCGTTCTTTTTCTTCCAGAGTCAGTGTTCTCTCACCGGGTTTGGGCAGCAAAACCGGACATAACTGACTGATGTCTTCTCCGATGGCAACCTTGCGGATCAGTCCGTCATAGTGCGACTGAAACACCGGAAACAGCTTTTGCTGACTCAAATGGGTCAAATCCCAGTGGCCGATCTGATGAAATGCAGCCTGAACCACCATCGGCAAATGCTGCCTTGTCTCCTCGTAGCGAAAATCGCCAATCATCGAGAAAGCCTGTTCTGCCGTTGGCAGGTTCAGCTCTTCACAGGTCGGCACACACCAGCGGATAAACTGACCCACACTGGGAATATGGGGTGATCCTGACTGACGCGCCTTGCGCAACCCGAGTTCAATCTGCCGGGTGTGATAGATCCGGCTTTCAAACAGCGCTTTTGTCCAGGTGCGCTTGGCATTATCCAGCGACGATTTATCCGGAAAAGCCACCCGCCAGGCGGGGAAAATTACCTGCAGCTCAGTAAAAATATGATTCACCAGCCGCGCCGTTTGCGTTGAGACAACGGGTTGCCCGTTGTTTGACTGCTGAGCATGCCCGGCCTGTTGCAGATCGCAGATGCCTGCAATTTCTGTCTGGCGAACCTGTTGTGCCAGTTCAGCGATATTTTTCATCTTCAGACTCCCAGAACCAGCCCTTCAGCCCAGCTGGTATCTCCGCTGTGAAAATCAGGCTGTTCTTTACGGACTGATTCTTTGCCTGCCAAAGGCTGCGCGACTGAATTTCTCAGCCATATCGCTTTAAAACTCCGCCAGCCCCGGTATTCCCATTCATCCAGACAGTCCTGCAAACTCAATCCTGACTGCTGACCGGCAAGGGCAAACTCTTTTGCCAGCATGCTCAACACCTTTTGTGTCACCGGTGCTTTACCTGCATTGACTTTACGAATACGCAGAATATCTCTGACCTGTTGCTCAGAAATCTCCCCAAACACTGAAAAGTCCAGTGGCTGCCTGCGCGGTGTTATTTGATCATTTGATGGATCATTTAACGGATCATTTGATGGTTTATCGCCGGATTCCGCCTTACCCCCGGCCGGGATCTGACTAACCCCCGTCATTTGTTTAGTCTGGTCCGGATTTGAACAGTCGAAATGCGTCTGTTCATTATCCAACTGATCATTGACCATTTTTCTCAACCGCATCACCGGCAGCTGATATTGATTACTTGCACGCACCAGCTTGCCGCTGTCTGCTTTCCTGAACTGGTTTTTCCTCGTAATCCAGCCAGCCATTTCCAGTTTTTTCAGGGTGGTTTTTACAGTCGTCGCTGAAACACCCGACTTCCGGGCAATGGTCTCAATGGACGGCCAGCAAAAACCGCTGTCATCGGCATGATCAGCCAGACACAGCATCACCAGCTTGTCGGATCCTCTGAATACCGGAATATCCCATACATAACTCATTACTTTGACAGACATCTTTTCCCCTTTTTCTGACGTTGACATACAGCTTTAATTGTTTGGAAAACCAAATCAGAACGGTTCTCTTGTTTTACTTGTAGTGTTATTCTTGTCACCGGCCACTCCTTGTGGTTAGTGATTTTTCCTCGCAAGATTGATCACATGGCTTCAGTCAGTGGCCGCTGCCTGAAGCCAACTCATGTCCGATAGCCTGGCCGGCCATCTCAGTGAAAACAGAATGCTTTTGTTGTGGTTCCGGAAAAACATCTTCCAGTGAACAACCAATTCCCCAGCGTTTAAACGCCCCCACAATTTTCCAGCACATAGTCAGACTAATGTTGCGAATGCCAGACTCATAGTTACCTATCGTTGATGGCATCACGCCAACAGCCTTTGCCAGAATGGCCTGACTTACCTTTGCCTGACGTCGGTATTTTGCGATTTGATTCATTGTTTTCTCCTTGTTCGTGAGCAATATACACAAAACGTGATTGCGTGTAAACACAAAAAGTGTCTATACTTCACACACAGAGCGTGTTAAATTCGGAAATGTTATGAGTATGACTAAAAAGAAAGAAGTCGGATCGCGGCTCAAGCGATTCCGTGAAGCAGCAGGATTAAGTCAACGCGCCCTGGCCGGAAAATGTGGCTGGGGTGCTTCGCGTATCGGTAACTATGAAGCCGGCGTCCGGAGTATTGACCTTGATGATGCAGAAATCATTGCCACGGCACTGAACATCAAAGCCCATCAGCTGTTATTTGATGACATTGCCCCCCAGTCGCCCGAACCAACGCAGAAAGAAGGAAATGCTGAAGTACTGGGAAATATGCAGGCCTGGGATAGCCAGACCCCTTTATCTGATGATGAAGTCGCTATCTCATTTCTGTCCGAAATTAACTTATCGGCCGGCAATGGTTTAATGTGTGATCAGGAACAGGACAACGGATTCCGTTTGCGGTTTGCCAAATCAACCCTCAGGCGCTATAACGTTGCACCGGAAAATGCCGTGTGCGTCTCCGTGAAAGGCGACAGCATGGAGCCGGTACTGCCCGATGGCTCGACAGTCGGGATTGATTGCGGAAACAGGCGGCTGGTCGATGGTAAAATTTATGCAATCAACCATAACGGCGACCTGTTTATCAAGCGCTTGTATAAGCTGCCGGGTGGCGGTTTAAGAATTTACAGTTTCAATGAAATTGAATATCCGCCCCGGGAATATGAAGAACAGCAGGTCATTGACCAGAAAATTACCATTATCGGGCGTGTTTTCTGGTATTCCGTGTTGTTATAAATACAGGTGATAAACCCGCTCTTTCAACTCACACTCTGATTCACAAAATTCCGTAACCGCCATGCATTCATTGTATGGCGCGTTCATCCCGGCATCATTGCAGCTTTATTTCCAGCTATAACCACAAATTGTATTCAACCCAATTTCCGCGCCATGTAAACACACTTTGTGATTGAAGTGCAAAACACAAATAGTGTATAATGACCATTCTATCATTCACTATTCGTGTATGCCGCAACGACATGAGATGTTTGTTCAGAATTCAGGGAAAAGTTCACCAATTCACGGCAAAAAAGCATCAAAAGACAGAAGATCATCCTGACCAATGGCCTTCATAATAAAACAATAAGCATAATTTTTTGTCCATTAAAAGATAACAACCGGCTCAGTCAATCAATCAGAGGAGATATCAATGAAAATGCTGGCGCTCTACTTCGGCTTGTGTGCATTATTCTTATTCGGTTACTGGATTTACCATCTGTTTAAAGACGGAGACGGATAAGCTCTGTCTTCATCATTCAATTTCAACTTAAGTGACGTTGTCACATAAAGAACACTGACTTACAGATTCTCTTCTTCGCTAATTCCCTAATATTTTTGGTATTTTTACGGTGTGCTTTATACACTATGATAGAACCGGCCAGCGTTGACACAATACCGGCGATGCATAACAGACCCAAAGATTCATTCTCTACTGACAAAATCCGGGACATCATTCACATGACAGAAGAAAAGCAAACCCGTTATCAGGCACGCCAGCAACGGGTAAAAGAACAGGTTGACAGCCGTATTGAAGCCGCACAGGAAGAGAGAGGTATTCTGGTTGTAATTACCGGAAACGGAAAAGGGAAAACCACGTCCGGCTTCGGCACCGTCGCCAGAGCAACCGGACACGGGCTGAAATGCGGTGTAGCGCAGTTTATCAAAGGCAGCTGGGACAACGGTGAACGCAACCTGCTTGAACAGCATGGTGTTCAGTTTCATGTCATGGCCACCGGGTTTACCTGGGAAACACAAAATAAAGAAACCGACACGATCGCCGCTCAGGCAGTCTGGCAACACTGCCGGCAAATGTTGCAGGACGAGTCTTTGAATCTGGTGCTCCTGGATGAGCTGACTTATATGATTACCTATGGCTATATCGAACTGGATGAGGTTCTGGATGCACTGCGCAACCGCCCGGTGATGCAGACGGTCATAGTCACCGGCAGAGCAGCGCACAGGGAGCTAATTGCGGCAGCGGACACCGTCTCTGAAGTGAAAAATATCAAGCATGCCTTCGAAGCAGGTATCAAGGCACAGCGGGGTGTGGACTGGTAAACTTTTGGGCTGGTAAACTTCCTGTATATACCCAAACAACCTGAAGATGCAGGTTTCCGTGAGATTTGCCTGGGTATAAATCTGAGTCAATGATGTTCCTGACCGACACCGGCTGATCAGGAACATCAAATCAATGAAAACTAAAGTTAAAACAGTTTCTTCAGCAGATTGTTCACGGCTTCGCGTGTTTTTTCATCCTTAATTTTTTCATCCAGTTTTTCCAGGCCGCGGTTGAGTTCCTTTTTCGCTTTTTGTTTGAGCACATCATCAAAGACCACCTTATAACGCGGCTTCTGCCAGTTGCCGGTGATTTTCAGCGGCACTGTGATATCCCGCAGTTCATCGATATCCTTACCGCCCTGTCCCTGCAAAGACCCGACAAACGAGGTCCGCACCAGCATGTTCTGGGTCTGATTCAGATAATTCACCTGCCCTTCCCCGTGCACCCGCAACAGCGGAGACATCATGGATAAATCCTTCGTTGTTGCAATTCCCTGCTTCAGGGTGAAGGTACCGCTGAACGTACTAAAGTCGGTTTTCTCCACCTCGTTTTCCGGCAGCGAACGGCCCTTAATTCTGGCATATCCGCTACGAATCAGCCGGGCAATATTAATCCCGTTGATCGCACCATCTGCCAGCTCAACCCGCACCGTGCCATAGAGATTCTTCTTCAGCCGCGCCTCGCTCAGTCCTTTTCCGGCCACGTTCACCTTCACCGTGCCCGTTCCCTCTAACCTGTCATTCTCTGCCAGCGCTTTCAGCAGCGGCTGGATTTGCACACCGGTTACCCGCTCACTGATCTGATACGTTGCCGGAATCCGGCGGGCATCGAGCTGTACATCCGCTTTTATTTTCCCCTGATAGAGCCCGGCATCAGTCACGGCCAGACGCACGATACCCTGCTGAATCGCAGTTTTCAGCGCAACACCGGTCAGAATCACCTGCTTCGCTTTCAGCCGGTCGATCCGCAGATCGCCAGCCACATCCAGCGTTTTTAATCCGGTTAAATCAGGCTCCTGCGTCGATGCCGGTTTTACCGACGACGCATTGGTCAAAGAGGATGAAGTTTGCGTCTGAACCTGAGCTACCGGAGCGGTATCAGCCGGCAATTTATCCGCAGCAGATAAAAACTGATCCAGATCGATATCCTGACTGTGCAGGCTGAAACGCACCTGAGGGACAGGTTTGCTCAGGGTAATTGTGGATTGACCATCGACCTGCAGCTGATTCACCTGCAGATTCAGTCCTGTCAGCTGAAGAACCCTGGTCGCCAAATCCATCTCCATATTGCCTTTCAGAGCAATATTCAGCGGATTCTGAGGCAATGATTCGCCATTCAGACCCGCCTGAATATCCAGCCCCCTGAGGCTGAATTTTCCATAATCCGCTGCCAGAAGAAAATCACCCTGCCCCTGCACAGAGAAAGCCTGTTTTTCCTGCCTGCCCTGGCCGGATAATTCAAACCCGGTCCACTGCCCCGGTAAAAATTCAGAAACCTTCAGGTTCAGATCACTGAGCACCGTCTGCTTTCCTGCAGCTGCATCACGTATTTCTGCATGAGCATTCGTTATCGCGACACCAGCCACTGTGATTTGCCAGCCAGCCTGATGCTGAGCATCCTCAGCGGTGGCTCCCGGCGCTGGTGCCTGAACGTCTGGTTTAGCATCTGGTTTCGCTGACGGGCCGGATGCGTCTTTTTTCTGCAGTGCGTCGAGGTTTGACACACCATCTTTGCGGGTTTCAATATCCAGCCGCATGCCATCAAGACGAATTTGTCCGATATGTATCTGCCGGCTGAACAGCGGCATCACAGACACGTCCGCCGCAGCTTCTTTCACTTCCAGCAAATTCTCATGCTGAAATCCGGGCGGATTTCTCAGCGCCACCTGCCCGACATGAACACCGACCGACGGAAAAAACTGCCAGCCCAAATCACCGGCAATGATCAGATCCAGCCCGGTCGCCCGTTTCGTTTGTTCGACGATCAATGGCTTATACTGATTCGGGTCAACCATCGTCACCAGCAGTGTCATCGCCCCGACGATGACCACAATGAGTCCCACAATCACATAGAGCAGTTTTTTCATATTATTTGTCTCAGCCTCCGGCACATAAAAAATATCAAAGTAGCATATCAACGCGTATTGATGAATCCTCATCTGCCGGTGAAACCATCCTGGTGGCATTTTGCCTGCGCTCAGGCTTCCTCTCTGTTCATCACTTTCTCAATTTTTTTCACTAAAATATCGCCCTTGGTCGGTTTGACAATATAATCTTTCGCCCCGCAGGTAATACATTTCTGAAAGACAGACTTATCGGTGTAACTGGTCAGCATAATCACTGAAACATGTTCCAGCTCCGGCAATCCCTGAATTGCCTTCAGTGTCCGGAAACCATCCATCACCGGCATGTCAATATCCAGCAAAATGACATGCGGAATAATCACCTTTGCCTTGAGCAAGGCTTCGGCCCCATTATTGGCCGTTTCTACTTTGTAACCCCGTGGTTCCAGAATGGTCGAGATGATTTTCAGCATCACCGGCTGATCATCCGCCGCCAGAATTAACGGGATGACTTCAGCTTCTGAATCTTTATGCTGCGCCTCCCGGATGGCAAAGCTCATCTCATCGATAAACTCATCATGCAGAGTGTGCAGGTCATGCAGGTTCTTCTTCAGGGATGAAAGCTGTAAACCAGATGCATCCGGGTGCGTACTAATCATCCGGCTTAACACGCGTTTCCACTCTCCGGCAGGAATATGTTCGATCACGTCTTCCAGCGGGGTAATCACCTTCGCCAGTGCATCGCTCTGCCGCTGTTTCTCCTTCTCAATCCGGGTTTCAATCGCCTCCAGCGCCTGATAACTGGCATTCAGCTCATCCGACATCTGGTGAATATTCTGCTCTTCTTCAACATGCTGAATCTGTGTCAGAATCATGTCTTTTAACTGATACAGGGTCAGCTGGAATCTGAAAATATCATAGACGGGTTTTATCGTTTCATAAGTATAAAACTGATGATTTTCGCACATCAGATACGCTGATTTTCTGTGAGTTTTATCGCAAACCAGCATTGAAATACCCGGCACGGTTCTGAGCTTTGCCAATGCCGGATGATGATCCAGCTGCTGCTTCAGTTTTAACGAATGACCCGGGTGATCGTAGGCAAAAATGCACAGAATCCCGTGAAACTCTTTTTGCTGCAGCCGCCGGACAAGCTCCTCCTCATCAGATTCATACTCAAAGCTGTAAATCTGACTGAAACATGGCGTGGCAATCTCCCTGACCTGATCTAACACCTCCAGAGAATCATAAAAAATGAAGACACTTACCGGAATCTCCTGCCCTTGCATCTGATGTTACTCCCATGTTGTCGCCTGACTAAGACGGCCTTTCATCTCTTGTGGATGTAAGATTTAAATGATGCCGTCGGCTTCCAGGCTCTCTTTCAGATAAAGCATCTCTGACTGAATCTCCTCAATCAGCGCGTTCACCACCTCAAAATTGTTGCAATTTGCCTCGACCTGTTTGAATTTCCGGCTCAGCGCCATGGCACCGCTGGAAGCCGATGCACCTTTCGCACCATGTGCTTTACTGCGAACCAGTTCGCTGTTTTGCTGTGCCAGCGCCGCTTCCAGCGCCGTTAAATCTTTCGAGACACTTTCCCAGAACATCGCCAGTACCGCCCGCATCAGAGACTGATCATCGGTGCCAATCACACTGCTCAGCTGCTCATAATCAATGCCCTGAATCGGTGACGATGACCCGGCATTTTCCGGTGATAAATCCGCCATTGTCGCCTGAAGCGACAGGCTCTTCATCCGCAGGGACAGAATTTTCTTCAGCTTGTTCAGCTCAACCGGCTTGGCAATATAATCATCCATCCCGGCTTTCAGGCAGTGCTCGGATTCACCAGCCATCGCATTGGCAGTTAATGCGATCACAACGGTCCGCTCCCGTCCTTCATGTTCTTCGATTTGCCGGATTTCAGAGGTCAGTTCATAACCATCCATCTCCGGCATATGGCAGTCCGTCAGCACCAGACTAAACCGGCCTGAACGCCACATATCCAGCGCAATCTTGCCGTTGTCAGCCATTTCGTAGGCATAACCGAGTTTTTCCAGCTGCCGGGAAATCACCAGTTGATTCACCGGTTGATCTTCCGCACATAAAATCAGTGTCCCGGCCGCAATCGCTGTCGCTTTGTCCGGAACAACGACTTCCTGAGACTCGCTGGCCGGGGAGAAGTCCCAGTCAATATCCGGGCTTTCAAGGCCACAGCAAACCGCCAGCCCGAAGATAAATTCTGTCGGTTTGAGCGGATGCGCGCCGACAACATAGGATTGCTGTGAAATGTAACCCTGAGTACACACAGGATCCCGGGTCAAAGACAACACCACGCCAAACTGCTCCATCGCTTCGCTGACTTCTTCATCCGTCACCGTGACCCGCGAATAGATATCCGGCACTGATTCCGGCTGTTGCTCATAGATAACCGCAAAATCCAGCTGCTCAATCATTTGCTTACAGGCAAGCCGGAGCAGCGAATCGCTGACCCGTAATATCAGCGCATAGCGGGCAAAACTATAAGCCAGCAAACTGTTGTCCTGCGCCTGAGCGGCTTCAACCGGCACATTAATGATGAAGGTACTGCCCAGGCCTTTCTGACTCTCCGCCCGGATACTGCCGCCCATCAAATCAACAAATGACTTGGTAATACTCAGACCCAGTCCGGTACCGCCATATTTGCGCGTGGTGGAAGAGTCCGCCTGTGAAAATGGCCGGAATAGCCTGTTCATCTGTTCTTCACTCATGCCGATCCCGTTATCTTCCACGCTGAGCGTCAGCAGGCCAGTCACATAGCTGATATGGACAATCACATACCCCGGCCTGCCATCCCCGCCGGTGAACTTAATCGAGTTCCCGAGTAAATTAAGGACCATCTGCCGGACACGCACCGAATCCAGCAACAGCGCCTCAGGCATCTTAAAATCATGATAAATAAAGATATCAACGCCTTTATTACCCGCGTTGACCCACAAAGCTTCAGTGGTTTTTTCAATTAAGGTCAGCAAAGAGGTTTCGGTGTACTCCAGTTCCATCTGGCCGGCTTCGATTTTTGAAAAATCCAGAATATCGTTGATGATTTCCAGCAGTGAAAACGCTGAATCTCTCACGGTATTGACCATTCTTTTCTGATCCTGAGTCAGCGACGTATCCCGCAGCAGATCAATCATGCCAATCACCCCGTTCATCGGTGTGCGGATTTCGTGGCTCATGGTCGCAAGAAAGCGTGATTTTGACTCACTGGCCTGCCGGGCAGCAAAGGTTTCTTTCTCCAGCCGCATCTGTGCCTGACGCTCTTCAGTAATGTCCAGGTTGATGCCAAACATCATTTCAGCAAAATCATCTTCACCGGCAATCACATCGGCAGCCGCTTTGACCCAGTGCACCTGACGTGTCATCTCATTCATGATCCGGAACTCACAGTTAAATGGTTTCAGGTTATCCACACATTCCCGGAAAATGGCTTCTGCCATCTCAACATCATCCGGATGAACCCGGTTTCGCCAGCTTTCATAGGCCAGCATTTCTTCTTTCGGCACACCGTATAAGGCATACATATTTTCATCCCATTTCAGGGTGCCGGTGTTCAGATTGATCGACCAGTTACACACCCCACCAGCTTCTGAGGCTAAAGCCCGGCCTTTGAGCAACTCTTCCCGCTGCACTTTTGACTCTCTCAGCTCTTCCTCAAACGCTTTGCGCTCTGTAATGTCTTCAACCACCGCAATGAAATATTTCGGAGTACGATCAGGATTGCGCACCAGCGACACAGACACCGTCGCCCAGAGGATGTCACCATTTTTGCGCACATAACGTTTGTCGATGGTAAATTCTTTGCGTACGCCCTGTTTGATTTCTTCAACCAGTTGGACGCCCCGGGCCGTATCTTCATTGAAGGTAATATCGGTAAAGGAAAGCTGGAGCAGCTCTTCTTCTGTATAACCAAAATCACTGCACATCCGCTCATTCACTTCAAGGAACCGGCCGTCAGCCGACAGCCTGGAAATTCCGATCGCAGCATTGCTGAAAGCAGCCCGGTAGATAATTTCCCGCTCAGCCAGTTCTTCTTTCAAAGACTGCTCCCGGCGCCAGGTATCCACTTGTGCGGTAATATCCCGCACCACGCCGACAAAGGCCGGACGGTTATCGAGCCAGGTCTCGCCAATCGAGATTTCTACCGGGAAGGTCCGGCCGGACTTGTGAAGACCCGCCATTTTTCCGGGAGTACCGGCCCGGTTACGGCAAACCGAAAGTAAAGACTGCATGGTTAATCCATCCGGAAAGTCGCCTTCTTCCGGCAGCATCAATGTTGTGACAGACTCACCGAGTAACACCTTTTTACCCCGGCCGAACACCGTCTCAAAGGCATAATTGACATCCAGAATTATGCCTTCATCATTGAGCACGACGATCCCGTCCAGCGCAGTGTTAAATACCGCCCGCAACCGGCTTTCCGCTTCGACAAATTCCCGGCTTCGCGCTTCAATTTCTTTTTCCAGTGCAACCCGATCCAGCACCCGCTGATGTTCCTGCTGCGTGACATCAGTCAACAGGGCCAGATAATGGCTCACGGTTCCCTCTTCCGTAAAGATTGGATCCAGCCGGAGGAGATTCATAAATGACACACCACTTTTTTTGAAGCTCTTCACTGTCACTGAACAGGAACGATGAGCCTGCATCTCATCCCGGACCTGTTCACAAGCCTCCTGAGAGCTGTCTGATGCCTGAAGAAAGGCCAGATTTTTCCCCAGGACTTCTTTCGACGTGTATCCGGTCAGGTACTCAAAAGCGGGATTAACATAAATGATCGGGGTGTTTTCCTCTGCCATGTCAATCACGGCAATCCCTGCGGTCATGGCATGAATTGAGCGGTGGGGAATCTCCATCGCCTGCAATTTAGCCGTATCATCTGTCAACCGGAGATGATGCTCATTCAGCGTGTCCCGTATCTGATT
The DNA here is from genome assembly GCF_024529975.1 of Vibrio quintilis. Classification (GTDB taxonomy): domain Bacteria; phylum Pseudomonadota; class Gammaproteobacteria; order Enterobacterales; family Vibrionaceae; genus Vibrio; species Vibrio quintilis. The sequence continues at coordinate 1,528,208 of NZ_AP024897.1, read as the reverse complement.
CACTGCGCCGGCCATCCGGCCGATTTCATCGTTGCGATCTGTCGCTAACCGGGGCACATCGGAATGGCCGCCGGATAAAAGACTCAAAGCATCATGAATGCTCCGGATCGGCGCCATGATTTTCATTGCATGATAAAAGCCAATACACCAGATCAGCAGAATAAACAGCGTCAGCAATACCGCTTGATCCATATAATCCGGCAACAGCATCGCCTGCTCTGCCGGCACCCGGATTAACACAGACCAGCCCATTCCCGGATAAGTGCTGGTGCCCTGAGAATGGGTAAAGCCGCTGATCATCCGCTGCTGTGTCGCTTTATCTGTGAACACATCTGCGCCGGTCAGCCCGGCCACTGCCCGTTTTGCATCTTCAAAGCCAGATTTCACCAGATTCACCTTACCCAGCTTACTGAAATTTCTCTGGTAATTGGCACCACCATAAGCCATTGGATTCATATCAATAATCACATGACCCGACGTATCCAGCAGCAGAATCTCCGCCTGAAGCTGGCGGTTTTTTTCTGCCTGCATTTCATAAGCGTTTCTGACCATCTGTTCCACGACCTGAAAATCGATCAGATTGACCCAGACCCCGGCGATTTTTCCGGATTCTTCCCGGATCAGTTTGGCCAGCAGCAAATCATAGGCGTTGGTTTCACCACTGATAATCCCGCGAACCGGCCCGTCGATATATACCCCTTCCGGACGTTCGGGCGTCAGTGTCTGCCCGGATAATACATTATGAAACCAGTGTGACAGCCTGACTTTTTCGGCATCGACGACCACATTGGCGATAGTTTTCCCATAACTGTTTTGTGTATTGGCCGCTAAAACATTGCCCTGCAGATCAAAAATGATAATACGCCGGTAGACCTGATAAGTGCGGACGAAGGCATTAAGCCGCTCAGTCAGCAGACTGCCAGCCGTGATATATGCCAATTGTCCGGCACCAACTTTCCCCAGAATCAACGGAAACAGCTGTGTATCGTTATACCGCTCAGACAAATGCTCATCAATATGCCGGCTGAGTATACCTGCCTCACGGCTGATAGTGTTTAAGGTTGTTTTTTCCAGCAGACTGCTTTCCCGGAGCGAGAATAAAAAAACAGATGAGATGATCAGTGCTCCGGTAAGAAGAAAAAGCAAAATCAGTTTGGCAGAAAGCTTCATAGCAGTCCTGTTTCCCCAGAGTTGCAGATAACAGCTCAGTTTTCTGAGCAATTTGGCAGACAACGCCGCATTGAAATATGAATGGCTTTTGCCAGCTCTTCCCTGGCAACGGCTTCCGAATACAAAAAGCCCTGGCAAATATCACAGCCCAAACCATCGAGATACTCTTCCACCGCTTTGTTCTCTACCCCTTCAGCCACGACCGTTAAATTCATCGCCTTGGCCATGTTCAGCGTCTGTTCAACCACGGCTTTCGATTTAAGATTCGTTAAACAATCACGGATGAAGGTTTTATCTATTTTCAACTCATTGAAAGGCAAAGCGTGCAGTTGTTCGATGGAGGCATAGCCGGTTCCGAAATCATCAATCGACAGGTGAAACCGCATCATACGCAGCCGCAACATGGAGGTGGTCATTGAGTAAGGATCATCACTCAGAAGCGTCTCCGTCAGCTCACAGATAACCGTTTCCGGGCTGACCCGGTATTCACGGCACTGCTTCTGAAACCAGGCCGGAAACTGGTTATCCTTCATCATCCGGCCTGACACATTGACCGATAATGTCAGCCCCGGCGCTTTTGCCTGAAGCGTGGCAAACTTTTTGAGAGCATCGTGAATTGTCGTTTTGGTCAGCAGTTCAATCAATTCATCAGAGCTTTCCGCGAGCGCAATAAACCGATCAGGATAAATCAGGCTGCCGTCCGGGCCGATAATCCGGGCCAGCGCTTCAAATCCCTTGACCGAATAAGGGTTCATCAAAATTTGTGGCTGAAAGTAAGTAATCAGCTGCTTCTGCGCAATGGCCTGACGAAATTCAGCTTCCGTTAACGGTAACCGGAGCGGCTTCTCCGGCTGAATCCGGTGCTTCGCATCATCGAGAAATGAGGCCGCAATATCAACGCTGATTGGCTTTCGCGCCACACCGAGAATCGCCAGATTATACTGATTCGCCAGTAAAGAGCTGGTGCGGAGAATTTCCTCTTCCTCGGCACTGATCAACACCACCGGATTACGATATTTTAAACCGGCCAGATACTGCAATACGGCCAGACCATCTTCGACCGGCATATTTAAATCGCAAAAAATCAGATCGATATGAGTTTCACAGAGAACTTTTCTCGCCTCAGCGCCATTCGCTGCCTCAAAAATCTGATAATCTCCCAGTTGGGAAAGACAGGTTCGCAACGTAAAGCGAATAATATCCTGATCGTCCACAACCAGTATGTTATGAATTGTTTCTGCCACAATGAAACTCCCGACATTCCTGTTCTTTCATCCAAACTGGCATCAGGGTCTTTACCCGGAATCAGAAGTGATTTGTTTCACACTGTTTATATCTGAGTAACCTGAAAATGCATGATTCAGGTGCTTAAATATAAGCATAGTGCAAGATATCGCAATGCAACGTGAATTATCAGCCATCCTTGCGGGGGAAAACCGTCAATTAGATAAAATGTGGCGGGAGACATCAGATTCGTGAGAAATTATTGTGCTATTTTATGATTAACTGATAACACTCTCACAACAGGCCGGTTCACGATGCACCGGCCCGCAGGCCAGATTTATGCACTCAATAACCGGGCAATATGGGCTTTAAGCACATCAATCGCAATCCGGTTTTTACCGCCGCGCGGGACGATAATATCTGCATACTGTTTAGAAGGTTCAATAAATTGCAGGAACATCGGACGAACAGTGTTCTGATATTGCTTCAGCACGGATTCGAGCGTCCGGCCCCGTTCTTCGACATCGCGGCGAATCCGGCGCATCAGACACACATCCAGCGGCGTATCCATAAAGATCGTTGCATGCATCAGCTCGCGCAGGCGTGGGTCGGTCAGCAGCAAAATACCTTCCAGAATAATCACCTTCTTCGGCGTCATCTGCGACGTGTTTGACGTCCGGGTGTGCTCTGAATAACTATATTCAGGCACATCGACCGCACTGCCGACGGTCAGTTGCTGAAGATGTTCGCACAATAAATCATGGTCAAGTGCATTCGGATGATCATAGTTGGTTTTCACCCGCTGTTCCATATTCAGGTGGCTCTGATCTTTATAGTAACAATCTTCTGTAATCACCCCGATCTGGTGGTCGCCGACTTTCGCCCGCAACTCCTGATAAATAGTAGTCGCAATAAGGCTTTTACCCGACGCAGAAGCGCCTGCGATTCCGATGATGACACATTGACGATGATCAGACATATTTAAAGTACCCGAAAACTTTGGTAAAGATAACTATGGTAAAAATAACTATGGTAAAGAAATGATTTGCGGCGTGATTATAGAGATAAGCCGCCACAGATTCCAGCACGGATTCCGGAAAAATTGAGCAGGCTCAGTGAATATTATTGATAGAGTGAATGATTCGAAGTTTTCTCAGGCTGGAATAAATTGCAACACTCAACACATCAAATCACAGTGCGGCACCATAGGGTCAATCTGTCAAATCTTCTTTACAGCCTCTGTCTGCTTTCTCCGTGAAATAACAGAATAACCCCCCGTAAAATACGGTAAAAACCAGCGATGGGTGATTCTTTCACCATATATACCCAAACAACCTGAAGATGCATCTTCAGGTTGTTTGGGTATAAGCCAGATTTTTTACAGTTTCTCTGGTGATATTTCCGACAATTTACTAACAATTCTGTTAAATAGAATGATTCTATCTGTATAATAGCAACCGCGAAAATATTTGGTTATTGGATATAAGGTCACCTGTGCATAATTTTTTTAGTGAATCATCACCTTTTCACGGTATTTCTGAAAGGGCGGAAAATTTTTTACTGATTAATGGCTCCTACCACTCCCTCGAAGCTGGCGATTGCCTTTATCAGGCCGGTCAGTTTATGGATGGCTATTATGTGATTTCAGAAGGAGCGATTCACCTGCAACGAAAAACAGGTAACCACAGCAAGCAAACCCTGCTCCGCACCAGCGGAGACTGGTTGGGTTATGTCCACTACTTTGCCGGTTTACCTTCTTCTGCCAATGCCATTGCCCAGAAAAAAACCAAGGTTTTCCACATTTCCGGGACCTTGTCCCAGCGTTTTTTCGACCGGTATCCGATGTTCTATCAGCGGATGCTGAAAGATATCACCAGAGAATACGTTGATTTTGCCGAGCATCACCTGTGCGAAGTCAGCTGCGATCTCCAGTTCCGGATTGCCCGGCAACTGCTGATGAAGGCAATCAAAACCAGCACCCATGAAATTCCGTTTACTCAGGCTGATCTGGCAGGTGTGATCGGCGCCGCTCAGGAAGATGTCGATGCCCAGCTGAAGGTGATGGAAAAACTGGGGCTGATTCAAACCCGGTACAGCAAAATCATCATCAAAAACACTGACCAGATTAACACGATGGTATTTGGTTCATCCGGGTCATAGCCACCTTTGCCAGCCAGTCGCCCCGCTGGCGGGCCCATGAGGTGTTTAACTTCGTTGTCTGTTTTGCGCTGCAGGTGAACCTTACCTTCAATCATGATGTAGTACCCGTCAACGAAATCACCGGCGTGATACAACATCTGCCCCTGTTCCGGTACCAGCCAGTCGCCATTCATCAGTAAAAAATCAGCCGCTTCTTCAGAGATACCATTGAAAGGCGATCGTTCACTAAAAAACCAATGCATGCTGGCACCTTAAACCATACTATTTTTATGAAAATACTACCCCAAAGGTTCTACCCAGCGAGTCGACGATTTGCGTCAGAGGCAGATAAAAATATGTCAGCACGATTGATTCGGGCACAAGCCGATATCCCGGATACGATTTCCCCCGGTCGGCAGAATACTGAATATACCCAGGCAACCTGAAGATGAAAAATAACAGAATACGTCGTCACCAACCATAAAAAAATAATAATCCACCAAAAAATAAGAGTATAATATTAACAGAAATATCATCACCAAATAATATCTTGCAATCGCAGACCGAACTAATTATATTCTTACTTGTATTTACATGTATATCAACCAATAAACAGTCGATATTTTTAAAGTAATTACTCAGATTTTTTATTTTAAAAAATATTAAAAATCAATGTAACAAAAATACAATAAAAACAATAACTATACCCAAGCAACCTGAAGATGCATGATTCAGCGTGCAGCCGAAAGGGGCAGTTCAAGGAAAGGGAATTCAGGAATGTACCCACCTTTCAAATTCACTTGACGCAGAAATGTGCCTTTCAGCTCACGCCCTGCGGGTGAGTTTGTCTGGCTTTGATACAGCGTGACTGATTTTCAACGTAGAATGACTCTATCTTCAAATCAGTGCCTTGTCTCAAAGCCAGACAAATCTCACTGAAGCCTGCATCTTCAGGTTGTTTGGGTATAAATTAAAATAAACATACAGAATGAAGCACCATGAATTATCATCAACTCCAGATGATTTATTGAGAAGGTTAATAGTTAATAAATAAAAAACGGAATATTATATTTTTATTTACCATGAAATGATTGAAGTAAATATAATTTTATTGAATTAGAGTAATTACACAAAAATAAGATAACAGCAAATTATCTGAACTTAAAATAATAACAATAAAGTCACCTTTAAATAAACAAACCCAAGCAACCTGAAATGTAGGGTTCAGGTTTATCCCCCTGAAGAGGTTAAAAATGAAAAAAAATATCTCAAAGCCAACAGGCTGGTCTCCTGTTTTTTTAGCATGTGCTTTTTGTCTGCATGCACCTGTGACTCATGCCAGCGAAACCACACAAGCGGTGCTGCTCAAACCGGCAGTCAGTCAGCCACAGGATAGTAAGCTGGGCATTCATATTCAGAATATGCTGAACCAAAACCGGAGCCGGACGAAAAGTACCATCGCTGTCACAGCCAATATTCAGCTCAGCAGTGTGCCCGATGATTTACAACAGATTCTGGAAGCCCTGAATATTGAAGTGCTGCAAATTTCTGCGCAATATCATCTGGCAACCGTCCGCCTCACAGTCAAATCAAATCTGGACGCACTGAAAAAACGCCCGGAAGTTTTGTATATCTCCCGTGCATCTGGTGCCGTACATCAGGCCGGTAAAGCCACAGACCACAGTGTCAGTTCCCTGAATGTGGACCAGCTGCAACAAAGTCTGCCCAACCTCACCGGTAAGGGGGTTCGTATCGGGATCATTTCTGACAGTTTCGCCCACTCCTCCGGCGTGCGCAGCAGCAAAACCACACCGGCAATCAGAAAAGCCGGAACGTTAAAAAATGCCATCAACCAGATTTCGGGTGATCTGCCCGCTTCAGTTGAATTACGCGATGATGCCAACACCAACAGCAATACGGATGAAGGGGCGGCTATGGCCGAAAATATCCATGATATTGCGCCGGGTGCGGATATCTCCTTCTATTCCGATCAGGGCACGGAGCTCGGGTTTGTTGCTGCGGTCAAAGACTTGTGTAAACCCCGTGCCCAGGGTGGTGCCGGGGCGGATATCATTGTCGATGATACCTTCTATTACGCAGAACCGTTTTATCAGCCGGGCATCATTAACCAGGCGATTCAGGACTGTGTGGACAGCGGCGTAATGTTCTTCACCATCGCCGGAAATGAAAACGAACGCAGCTATGAGTTCACTTATCAGGATGTGGATACGGCAAACTATGATGCGCATTCATCGTCATCCGACAACAAAATAGCTTATGGGTATGACTTCCATCAATGGCCGAACGGCAGCGCATATCTGCCGGTTACTGTACCGGCAGGCGGTTATTTCCGGGCCGTTCTGAACTGGAACCAGCCTTACATCAGCTATCAGAGTAATAAAGTCAACTTCCCGCTGATCGACTTTGATATGTATCTGCTGGAAAAAAATTCAAACAATCAGATGAGTGTGGTTTACTCCAGTTTATCGGCACAGGGAAACAAGAAGTATAACGACCCGTTTGAACAGATCTGGTATACCAACAATTCCGGCTCATCCAAAACATTGTATCTGGCAGTCAATCACTGGTCCGGCAATGCTGATGTCATTCCGCAAAATACCAGTGTGCCGGTCAAACTGGACCTGCGTTTCCCGGCAACCAGCAGTAATGTTAAAGTCGGTGTGACGTACAACAGTTCAATGATGTACGGACATGCATACGCCAAAGGCGCCATCACCGTTGCTTCGATGCCCTGGTACGGCAGCCAGCCATACGTTAACAGTGATGCAGATGTATTTGTCGAATACCAAAGTTCAAAAGGTTCAGCCAGCCATCCTTTCTATTTTGATGTGAACGGGAACTACGCTTATACCACCCGGAAAGGACCGGCGATCACTTCAACCGATGGCGGCAACACGTCGTTCTTCGGCGAAGACATTCCTTCCGCATGGAATGTGGTCAATGAACCGGACGGCCTGCCAAATTTCTTCGGTACTTCTTCTGCGGCACCGACACTGGCTGGTGTTGCGGCGCTGCTGAAACAATATGGCGGTTCTGATGCTTCTTCCGCTCAGATCAAACAGGCGTTAATTGCCACCGCACGGGATATCAAAACCGATCGCGGCAGTGAAGGCTGGGATCCGGTCACCGGTGCTGGTGAAGCGGACGCTCAGGCAGCACTGAACTATCTGAAGAAAACCATGGGTCGTTAAGTCATCACAATCCCCGGTCTCAACCTGGTCTGAACAGGCCAGACCGGCGGATTGAATGCCCTGCCGCCTGTCACTGACGGGCGGCAGTTTTCAAAAACAGCGGGTTTCAGAAATGAAAGTGATAAAAGCTATCAGAAACGAAAGTGATAAAAACGACCGCAATCAACGCTGGCAGTTGCTCATAAAAATCTGAAAATCAGAATTTTTTTTCAGAGGCAACTCCATTTTGATGAAATGCGTGTGAGTTCAAAAATCAAAAAGATTCAGCCACAAAAATGACACAAGCTGCACACAAACGAGTTCATCATATTTACATTCAGGACAAACTGCGATAAACCGTCAGGGAATACAATAACGACAGATACTAACCGACGTTGCTATGGATTGCAGAATACCCGTTACCCCGTTCATTACTTCATTATGTATTGTTATTTCTTGTTTTATCTTTTGTCTCAACACTGAAAATCATCTGTATACAGCCAACAGTATTGAGGATTTTCTGTTCACACCCGGTGAGATGATGCAACTGGAGAAGCTGTGTCAGACCATGCCAAAGCTCTCTTATCATTCGGCCACAGACACAAAACCAACCGTGATTCATCTGCATTGCGCCATTGAGCAAACCCGGCTGAATGATTTTCTGTTCCGCCAGCAGTTTCTGCAAACCGGCCAGAGCACTTATCAGATTGGAATGAATCAGCTCCGGATATCGGATATCAGACACGGAATGATACAAAGCATCGAGTTAACCAAATATTAATGCGCGTATGCTCATATTCTCACGCACACATCTAACTTATCTATAAACAACATTTCATATAAAGAGAAACGCTATTTTAATTTTTAAATAATAGCAAAAATTATTCTTATTAAATTAAATCATCAAAGCAATCATAAGTATCCATAATATAAACAGATCCTTCGTTAATATTATCTATACCCAAACAACCTGAAGATGCAGGGTTCAGGTTGCTTGGGTATAGATCACAGTAATCCCCGGTATGTAAAAGCAGGCTGGTTCGCGCCTGATTTTGACTTTGACAAAGACGGCTGTCTGCCGGATGCGGGAATTTCCCGCGGCGGAAGACAGAACGGCGGACTGAAACCAACCGGAAAATGGGTTCGTCCTTCGCTGTTTTGCGATGACCCTGATGCAGGACACGTCAGAACAGGCATTGTCTGTCGGAGTTGAACTGGCAACCAGTATCATGATGAATGGCCGTCCGGCGGATATTCTGGCCCCGATCGTGCAAAACAGCTATTCGCCACAGGCACAGGAACAGGTCGCTCAGATTATTAACCGCGTACCCAATGCTTCGATGAATGAAATGCAGAAAGCCGAAGTGGAACATTTGCTGGATAATTATATCGACAGCAGCGAAGGCCGGATGAAATCGGTCGCGATTGAAAGTCTGGCGGGGCTGGTGGCAGATAATTCACAAAAACTGAAGTCACTGTTTCATCAATACGCGCAGGATGAGAATGACTCGGTGCGCTACAGCGCCATCCAGGCCCTGTATCAGCTCGAACCAGCGCAGTTTGACGACACCATCTCCGGTGATTTAAAAACCATAGCCAATAATACCAGCGAATCGTTATCGGTTCGTGCCAGTGCGATGGAATTGCTGGCCAGCTATCAGGACATGCCTGAAAGCTGAGTGTCTCTGTGACCAGACAACCAGAGAATCATGACTCAACAAGCCAATCAAAAAAAATCACCAGCATTGACTGGTGATTTTTTTGACTGACTCAGTCAGTTTTTGCTGTTTCGAATATCAGAATTATTACTTGATATACCCAACTTTTTTTGCATATTTCAGGATATTTTTGCCATAGCTTCCGCCCCAGCCATAACCGTTACGGCGCTCTGCCGAGATGTCCATGATGTCGTAATAGACTTTGCCGTCACGATCACTGAAGAAACCACGGTTGTTTTGCAGGTTATAAAAGCGATACCACATTTTGCTGCCTTTTTTGTAGACAATTTTCTCTGTGGAGTTCCTGTCATAGGTATGATCAGCAAGATAGGTATCAGGACTGTTAAACCAGTTCAGAGCAGCCTTAACAGCTTTTTTCACTTTTGACGTCTGAGGCTGAGTCATCAGAAAGCCGATAATTTCAGAAGATTCACTCCCACTGAGTGATGCCAGTTCATAAGCACGGGCTTTCTTCGGCAGATAATCGTCTTTTCCGTGCTGTGCACACCAGACGGTCAGTTTACCGTTCTGTTTCCATTGAGACTTCAGAATGTAATCCACACCTTTATCGATCACCGTTTTCATTTTTTTGCGATCTTTATCGCTGAAAATATCCGTATCAAATGGCGCATCCTTCCGGCTGGCATGGTAAAGCACCGTTAAAACACTGGTCATTGCGTTATCATTAAATGTCACGTGATCATGATAGCCGCCTTTCAGAGGATAGAACTGTGGCCAGCCACCGTTGCTGTACTGGGCTTCAAACAGATAATCCATGGCTTTGCGGACAGCACTACGGTATTTGGTTTTCTTCGTGTCTTTGTAAACCTGTGCCAGATAAACCATTTCTGTGGTGGTTGCGCCATTATCGATGGTCGCTTTACCTTTTCCGCTTCCGCCTTTACCCGCTTTTTTATAGCTCTGGTTTTTTGGCCAGCCACCATTATCAAACTGGTAAGACATGACGATATCGGCTTTGCTTTGAGACCAGGCTTTCCGTTGATTCTCATAACGTTTGTGAACCGGGTTACCACTTTGTGACAATAACTTACTGCTGCTTTTGGCTTTTGCAGTTGCCGCCTGCCCGCTGTCTGTGTCGTCATCACTGGTAGCGCTGATCACTTCACAGCCCGGTTTGGTAAATTCACCTTCATAGGTGCCCTGAAGACCAAAACCGGTGGTTTCACCCGCCATCAGGAATCCATTCCACGGCATATTGGATGCCGTGACCGTGCTGCCAGAAGTCTCAAGATTTGCATTCCAGCTATTAATGATGACAGGTGCCTGATCAAATGTCAGTGCAACCTGCCAGCCTTGCAGATTTGTCTCATCACTGTTGACTGTCACCATCAGGTTATAACCATTACTCCAGATACCACCTTCAACAGAACAGGTCGCAGCCATGCCATTGGCTGATGCCAGAATACCGCAGCAGATCGCGGCAGGTAATGCGAGTTTATTTTTTAATATTTTCATTATGTAATTAACCAACTATTTATTCTGCGGATAAGTTCCACAGGATCATTTTTAATTTCACCAGCCCCGAAAACAGGCTGATATCTATGTGATACAACAACCGATCAGTCCATGTGCGGTCATGCTCATGTGGTCAGTCCATATGTCAAAAGATCGCAGCCAACAAACTCAGTTGCATATCACAAGCAAGAAGTTAACATATCGCAAAACGTGATGGTAAGTGCTATTTGGTATATATTTTTATATATGGTACGAAACTCATAAATTACAAAATGTTTATTATCTTATTGATAAATTCAGGCGCAGATTCCAGTGTTTTTCCTGAATGGAAAAAACCGTTCGTCTACCCAACGACGAATCCGACGCAGATAAACACCGTTTACCGAAGTGAAAATCGACCCGGCCAAAGGTTCAGCAACGGGTTATATACCCAAACAACCTGAAGATGCATGGGCGGCCTGCTGGGGTATAAGAGCATTTAAAGGTGTGGTGACTGCCGGGCGTGAATTGATGACCCGGATCTTTGAGTGGCGAATTGAGTTACAGCAAGCGGCATCTTTTCACTTGGAGTTCTGTGAATCAGTGTATTTGGGATTAAAAGTAACAGGAAAACTAGATTTTCAAACTCTTTCATCAATGTCTATACCCAAGCAACCTGAATAAGCTATGAGACTTGAGACTGTTCATAATTCAGAGCCACTTAGTGTTGTGGCTCTTTTGGGAGTGCTCTTAAGCCCCCCAGCCGCCTTGATCCCAGTTATCGTATCCCATCGTACCGGATACATTATGTTTCCAAATAATTTCTTTGTAGCTGAATGCAATAACTTCGTGCATTTCTGTAAAACTTTTTTCAACGCTGTTTGAAATGATGTTCGGCAAATTAGAACTCAGGTTTGAGATAAGCGCTTTTTTTAGTTCAATGGAGTAAAATTTTTCATTGAATCCCTGTTCGTTAGTACGATAAAAATGCAGGGTACAATCCAGATGCTCTTGTTTCGCAAAAGCCGAAGCTAAAAGCGGGCTGGATTTGTCGATAAATTTTGTAATGTATAGGGGGCTATGCGATTTCCTATGTTGCCCCGCACCTTTAGAACCGTGATGTTCATAGGCAATCACAGAAATTTCATCCCGGTGTGAATCCTGAAATTTAGCGCCCATTGAATCAATACTGTTACACCCTTCAGAAATAGCACCTTGTGTTTCACCTATGATTGTTAAATATGCCATGTAAGCCATAGTATCTACCTGCTTGTATAACGATGAAAATGAATTTTATTCAGAAACTTGCTAGTCCTTATTTTCATGAAAGAATTTATCCAGAGCTTTCATAAAAATCCAGCACAAAATAAGAAATGAAAGTACTGATAAAACTTTTCCCAGCCAAGTTTCAAACAATGTAAAAAAATAAAGACAAACTAAAAACGAAATACCGCTAAATATTGACATGATTATATTAATACTTCTTTCAGATAAATTATTTTTCATGCAATATCTACTCTTCTTCTTGTAAGAAAAATTTATCCAATAACTTTGTGATTAGTATAATTACCCCGGTTAGTAACAATATAGATACAATTCTTTTCTCCCATGAATCAAAATAAAACAGAAAAAATATTCCTCCCCAGATGATAAAGCTGAAAATGAACCCGGATAAGTGATCTATAAAATGATAAAAAAAACGTTGGGCTAAGCTTTTTTCTGTATTTCTTAATTTCATAAAAACTTTTTCACCTGAACTATACCTTATAGAAGGATTGACGATCATCAAGTTAGAAAACTGAAAAACCACCAACAGAATTTGTTGGTTTTGTACCTGTATTTTCTCTTCTTTGTATTTCTTCGTTAATGTATTTCAAAATCTCATTAAAGGCTGGCTGTCCTTCAATATTGTATACCCGCAGTGCTTCAACGAATGGTGATGCAACGGGTTCAATTAGAAAATAAAGTAAATCATAATAGTGGGGACGTAATGAATAATAAACATCAGGATCATTGTCTCTGAGTTCTCTTGCAACATACATACAGCGCTCAGACATACCAGCCATTAATAACATCGTACTTGCCAGTGTTCCAAGATTTTTCAGAATCACAGACGCATTTTCAACGGTCAAAGCAATAACAATTCTTGATAATACTGAGTTAGTACCGGCTCTTCCAAGCATCGCACCTGCGACATGGCCATAAATGTTATTTTGTTCCTTAACTGGTAGATACTGATTAAACATCTCAAATATAATTTCTAAACTTCTTGCAATGTGGTGCCGTTCCAGTATTCCTTTTTCAACTGCTTTGATGATTCTTTCTCTTTCTGTGCTCCGCTCATAATATGAATCGGTATCAAGGAATCCATAAGTCAGATAAGCGAAATCTTTAGGCACAGACAAAATCCCTTCCCAAAAACCAACGACAGTTTCAGGAGAAAAAAGCACCTGAACAATTCTTTCAGCAATTTCAGCTTTATTGCTCATATTGAATACCAACATTTAATGAGATTGCATGCATTGTATCCCTAAACATATACATCAGCCAGAGTTGATTCTCAGTCTTATTACATGATGACTTATCGATTTGACAGGAAGCGTAAAGGGGCTATTGACCTTATTCAAAAAACCGGAAATAACCGGACGAATGTTCAGGAACTTCTGAGCAGAACGTAAATATCCGTCCGGTATGATGGAATCAGCGGTATACCCAAGCAACCTGAAGATGCATGATTCAGCGTACAGCCGAAAGGTGCAGTTCAAGGAAAGGGAATGCAGGAATGTACCCACCTTTCAAATTCTCTTGATGCAGAAATGTGCCTTTCAGCTCACGCCCTTCGGGTGAGTTTGTCTGGCTTGAATCAGATCAGGCATTTGCAGCCGTGGAAGCGAAAGAAAAAGCAGAAAAACAAGCTCAAAAAGCGCAACAAAAAAATGCAGAGCCAAAAGAAAAGCAGGAGGAAGAATCAAAAGAACCGTTCTCCCTTGGCTGGATGCAAACTGAATTACCGATGTCTCAGGGGGATTTGTGGGACAGTATCTTTACCCCGGAAACTGAAGACAAGCACAAGGCCCTGATTAAAAAACACAATGCTCATTTAAATGAACCGGTTGTACAAGGTGAATTAGTGATTGTGCTGACCAGAGAGCCGGAAACAGAGCAAGAGCAACAACAACTGGACGCCTTAAAAGAAGAAGCTCAGGCAGGGAGTGAAGGACTCGGCAAGCTGGACGAAGCACAGGCCGCAACGGTTTACCGTCATTTTGAATTACTGGATTACTACGCTTCAAACGGTTTGAAATATATTCAGGAAAATGGCCTTCCCAGTGATGATTATGCCTATGCGTCTGTGGGGGTCGGCGCCGTTGCTTCCGGTGTGGAAGCGAGTTTAAATCATGTTAATGGTATACTGTTAGAAATCAATGATCTGTACGTAGAACAAGTCGCAATGGCCAGCCGTGTAGGAGGCATAAATTATGGCACATTTGTGTCACAGCGTGCGGAGTTGCTTCAAAAACTGGATATACCTTTTAGCCGCTTTGCTACAAGAACAGTTAAAATCCCGGTAATACGGCAGATTAAGAAATTACTAAAATTGTCCACAAAGTCTGTGATTTACCATGCAGATGAAATTATTGCGAAAGGCGTTGTACCTAACCTTGGAAAACGGATAGCCAATATTTCACATGGCGTCTGGGCTGCAAAAGGGGTTGGTTATCTGGGGCTGGGATTAGCTGCGGCAAGTGGTGTTAAAAATGTTTATGACGCCTGCTCCGTCAATAGTGATGGTGAATGTGGGAAAACAGCTGTAAAAGAAAGCGTTGGATTATTAGCTGGATGGTTTGGCGGAATTTGGGGTGGGGAGGTTGTTGCAACCGGACTCACCTATTTGGCTATCGGAATTGTTGGTGTTAGCTCAGCACCTATTATCGCTTTGGCAACTGTCAGTGGTGCAATTATTGGTGGTGTACTTGGTGGTATGGCAGGAACTGTTGGTGGTAAAGCTGTAGTCGACGGTGGATTTAAATTGTATGAAAAAATAGTGGGTGAATAAGGTGACTATTACGGATATATTTGATCGACTGATATTCGGTTTATTTATCTATATATTAGCATGGGGTTTGCCATGTTGGATTCAGTCCGTCAGAGCGGCTTTAGGTGATTCGAAACATATTTTATTTATTGATCAACAATTAGCAAAAGATATTGATAAGCTGTATAAGAAACCATTGCATATGGCTTCATTCTCAATAGGGTCACGTTTCAGCAATTACTGTATTGCATATCCGTTTATTCGTTACCGTATGACGACGACATCAAAAATTTTCCGTATTGTAATGTGGCTAAATTGTGCATGGTTTTATAGCTTTTTCATCTGCTTGTTCTACTCTGTTTTTGTGTTGTAATGACACCGCTGGAAAGTCCTCAGATGTGACCTTTCGACCGGACGAATGTTCAGGAACTTCTGAGCAGAACGTAAATATCCGTCCGGTATGATGGAATAATTGGTATACCCAATCAACCTGCATCTTCAGGTTGTTTGGGTATAGACTCAGATGTTACCCCGCTTCACACAACCCATTGACTGCATCCCGCAGTTTCGGGAAGAAGATATCGGTAAAGAAGTTGAACGGGCTGGTCTGCCCGGCGGTGTGCGTATAAATCGCCCACGGGTCAAGAATCACCGACCGGATACAGGGCACGGCATCCACAGTGACGCCCGAAGGGTAAACCCGGTTTGCCAGCGAATCGATAAAGGTATTGCCATAGTCAGCGCGGTGGAACGTGGTCATCGAGACAAAGATCTGATCGTCGCCGACTTCCTCACCCGGTTTGACACTGAGCTGATTAAACAGCTGATTGTTCAGCTCAGATGTGCGGGCTTCCGAGTCGTCCTGCTTATCGATAAACACATAATCGACAATATTCTGATCGCCGGAGATCGCCCGCAGGCATTCAACCACTTCAGCCGAATTAATCAGCATCTCTTTGGTGGCTTTGGTTTCCCACAACAGGCGAACCAGTTCCGGCTTATGGTTTTCCAGCACCTGCGGCAACGGATGCAGCATTTCCACCCGGAATTTATCCTCAGGGAAAACACAGTCCAACGTCGCCATATACAGATAAAACAGCTTCGAGTTCAGCATGCTCTGATTGATTAAATCACCATAACCCCGTTGATCCGGACGAATCACCTGATGGCTGAGAAAGACCGCCGAAGCCGCCGCGCCGGGTTTGGAGCCTTCAATGCCGGAATCCCCGATATTGCGGGTGCTGATCCCTTCTTCCTGACCACCGGATGAAATATACGGCGCGGTAAACCCAAGCAGGTTAATGATATTCTCATTCCGGTAGGTTAAGCTGCCCGCCGGATAAGGCATATAGCCCATTTTGTGCGGGTCGATGGTCACGGAGTCACACTGGTGAATCCGGCACATACTCTGATAAACACTGTCACGGAACCAGCTGCTCTGGTTGGTGAACATCTCTGTGGACTGAGTGGCTTCATTCATCTCAAACGGCCTGCGGATACAGGCCATAAAGTAGCCGCCCCAAGCCGCATCGGTATGAATTGAATAGTCAAACGGGTCGCTGCTGTCCTGCCGGTAAGCATCACGAATCGCCAGCAAAGCTTCCACCGGGTCCACCGCCCCTTCTTCGGTACTGCCGACCACCGCCACGTTCATCAACACCGGTTTTTTATGCGCTTTACAGGTATCCAGCACCCGCTGCAGCAAGGTGGTGTCAACCCGGCCTTCATGATCAACATAGATATTAAGCAGCGCATCATCCTGAATCACATTGATATCGGTGAGCTGCGCTTCACTCAGTCCGGACTGGCCGCCGCCCATCCCCAGCAGCGAGGTCGATTTCACCCATGAATAGTGTTTACTCGACGGCACAATAATCGCCGGGGTGTGAATATTTTCCGGGAGCAGATAACGCTGAGTGAAGAAGCTCATGCCTTTGGCATTGAGTGAATAATGACTGCCAAGCTGCTTCCAGACGGCACTCTCTTCTGTGCCGGTCAACTGCGAAATTTTGCCCGGCAGTCCGAGAATTTCATCCTGACACAAATTCAGCAGCTGCCATGCACTGACCTGAGCCAGTAACTGCCCGTCATTGAGTTTCAGTTTTTTGCTGGCCGCTTGCCATTGCGGATCGGTTTCCAGTGCGTAGCGGATGCCAAGGGGCATGAACTTCAGCTCCCGCGCCGCCCAGACACTCTCGATATTAGCGACGGTGCCGTCACAGGTAATATGGCTCCAGGCGTGCAGCTGATGATCATCACGGCTGTCATCGTGTTCATCAATCAGCGGCCGGATGGAAAAACCAGCCATCTGAGCGATATCGTTCGCCGCCATAATCTCCAGCAGGGTTGTGGCCGGAGCGGCCTGTGGCGTAACGTTATTCTGATTTTGCAGCATCCCGGCCAGATAGCCCAACACCGAAGGCAGCGTGACATCCCAGGTCATATGGCCCTGATAGCGCAGGCTGGAAAACGGCACAGAGTAACGGTTCAGAATATCCAGCAGGCTGTTACTTTTCTCAGTGATCTCCAGCTTCGCCTGTTGATAAGGGGCTGAAGCTTTCACTTCCTGGGTAATATAAACCGGATCACCGGGAAACAGCTCAGCCCGGCTGTATAAGGTTTCTTCAATCACCCGGCTGACCAGATTTTTCACCATGTCAAGATTTTCGCCTTTGGTGCCCATAAACCACGCGGCAATCGCTCTGTCATCCTGAACCTGTACTTTATCCGGACCCTGGCTCAGAAACTGTTTTAATTCAGAAAATACGCGGCCTGAAACCACGGGGCGTCCTATGGTTTTCTCCATCGGAGTTCTCCTGTTGAATCACTGTCATTGATCACCGGAATGTCGCCGGCGCTTTCCCCGATAAGAATAGTATAGAAATGAAACTGAGTGATTATTTATGCTAAACTCACCCGGACTGCCAGAAGCGGTGAACGGTCAGGACCGGCGGATTCTCTGCATACTTCTTCATCGCACACCGCTTGACTAACCACTGCTTTTTACGGCACCACGGTAGTTTGCAACCATCATTGATTTGTATTCAATCTCTGAAGCATCAGAACCCAAGGACGTTTATCATGAAAAGAACAGTGCTGATCACAGGCGGAAACAAAGGGATCGGGCTTGAAGTCACCCGGTTATTTTTAAAGCAGAATTATCAGGTCCATGTGCTGGCGCGTGATTTCAGCAATTTTGAATTTTCAGGCGTGCCGGATGTACACACAATTGAGTTCGATTTAACAGAAACGAATGACATTGAAGAAGTGGTCGAAGCAGTGGGCGATATTGATGTGCTGATTAACAATGCCGGTATGATGCTCACCCGCACTTACGATGATTACCCGGATGAAGCGATCAGCCAGACGGTGAAAATTAATCTGGAAGCGCCGGTCAAACTGATGACGGCAGTGTCCAAATCGATGGTCAAAAATCAGTACGGCAGAATCGTCAATAATGCCTCTGTTGCCGGTCAGATCGGCCATCCGGACGTGTGGTACGGCATCACCAAAGCCGGGCTGATCAATGCGACCAAAAGCTTTGCCAGACTACTCGGCCCGCAGGGCGTACTCGTCAACTGCGTGGCGCCCAGCCCGGTTGAAACCAATATGCTGCACAGCATCCCCGAAACACGTCAGGCACAGTTTAAGTCCGGCACAATCCTGAACCGCTTTGCCACTGATGCCGAAGTCGCAGAAGCGATCCGCTGGCTGGGTATCGACGCCCCTGACTATATGAATGGTGTGTGCCTTGATATTAATAACGGGTCTTATATGCGCTAAAGAGCTGCTCCTGATTGCAAGCCACTCAGGCAGAGATTCAGACCTGCTCCGGATGAATTGATGTGATTTCTCATCTCATGATAATTCGTCATTATAACTTAACACGACCGTTATATTGACGAATTATCATGAGATGACTTACACTGATACCAGACAGAACAACCGGAGATGCAGAATGATGAACCACGTCGCTTGCGCAACAGAGCATAAGGCTTCTGATCAACTTAATGCGATTTTTCCGGAGGTTGATTTACTGACCACGTCCGGGTATTTCAAAGCCGTATCGCACGGTGTCAGCGGCACCAACCTGAAAGATATCATCCGGGTGATTTCTGATCGGGATATTTTTGCCCGTGTCATTGGTAAAGATAAGTCGAACCTGAGCAAAAGCTACCGGCTGGTCAAACTGCCAACGGTTATCGGCGATAACGTGATTGATACGGTGCGGGTGTATATGCAGGCCAGCGATGTTTACGGTTCGCTGGAACTGGCAAAAGAGTGGCTGAGCACCCCGATACCGGCACTGGGCGGTGAAGTGCCCCTGGATATTATGGACACCCCTGCCGGTCGTGAACTGGTACGGCAGACACTGCGGAAGATCGAATACGGTGAATATTCATAATGAAGCTCTACCGGGTAACAAACAAACGTTTTGCTGATGTCTTCACCGGCCGCGGAGCCAGTTTTGATGACGGTGCCCGCTGGAACAGCGCCGGTCATCCGGTGATCTATTTTGCGCTGGATATGGGCACCGCGCTGGTGGAAGCCGCCAATTATCATCCGACCCCGCGGCTTGTGCCCGCATCACACTGCAAAGCGATTTACAACGTCGCGCCGGATGTCGCCATCCAACGGCTGGACCTGCAAACCCTGCCCGACGACTGGCAAACCATGCCCTACCCGCAAAGCACGCAACGCATCGGCGATGAATTTTTGCAATCACAGGAAGCACTGCTCCTGCTGGTACCCAGTGTCGCCGTCGGCATCGGCGAACTTTCCGTCGCCGTCGCCAACCCGCGTCATCCGCAAATCAGTCAGATTACCCTCGGCCAAATCATTCAGCCGGTGTATTCGCCGAGGATGTTCAGCGGGCTGAGGGCGTGATTTTCTGTTCTGTCTATCTGTTTATCTGTTTATCTGTTTATCTGTCTAAAAAATAACAACTTTATCAAATGATAAATAGTGTTTTTGTTTCTCTGCATATGTTAGCCTAGCGATGTTTTATACATTGACCATTCTATTGGCTCATTACAATAATATTTAAGGAAAATAATCATGAAAAAGTTGCTGCTCCCTTTACTCATCATGCCTTCTCTTGCCTTTGCACATGATCATTCAACGTCGGTTTTTTTTAATACAGTTAATTCCCGCTGTTCAGCTTCTTTTACAGGACAAAGTACATTAGAGCTTAATATTTCAAATTTAAGTGACAATACGGCGAATGTCCTTGTTCAGTTTTACAACAAGCAAGGAGAAGAAGTGATACCGGGTAGTAATCAACGATCAGATTTTTATCCCGGCACCCAGGTCAGTATCTCTGCAAACCAAACGGTCAGTTTTGATGGCAGCTTTTATCGGGCCTCTTCAGACAGTATTGGAAAAAACTATCGTTGTGACGTCTGGCCAGCAGTGGTAAAAATCACGAATTTAAATAAAAACAGTCAGGTGATTGCCTCTGGTTCACAAAACACCTATACACCAACATCGCCAGCAACGAATACCAAATATAGTCGCTACTTCTTTAATATCAATCAGGGACTGCCGTTCTGATAAACAGATTTAAATTAATCCGGGCTTCCGGTATTGGCGAATACCGGAAGTCATTCAGTACAACATCAACGAACAGGGTTACCCTTCCACCATCGCCACATCAATACTTTCCGGCTTTACCTTCCCGTTCCAGTACATCCGGCTGGCGATTTGCTCAGCTAACTGTAAATAAAGTTGTGTGTGCTCACTATCGGGTCTTGCGACGACGGTCGGGCAACCAGCGTCGATGTCTTCCCGCACATGCAGATGCAGCGGAATCTGAGCCAGCAGCGATAAACCGTAGGTTTCTGCCATCTTCAGTGCGCCGCCGGTGCCGAAGATATACTCTTTATGGCCGCAGGCACTGCAACGGTGATAACTCATATTCTCCACCAGCCCGACCACCGGGACTTCGACCTGATGAAACATGGTCACGCCTTTACGGGCATCCGCCAGCGCCAGATCCTGCGGTGTGGTCACCACAATCGCACCGGTGACCGGGATTTGCTGTGACAACGTCAGCTGAATATCGCCGGTGCCCGGTGGCATGTCGATCACCAGATAATCGAGATCTGGCCACAGGGTTTCATTCACCAGCTGACCGAGTGCTTTGGAGGCCATTGGCCCGCGCCAGATCGCCGCGTCGTTTTTATCCATCAGATAACCGATCGAATGGTTGTACAACCCGTGCGCTTCCACCGGCAGCATCCACTTGCCGTCTTTAACTGAGATATCCGCATCCATCGTGCCCAGCATCATCGGTACAGACGGCCCGTAAATATCCGCATCCAGCAGTCCGGTTTTCGCCCCGGAAGCGGCCAGTGCCAGTGCCAGATTCACCGCGGTGGTTGATTTGCCCACGCCGCCCTTGGCCGACGTCACCGCAATGATGTTCTTCACCCCTTTCAGAGGCTGCTCAACATGCGTGACCAGGGCTTTCGGCACCACGTGCACGTTGATTTCATATTGGGCAGGTGGCTGGTTCGCTGTCAGCCACTGGCGGAGTTCCTGTTGCAGGGATGTCGCCGCAAATGGCAGGTCAATATGGAAAACCGTCCCGCTTTGTGCGCGGATCAGACCCGGCTGTGAAGCCCAGTCAGCAATGAGGCTTGCATGGGAAAATTGATTGAGCCAGGCAACCAGCTCGCCCGGAATGGGATACGCCATAAATATATCTCCCGAAAAGATTTTTGGCATATGCTACCACTCCACCACATGAAGCTAAAGTCCGAAAACAAATTCGCTGAAACAGTTGACCCGAATGCGCCACCAGAACCGGTCAGCCGGAACCATGCTCAGGCATCACCCCGGCCCGCTTCCCGCGGAAAAAAATGATCCCGAACGTGGATGGGTGCTTTGCGTAATCCCTGACATCAGGTACTATTAACGGCTATTGATTTTGTGTGGTTTTTCACATATCTCATCAATATCCAAGATTCCTTTAAAATTTTTGTATTGCTGCTGGCAACCGGTGAAGAATTTTCCGGCTGCAACGGCGATATATCAGACAGAGCGAAGAAATTTAGTATGGCAACTGAACCGAGAAAAATTCTGGTAACCTGCGCCCTTCCGTATGCTAACGGCCCGATTCATTTAGGCCACATGTTAGAGCATATTCAGGCGGATATCTGGGTACGTTACCAGCGCCTGAAAGGCAATGTGATCCATTTCATTTGTGCGGATGATGCTCACGGCACACCGATCATGCTCAGAGCACAGCAAATGGGAATCACGCCTGAAGCGATGATTGCATCGGCCAGTGAAGAGCACCAGAAAGACTTCGCCGGATTTAACATCAGCTATGATAATTATCACAGCACCCACAGCGAAGAAAACCGCGAGATCTCTTCTTATATTTACCAGCAGTTAAAAGCCAACGGCTTTATCTCCAGCCGGACGATTTCACAGCTGTATGATCCGGAGAAAGAGATGTTCCTGCCGGACCGCTTTGTGAAAGGCACCTGTCCGAAGTGTAAGTCTGAAGATCAGTACGGCGATAACTGCGATGCCTGTGGTGAAACTTACAGCCCGACCGACCTGATTAATCCGAAATCTGCGGTGTCCGGTGCCACACCGGTGATGAAAGATTCCGAGCACTTCTTCTTTGACCTGCCTCAGTTTGAAAGCATGCTCAAAGAGTGGACCCGTTCCGGTTCACTGCAAACAGAAACCGCCAACAAAATGCAGGAATGGTTTGAATCCGGCCTGCAACAGTGGGATATCTCACGCGATGCGCCTTATTTCGGTTTTGAGATTCCGGGTGAAGAAGGCAAATATTTCTACGTCTGGCTGGATGCGCCAATCGGTTACATGGGCTCTTTCAAAAACCTGTGTGACAAGCGCGGTGATCTGGACTTTGACGAGTACTGGAATAAAGACAGCCAAACTGAGCTGTATCACTTCATCGGGAAAGACATCGTTTACTTCCACAGTCTGTTCTGGCCTGCCATGCTCGAAGGCTCCGGCTTCCGCAAGCCGGACAACGTTTTCGTACACGGTTATGTGACCGTCAACGGCGCGAAAATGTCGAAATCCAAAGGCACTTTCGTCAAAGCGGCGACATATCTCAAGCACATGGATCCGGAATGTCTGCGCTATTACTACGCAGCGAAGCTGAACAGCCGGATTGATGATCTGGACCTGAATCTGGAAGATTTCAGCCAGCGGGTGAACTCGGATATCGTCAACAAAATCGTCAACCTGGCTTCCCGTAACGCAGGCTTTATCACCAAGCGTTTCGGCGGTCAGCTGTCTGCTAATATTGCAGAACCGGCGCTGTATGAAACCTTCGTCAGCGCTGCGAAGCAAATTGGTGAATACTTTGAAACCCGTGAGTTTGGCCGTGCGATTCGTGAAATCACGGCACTGGCGGATAAAGCCAACCAGTATGTTGACGAAAAAGCCCCGTGGGTGATTGCCAAAGAAGCAGACAAAGATCAGGAATTGCAGGACATCTGCTCCATGGGCATTAACCTGTTCCGCGTGCTGATGGCTTATCTGAAACCGGTAATGCCGGAACTGGCGGCCCGCAGTGAAGCTTTCCTCAATGAAACCCTGGACTGGGATGTGATCGCCAAACCACTGGTCAGCCATGAAATCAGCAAGTTCAAAGCACTGTTCAGCCGGATCGAACCCAAAACAATCGAAGCCATGATTGAAGCATCGAAAGAAGATGCAGCCGCAGAAAAAGCGATCACACAGAAGCAGACGGCAACAGAAACGGAGCTGGCAAAAGATCCAATCGCTGATGAAATCGAATTTGATGATTTTGCCAAAGTCGATCTGCGGATTGCGCAAATTGTCTCCTGCGAAGAAGTGCCGAAAGCCAACAAGCTGCTGAAGCTGGAACTGGATATCGGCGGCGAAACCCGTCAGGTGTTCTCCGGCATCAAATCGGCTTACAAACCGGAAGATCTGGTCGGTAAATACACCGTGATGGTGGCAAACCTGAAACCACGCAAGATGAAATTCGGCATGTCAGAAGGCATGGTACTGGCCGCAGGTCCGGGTGGCAGCGATATCTGGTTGCTTGAGCCGCACGAAGGGGCGAAACCAGGCATGCGGGTGATGTAATTTCCCTGCCGGCGGGTATCAGGTTCATGCGCCACAATTGTGCATTTTGAACCGGATCAAACCATCTGAAAACAAATCCCGGTGTTTACCGGGATTTTTTCATCGCTCGTGTCCAAACTCTCTGTTCATCTTCCCTAAAACAAAGAAATACGCACCAAATCAGTGCACCATGCATGTAAATCATTTGTTAAGCTGATGATTTTAATCATAAAAAAAACTGGCATCATCTCTGCTTTGATCTGATAAAGAAACCCTGATACGGGTTCGGAACCAGCCTGCGGCGTGTATTGACCTTTTTCCTGCAATTCCTTTTCAGCCGTACACTGTCAACCCGCCCGGAGTCAGCGCAATAAACAGGGATTATTGCGCCATAACAGTAAAGGAGTTGGCTATGTTTGTTGTCATATCAATGATTATTTCTGTCGGTATTCTCGGATTCATGTTCTGGCTTGCCAAACAGCGGGAATCCAGCCTGAAACATAAATACGCTTTACTGAGCGATCTCCGTCAGGTGCTTCATACCTGCCGCCAGCACCGCCACACGACGCACCTGGCCCTGATGTCCGGTGAAATCCGCCGTGCGGAAACCCTGCCCTTATCCGAACTGCTGATGAAAAAATCACAGCATTTAATCGCCACTGCCCGGACCGATAACAAACCCATGTACCGGGTCCTGCAAATGAAACTGCGCGGGTTAATCAAAAACTGGCCGGAATATTCAGTGGCCCGCAATCAGATGGTGCACGGCAAAGCCATCAGACACTGTATGTTTCTGATGGATGAAATTATTTTGTCCTGGCTGGTGGAAGTGAACCGGGAAGATCTGACGACTGAATATCATATGAACTGGCAGCAGATTGTCGATGCCATGGATGCATTGACCCAGCTTCGGATCTGTATTCAGGATATGGACCATGAGGAAGGCAAAATCCGCATTCAGCACAGTGCTGACATGGTATGCAGAAAAATTAATCAGCTGGCCGTGATCAGCCCGCTGTCTATTGCAGCGCCGGACTGTGTCCGTTCATTGCAACAGCTGGAAAGTATCAGTCAGGGAGAAGAACATCAAATGGACGCAGAGGCGATGTACCGGCTGACCGCAGACATTTCGCTGAATATTTCTCATGTCTACGATCAAATGCTGGGAGAGCTGACTGAAAGTCTGTATGTGCCTCTCCCAAAGTCACTACCGGCCTGACGGATAAAGACTCTTGATCGAATCGTTCAGGACGCCTGACCGATAAAAATCAGAGTAAACGACGGGCCGCACCGACCACAGCACGAATCGATTTTGCTTCAACATCCCTGATGATAGCGTGGTCAGGAATTTCTTTCTGGGTACGGTTAATAATCACACCTGCGACACATCCGCCTCTCAAACCAGAGCTGCTGCACATGGTAAACAAAGTGGCAGCTTCCATTTCAAAGTTCAGCACGCCCATTGACTGCCACTCTTCCACAGAACCCTGGAAGCGTTTCACAACCCGGCCGGAGAATGTATCGTAACGCTCCTGCCCCGGATAGAAAGTATCACTGGATGCAGTAATACCGGTATGCACCGTCCCCTCTTCTTCAGCAGCTGCTTTCAGAGCCACCATGGCATCAAAGTCAGCCACTGCCGGGAATTCCATCGGTGCAAAATGCTGGCTGGCACCATCCAGGCGCACGGCTCCGGTCGTGACAATTAAATCCCCGACCTTCACATCCGGCTGAATCGCCCCGGTTGTACCAACCCGCAAAAAAGTTCTGACGCCAAGCTGAGCTAGCTCTTCCACGGCAATTGATGTTGACGGACCACCAATACCTGTCGAACAGACAATCACAGGTTTATTATCAATCAAAGCCCGGTACAGGGTAAATTCCCGGTGGCTGGCCAGAAATACCGGCTCATCCATCTGATCCGCAATTTTCTTAACCCGCTCAGGATCACCCGGCAGAATGGCAACTGTTGCACCACCCAGATCGGCTTGCGTCACTCCAAGATGAAAAACAGCGTCAGACATGATTTGTTTCCTCGTTATTTGATTGATTCAGATTCTATGAGCGTATGACTCAATACACTTTGATAACTTTAACCAAGATAGCAGTCAATGTTCAGATTATAGATCACAAATATATGATGTGTTGTTTATCATTTTTCATAAAAACAATAGATTGATCACACTTAAACCGAAACAAGCACCGACCGCATACCATAGACCCCCATAAAAAAGCCCCGCCAGTCATCACAGGCGGGGCAGGAAATGGATCCGAATACGACAAACCGGCTAAACCGGATGCTGAAAACAGGCAACGAGAGATTTTTCAATCGCTTTAAGCACAGAGCGTCGGGTGATTAATCCGACCAAACGGTTTTCTTCTTCCTCGATCACCGGATACACCTTGGGCCGGCCGACTTTCATCATATGTGCCAGCTCAATAATTGATAATTCCGGAGACACGGAACACACTTCCTGATTCATACAATCACCGACAACATGTGTGTCCTGGCAGTGATAACCCACTTTCACCAGTTTATCCAGCAAGTCCTGCTCAGACAGAAAACCAATGACCTTGCCAGCCTCATCGACGACCGGGCCGCCAAAATGTTCGGAGTGAATCACTCTTTCCAATGCAACAGACAACGGCATTCCTGCATCAAATGTCACCGGATGTCGCGTCATATAATCTCTAACTTTTAGTGAGTCCATGCAATCTCCCTCAGATATCACTTTTTATTATCCGTTCAGGATAATTGTTGCCTAATTTCTGATAATTGCTAAATAGATCTGACTAATTTTATTGATTGAGATTATCTATTGGTTAAATAATAGACATAAGCCACCTGAATTATCTGTTCTGGTGGATGGTTCTGGTGGATGGTTCTGGTGGATAATAGAGATTCCCAGACGATCTGAAGATGCAGGTTGTTTGGGTATTGGTTCAGCTTTCGCTGTCTTCTTTCCAGCGTTCAGCCGCCTGATGATCACTTTCCCGCGAATCCAGCCAGCGATCACCGGTATCAGCCCACTCTTTCTTCCAGAACGGCGCTTTGGTTTTCAGGATGTCCATAATGAATTCACAGGCAGCAAACGCCGCATTGCGGTGTGCACTGCTGACACCGACAAACACAATCTGCCCGCCGGTCCGGATGCGGCCAATCCGGTGAATCACCCGGATGTTCAGCAGCGGCCACTTGGATGCAGCCTGTTCACAGATATCCTCAAGGACTTTTTCCGTCATGCCCGGATAGTGTTCAAGCGCCAGCCCGGCCACCGGTTCACCCAGATTATGATTACGGACTTTGCCGACAAAAGTCGCAACAGCCCCGGCTGCGGCATCCTGCGACAAACGTTCATACTCTTCACCGGCGGAGAAGTCTT
This sequence comes from Vibrio quintilis, assembly GCF_024529975.1. Classification (GTDB taxonomy): domain Bacteria; phylum Pseudomonadota; class Gammaproteobacteria; order Enterobacterales; family Vibrionaceae; genus Vibrio; species Vibrio quintilis. Next base: position 1,500,808 of record NZ_AP024897.1, on the reverse strand, counting down.
CCCGCTGAACACAAACAGAATGCGTCATCTCAGCCTCCTGTAACCGGCGGGAAAAAGGCAACTTCATCACCATCACTGATCGCCGTTTCCGGCGGAACAATGGTTTGATTGACCGCCATCAGCAGTCGCTCCGGAGCCATCGCCAGGGCCCATTTATCAGAACGGGCAGCCAGTGATTCTCTCAGTAACTGCACACTTTCAAACGGCCCTTCGACCTCAATCTCATCCTGACCGATAATTTCCCGGGTCTGGGCAAAAAACAGTACTTTAATCATGCGTCCACCTTAAAATCACCTGATTTCCCGCCAGATTTTTCCAGCAAACGAACCTGACTGATCACCATATCTTTCTGAATAGCTTTACACATGTCGTAAACGGTTAATGCAGCCACGGATGCAGCAGTCAGCGCTTCCATTTCAACGCCGGTTTTTCCGGTCAGGCGACACACAGATTCAATCCGCACCGCGGATTGTTCTTCACACGCTTCCAGCCGGACTTCCACTTTGGACAACAGCAACGGGTGACACAGAGGAATCAGCTCCCATGTGCGTTTCGCTGCCTGAATCCCGGCGATGCGGGCGGTGGCAAATACATCGCCTTTATGATGTCCGCCGGAAATAATCAGCCCCAGCGTTTCAGCCGACATATGGACCCAGGCTTCAGCTCTGGCTTCTCTGACTGTGTCGGCTTTCGCAGAAACATCCACCATATTGGCCTCACCGGCAGTATTGACGTGAGTCAGTTCAGGCATGCGTTATTTCCCCAGATGCGGCATAAAGTTACACGGACGGTGTGAGGCATCCATCTGCTGTTCAATCACCTTAGTCCACGCCGTTTTACAGGCGTTGGTTGAACCCGGCATCGCGAAAATCACAGTATGATTGGCAAACCCGGCAAAAGCCCGTGACTGAATGGTCGAGGTGCCGATTTCTTCATAAGAAACCATCCGGAACAGTTCACCAAATCCTTCCACTTCTTTATCAAACAGCGGCAACATGGCTTCCGGCGTATTATCCCGGCTGGTAAAACCGGTGCCACCGGTGATCATCACTGCCTGAACGCTTTCGTCAGCAATCCAGTTCGAAACAATCGCCCGGATTTTGTATTTATCATCGATCACAATTTGTTTGTCAGCCAGTTGATGTCCGGCATCTTTGAGTGCCTGAACCAGATACTGCCCGGATGTGTCGTTTTCTTCTGTACGCGTATCAGACACAGTTAATACCGCGATTTTTGCAGGTTTAAATTCTGATTGTGCATGACCCATAACATTCACCTGTTTGTTATTTCTGTTTTAAAAAACCATCTGCTTTTTTAAGCAGTCATGACTGAAAACTCAGCCCCCGATCGATGCCAGATGCGGCGTCATTCCGGCGTCACCCTGATGCAGAAAATGCCCCGATGCTTTTTGCCCCAGACCGGACTGAATCCGGGCCATCAGGGCAGACTGTTGCGCATCCTGCTGCAATAAGTCCCGCAGATCGAGGCCGGACTCACCAAACAGGCACAAATGCAGTTTGCCGGTTGCCGAAACCCGTAAGCGGTTGCATGTGTCACAAAAGCCGTCTTCGTAAGGCATGATCAGACCAATTTCGCCCTGATAATCCGGATGCCAGAACACCTTGGCCGGGCCATCATGACTGGCACGGACTTTCCGCTGCCAGCCCTGCGCTTTCAGCAGCCGGTAAAACACCTGACCTGAAGCATGATGGCGGTCAAAATAGTGATCCATTTCCCCGGTCTGCATCAGTTCGATAAACCGCAGCTGCACCGGGCGATGTTTAATCCATTCTAAAAACGCCGGGAGCTGGTGGTCGTTCTGATTTTTCAGTAAGACAGCATTGACTTTGACCTGAGCAAAACCGATTTCCAGCGCCCGGTCAATGCCCCGCATCACCAGCTCAAATTTATTTTCACCGGTGATTTGATGAAACATTCTCGGATCGAGGCTGTCCAGACTGACGTTGATATTGGTCAGCCCGGCCCGCTGCCAGTCAGCAACGCATTTCTCCATCCGGAAGCCATTGGTTGTCGTCGCCACTTTCTCAATACCGGGCGTATCCGCGACCTGCCGGATGATTTCGGTAAAATCACGGCGCAGGCTCGGTTCTCCGCCGGTCAGGCGTACTTTTGTCGTGCCACAATGGGCAAATGCATGAACAACCCGGCGAATTTCGGGCAATGAAAGGAAACAGGGACGTTCATCCCCTGCCTGGTACCCATCAGGTAAACAATAGGTACACTTAAAATTACAGACGTCAGTCAGCGACAGACGCAAATAATAGAATTTGCGCTGAAAATTATCTTCAAATTGTAGAGCCATGGAACACCTTTCCAAACACGGGAGGCAAGATCATTTCCAACCTTACCCTTGGGCCAGATTTCGGCCTCTGGTCTGAAGTGCTTATCTTCAGTCTTTTGCACAACTGACGTTTAAAAGTGAACGCCAACGGCAGAATGAATGACTTAGCCCGTCAGACTCGGAGCTATGGCAACTATGAAAACACCTACATATCAACGGGATGTATTTACCGGGATATTAAAGTATTCTCACAATCAACATCGGTGCACATGTTTACAAATTTTTTTGAATCGATCTAGCGATGAATACAAAAAAACAGACAAAAGTTATAAAATCTCTGAAAAAAATGACTTATTATCAGTTATTTCTATTAATAGCTTATAATTATTTAGTTGGAATTATAATTAAATCTTATTGATCAGGACATGATGGATATTCATAAAGAAAAGAAAGTTGTTGCCATTGGTGGCGGACATGGTCTTGGACGGGTTTTGGCGGCTTTGCGCCATTTTGAAGAGAATGCGACCGGTGTTGTCACGACCACCGATAACGGCGGTTCAACCGGGCGAATCCGGCATTGTCAGGGTGGCATTGCCTGGGGCGACATGCGCAATTGTATTAATCAGCTCATCACCACACCCTCGATTGCTTCCATGATGTTTGAACACCGTTTTCGTGGTCAGGGCGAACTGGATGGCCATAATCTGGGCAACCTGATGCTGACGGCGCTGGATAATTTATCAGTCCGCCCGCTGGACGCAATTCAGCTGATCCGGACCATGCTGGATGTGTCGGTCAATATTGTGCCGATGTCAGAATATCCGGCAGACCTGACCGCACTGACGACGGAAGGCCGCACTGTGACGGGTGAAACCAGTGTTGACCAGATGAATGCCAGGCTGACCCGGATTGACATTTCACCTCAGGTGCCGGCAACTCACGAAGCCATTGCCGCTATCCGTGCAACAGATGCTATTATTCTCGGCCCCGGCAGTTTTCTGACCAGTGTCATGCCCCCGCTGCTGCTTTCTGAAATCGGCAAAGCGATTGCCAAAAATACCGCAGCAAAACTCATCTATATTGAGAATTTATCACCGGAGATTGGTCCGGCAAGTCAAATGGATTTAAGTCAGAGGCTTGAATGGTGCTCCCGGGCCTGTGAAGGGCGTCCGGTCGATGTGGTGCTCTGCCATCAGATGATTGAGCACTTCAGCCATCCGCACACCCAACTCGTGATTCGTGACCTGGCCTCCCCTAACAAAGAATGGCGTCATGAGCGGGAGAAACTCCGGCTGGCACTGGAAGAGCAGATGACCGGGCAGAAATGAATAAATGACGACTTTAACTGTCCCTGACACAGTCAGGCACAGTTAAAGGAACAGAGGCGTATGCGAATAAAGACGTTAAACGCTGACAGATTCAGGGCTGAAAGCCGCATAACTTTCGTGTGTCAGACGCAGTAACTCAACCAATGCTTCAGTCTCCTGCGCGATATCTTCCAGCTGCTGCTGTTTGCCCCGCATGTCAATATCAATGGCCAGCGCGCACAACCGGTCTGCACCAAAACTGGCCGCACTGCTTTTCAGCGCATGGCTGATTTCTTTTAAGTGTTCCAGCCGTGCCTCTGTATCAGCTTCCAGCAATGTGGCCTGATAAGATGTCAGTTCACCTAAAAAAATATCCAGCAAAACCGGCACATTTTCCGGACCAATTTCTTTTGCCAGTGTTGCTATCTTTTCCTGATTGATTAAATCCATGATCATATTTAAGCTTTCTCTTCTGCATTCCAGGACTGAAGTTTCCGGTAAATTGTTGAAGGACTGACTTCCAGATGACCAGCCGCTTTGGGAATATTGCCTTCACAGGCTTCAATCGCCCGTTCAATCGCCATTTTTTCTGTCATCCATAAAGGATAAATATCCTGCACTGACAGTTTATTATCTTCTTCCTGCGGATGAATCAGCCGCAGGCGTGTTTCCTCTTTTGGCTTATTCAACGGCGGTGGTAACATATTCAGCGTAATTTCCCGGCCTGAATTCAGCACCACGACATTACGCAAAACATTCTGTAACTGGCGGACATTACCCGGCCATTCGTAATAGATGAAACGTTCGGTCACTTCCGGCGATAATCTGACAAAATCTTTGCCTTCTTCCTTGGACATGTAACCCAGAAGCGAATAAGCAATTTCAATCACATCATTTTCCCGCTCACGCAGTGGTGGCAGGTGCAAAGGAATCACATAGAGCCGGTAATATAAATCTTCCCTGAAGCGGCCTTCCTGCACTTCTTTCCACGGGTCGCGGTTGGTCGCACAGACAAACCGGACATCGACACTTTTCATCCGTGAGGAACCAACCTTCTGGAACGTACCGGTCTGGATAAACCGCAGCAGTTTGGTCTGCAGGTCAAGGTCCATTTCACACAATTCGTCCAGAAACAGCGTGCCGCCATCTGCCAGTTCAGCAGCGCCCTGCCGGTCCGTTGCTGCGCCGGTAAACGCCCCTTTGACGTGACCAAACAGTTCACTTTCGATTAAATCTTTCGGAATCGCCGCACAGTTGATCGCAATAAAGGGGTTATCACCCCGTTTACTGGCGGCATGAATTGCTTCAGCGCAGACTTCTTTCCCGGTGCCGCTCTCACCGGTAATGAAGATACTGGCTTTACTGGAAGCGGCAGAATCAATGGTCCGGTAAACATCCTGCATCATCTGGCTGCTGCCGATGAACCCCTGATAATTCTGACTTTTTGCACCCGGTGTTGCTTTAATTTTGCTTGCTTTGCGAATCGCATTATTGACCGTGACACGTAAACGGTTCGCTTCACATGGCTTAATTAAAAAGTCCTGCGCACCGTGACGCATTGCTTCAACGGCAGTTTCAATTGAGCCATGTGCCGTCATGAAAATCACCGGCACATCCGGATAGATCACTTTCACTTCCCGCAAGACATCCATACCGGTCATATCCGGTAACCGGAGATCAAGCAGAATTAAATCCGGCTCACGTTTTTGCAAACTATCCAGTGCTTCTTTGCCGGTACCGACAATCGTGATATCAATATCATCCAGCGGCATCAGATAAGAACGGTAGAGTACAGCAACAGAGGCTGTATCCTCGACCATCAGCAGATATCTGCTTTTTTGTATGGTTTGTACTGATTGCATATCCCAGCCAGGTCCATTTATATTTCTTTGCATTTTGCATCATTTTTGCATTTGAAATTGCAAAACGCAAATTCGTTTTCAATAATTTTCAGCTTTTTCGTCATAAAAGCGCTTTAAAGACACAAAATCACCGAATTTTATTCTGGCACAAATACTGCAAAATGTTTTATTGACCCGCTTGGGTCACCTAGCCAACTGACGTTGTTAGTGAATATCATATTCACATTCTGACAGCCAATAGATTTAATGCTATTGGCTTTTTTTTATCCGTCATTTTATACGGTGTATTTCTCAAACATTTTATCTTTCAGACCCGCTCATCTTCAGAAGATCGTATTTGCTTATGCTTATAGTTTAGCTGTTCACAATGAATTGCTGACGAAGTTTTTCAATTTCATCGCGTTTTTTGGCAGCTTCTTCAAATTCCAGGTTCTGTGCATACTGATACATCTGTGATTCCAGCTTCTTGATCTCCTTTTCAAGCTGCTGCGGCGACAAAGCGGCATAACCCGCATCGGACTCCGCCACCTGAGATAATGGCACCGGCTGGCGCTTTCGCTGATTGCGGGTTTTGGCAATGTCACCCATTTCCATAATGTCTTTCACATCCCGGCGTAGTGCCTGCGGCTCAACACCCAGCTTCTCATTATGCGCCTGCTGTTTTGCCCGGCGACGGTTGGTTTCATCCATCGCCCGCTTCATCGACCCGGTCACTCTGTCCGCATAAAGAATCGCTTTCCCCTGAAGATTCCGGGCTGCCCGGCCAATCGTCTGAATCAGTGACCGTTCTGAACGCAGGAAGCCTTCTTTATCCGCATCCAGAATCGCCACCAGAGACACTTCCGGCATATCCAGCCCCTCACGCAGCAGGTTAATTCCAACCAGCACGTCAAACTCTCCCAGACGCAGGTCACGGATAATCTCAACCCGTTCAACCGTATCAATATCGGAATGGAGATAACGAACCCGGACATCATGCTCTTGCAGATATTCGGTTAAATCTTCAGCCATGCGCTTGGTCAGCGTGGTCACCAGCACCCGTTCATCTTTCGCCGCACGAATCCGGATTTCAGACAGCAAATCATCCACCTGAGTCGCCACCGGACGCACTTCAAGTTCCGGATCCAGCAATCCGGTCGGCCTGACGACCTGATCAGCCACTTCACCGGCTGATTTTTCCATCTCGTAAACCCCCGGCGTCGCCGAGATAAAAATCGTCTGCGGAGCCAGAGACTCAAATTCTTCGAACTTCAGCGGGCGGTTATCCAACGCACAAGGCAGCCGGAAGCCGAACTCCACCAGGGTTTCCTTGCGCGAGCGGTCACCTTTATACATCGCGCCAATCTGAGGGACCGTCACATGCGACTCATCGATCATCAGAATGCCGTCATGCGGCAGATAGTCGAACAACGTCGGTGGCGGCTCGCCGGGGTTGCGGCCACTGAGGTAACGGGAATAGTTTTCAATCCCGGAGCAGAACCCCAGTTCATTCATCATTTCAATGTCAAACTGCGTCCGCTGGGTAATCCGCTGCTCTTCCAGCAGCTTATTTTCTTTTATAAACCAGCTCTGGCGTTCTTTCAGTTCATCTTTGATCTGTTCAATCGCATCCAGAATCCGCTCACGGGGCGTGACATAGTGCGTTTTGGGATAAACGGTAAAACGGGGCAAATCACGCTGAATAATCGCGCCGGTCAGCGGGTCGAACAGGCTGATCACCTCGATTTCATCATCAAACATTTCCACCCGCACAGCTTCCTGTTCCGATTCCGCCGGGAAGATATCAATCACTTCGCCGCGCACCCGGAACTGGCCGCGCTCAAAACCGACATCGTTGCGGGTATACTGAAGTTCAGCCAGCCGTCTGAGCATCGCGCGCTGATCGGCCACATCACCGCGACGTAAATGCAGCATCATTTTCAGGTAAGAATCCGGATCACCCAGACCATAAATCGCGGACACCGAAGCAACAATGACAGCATCTTTACGCTCAAGTAGTGCTTTGGTTGCGGAAAGCCGCATCTGCTCAATGTGGGCATTAACGGAAGCATCTTTCTCGATAAAGGTATCCGTGGTCGGAACGTAAGCTTCCGGCTGATAATAGTCATAATAGGAAACAAAATATTCCACCGCATTATTCGGGAAGAAGGCTTTCATTTCCCCGTAAAGCTGGGCTGCCAGCGTTTTGTTCGGCGCCAGTAAAATGGCCGGCCGCTTTGCCCGGGCAATCACATTGGCCATTGTAAAGGTCTTTCCGGAGCCGGTCACACCCAGCAAAGTCTGATGTGCCAGGCCTGAATCCAGCCCGTCCAGCAGCTGTTCAATCGCCGCAGGCTGGTCTCCGGACGGCTGATAAGCGGACACCAGTTCAAACGCTTTACTCATGTTTATCCTCAGAATCTTAATAAAAGTTACATATCACCGTGTGTATTCTTACCCCGGCGGAAAAGATAAACAACCACTCACATGCAATGTTGCTTTATCTGTTGATACAAAACCGGTTTACCGGATGACATATACTTAAGAAGTTATTTATAATATTATCAGAAAAAATCAATCATCTATCAGCAAAGATCAATCATCAATTTTGGACACGCAATGCAACTGCATGAAAATAGGCTATTTTTATACTGACAGTAGTTTTTAGTATTGCAATGAAAAGGAGGGCACTTTGGATTTTCACGACAGGAATATTATCGTGGGGAAGTCAAACCACGGGTTTACCAATCTATACATCGATATGCTGATTCACAACTGCCATGTCAAACCTGAGAACATTTGCCTGCTGACACTGGATGATGAAGAAAATAAGACACTACCTGACGAACACCAAATCCTTATCCGCTATTATGAGCGTTGTTCACTCCAGGATGTTTCATCAGCAAAAACTATTACATTCATTTCTTTAAGCAAGAGTAACAGTTTTTTTATTAAACAATTACTTGATTATTCGACAGAAAATGCAGACAAAATTTATATACATCTGACCGAAGATGAATTAGATCGCTGGACCCTGACCAAGCGTAAGTTTGGTCAGATTGTTGAAACCAGCAAAAATAGTGTCAGCGCAGCCTGCCTTGCAGTGATGCCCCTCATTAAAAATTTCATAGCATCAGAAGCCGCATTCAGGCCGATGCTGGAAAATGTGCTTGAAAGGAATGATTTTAATATTATTGATGCAAGAGATGCGTTCTCAGTGATGCCGGTAAAATTACTGAGAAAATTTAAAGATCTATATGACGATAACTCTCAAAATACGCAGCCGGAGCAAAAAATACTGATTGGTGCGAAGCGCGGTGTTTTCAAGTTACGCGAAGTCATTTCATTACTCAGATCCATTGAGAAACAAGGGATTTTGCTTGATTATAAGTATATGATTTTTACTTATAAAAAGAGAAAGTTGTTCAGAGTACTCATCGATTTATATTGCTTATATCTAAGACATATTAAGAAAAAAATCATTGATATCAGTTATCCGACAGTCACCAACAGCGTGACTTATAACGCACTATTGATGTCTTGCTCTCACATTGTTTTACAACGACGTGGCGGCATGACCAGCATCAAGGAATACATCAGAATGGGACGAGGTGTCGTCCATGCAAAAGCAGATTCAACTAATCATAAAGAGCTTACCCAAAGTATCGGTGTCGATGTTGCTACTTATAATAATTTCTCTGAAATCGCATCCAATATTAAGACAAACCAGATAGATATTCAGCAAAACCAGCGAATCATCACCAGACGATTTAATGATAGTTACCAAAAACTCCGTTCAGTTTATGTAAACTGACGTCTGTCGAAATCAGAGAAATGAACTCTGAATGTTTTCATTTCTCTGATCATCTATACCCAAATAATCTTGCTAAACCTGTACAGCTTCCCCGAGAAATGACTGCAGGCCTGGTATTTCATTAAAATATGAACCACCGGCTTTGGTCAGCAGGCGCTTATTCAATAACTTAGTCACTGACTTTTGTACTGCACTTTTGGTCACCTGCTTACGGCCGGTGAGCTGAACGGCCTGTGCAAAGAAACTTTGGGTGTACACCGGCAGGTTACGACACAACCGCAGATAAACCTGCACATCCAGCGGCCTGAGCTGCCGGGCAATACCTTCAAAATCACCATCCAGCTTCATCCGTTCCTGCACGATTTCTAATGCAGCAAACGGATGCAGCCGCTGCGTAATCAGCTCAGCCATCACCATCCGGAACCAGAAAGGGGATTTCTCCACCTGACGAAATACATAAGAAAGCTCCGCCTGCGGGTAATCCAGTGCAAACTCAGCAATCAGCAGCGCATAAAAATGATGGACAAAGTCTTCATCCAGCAGCGGGAAATCAACCAGCATTGCCGAGCGGAAAAACGGCATCGGTTTCGTCGTGGTGCCACATAAAGCTTCTTCATGATTAAACATCGCATGGATACCGCCCCGGCTGCTGCCTGCAAATATCACACAGGTTTCCGGGAAAGAATCAAACTGCGTCCGCAATGTGCCCTGCAACCCCCAGAAACTGGCGGAAGTATTGAGATGCTGAACTTCATCGATCACGATCAATGGCCGTAGACCATGACTCCGGGCTTTATTAACCAGACGCCGGAACAGATTGCCAATCAGCGTCAGGGCAGAAGCAGGCACCGACGGAGACGGCTGCATATCGGCTGAAAGTTGAATGATGCCAAAATTCACCTCCAGCTTCGTGACCTCTGAAGCCAGTAATTCCCGGACAGATTCCAGCCCTTTCTCATCCAGAGAGGCTAAATAACGTTGCAGGGTATGGATGATCACATCCTGCGGGGCATCGGGGTTGTCCCACAGGTTGATATAAACGGGAAGAAATTTCAGTGCAATCGCCTGTTCGCAAACATCGTGTAACAGGAAGGCGGTTTTACCAATCCGGCGAACGCCCAGCAAAGCAAGCCGGGACACAGGCCCCCGGCCAATCGTGGTCAGATATTGCTGTGCCAGTTCAGCGCGCGGATAGTGCCAGTTGATGGGTTTCATATCCGGTATCCTTTCGTATCCTCGTCCAGATACATAAGCATAGGACAAAAGTATCCATCAGTATACTTTTGCCAGATACTTTTTACACAAAATGAATCCTCCTGATAAACCTCAAACGCACATAAGCAACCATGTTATATAAAACAAAATTTATTTAGTATATAGGATTATTATTATCATTCACAAGATTTGTATTGTGATTTAATGAACGATATTCAATTTATAAGCATTCATTTCTATAAAGTACTATTTTGTCTTTTTTATGACATACATGTCTTATAAATTAGGGCGGCTTATAAATAAGTATTCGTAAATTTAAAATAAATGAAAAAATAAAATATTTTTAAGGAATATGACCAAATGAAATTGATTCAATTCGCGGCACCGTTATTGTTGTTACCCTCTTTGGCTTTCGCAAATCCAACCAGTGTGACGGTTGGCCTTCCGGAAACCAATTGTTCAGATATGGCTCTTGGCAGTATCAGGCTCAGTCTGAACCTGACTGATCTCAACGGCAGCTCAGCCAACACGAATACAATCGGTATATCAGCTTATGATCACTACGGTCACACACTAAAAGGTTATGGTTCCATTAGTATCAATGGTAAGTACACAAAGACATTTGAGAAAACTTTCGGCATTGGAAGTTGCGCTGAGGTACCGAAATATCTGGTGATTAAAAATGCCCAAGGGGTCAATCATCCGGTTCTGGCAACTGGATATATAACTGTGTACGAAGAAAATAGCGGTACGGCTTTCTACCCCGTCCCACTAAACATCAACCAGGGAAATACATTCTAACCTAAATATTAAATAACTATATTGAACAACAATCGTGGTGCTGTTTTTTCAGCACCATTTTTATGAGGGTGTCATCAGATGAAATTAACTCACATCGCCGCATCTCTGATATTATTACCAGCGTTGTCATCATTTGCTTCTACAGAAACACAATATCTCGATTTATCGGCGAACATCGCAATCCCCAAACCTTACTGTAGCAGTACAACAAAAGCTTTCATTCAGCTTAATTTCCGTAATCCATCAACTATTCCTGCCCATATGGCCCTTCAATTTACGAATCAAAATGGAGAATCATATAACTTGGTGTTAAAAGATGCACCTGAAGGTATTCAGGATATTCAGCTTGACTCCGAAACGGTGTTACCCATCAATTCAAAGCTCAAAACACTGAGAATGGTATTTTCGGATCAGAACGGAGATAGCTATAATAAATGTAGTGAAATACCATCAATCATCACAATCATTCATAAAAGTGACGGTGCTCCCAGTGAAGATAATAAAAACTCTATGGGCATCCCACTTGTATTTAGCGAAATTGATGCAACCGGGTATGTCTCCACGATTTCCCAAGATGCGGTCATTCCGCTCAAAATAGGAAATTTAGTGTTCGATCAATTGAACTACATATGGCCGCCACAGTATTAATTTTATCCAATTGCACCAACAAAATACTGAGCCAGCGCCGGCACAGTATTCAATTATCCCGGCACCTGCCGGGAGTTTCTTGCTTAAAATTCAATCTAAACAATCAGAATAAAATATATTGATTACAAGAAAAATCCCTCAGTATATAAAACTATCATTACGTTTTATATAGCCTCACAGCGCTTTCATTGACTTACATTTCAACAATGGAATCAATCAGTTAAACAGAAATAAATTCGCTTTTCCCTGACACATTTCCACAGTAAATTAAAACGGCTTCATTCAGGATTATTTCAAATAAAATAATCCACTAAATAACGATTTAAAAACAACCAATTTTCTATAAGGAAACCGTCAGATGAAATTGACTAAGTTTGTAGCACCTTTATTGTTATTACCTTCCTTGGCTTTTGCGCATTCGACTGAGATGATATTTAATGCGCCGATATTGTCATGTGGCACAAATTATATGAATCTGACATTGTCAAATTTAAGTGATCATAATACGAATGTAAAAGTTGAACTGTATAACAAGAGCGGCCAACCGGTGACACCGACAGCATCGACGGGGATGGATGATTTTTTACCAAATGAGAACTTTACTATTCCTGCTAATTCTTCTGTCGTTTATTATGCCGATTTTAGAAAAGTAAATGGTAATAATGATTGCAGCACAAGTCCTGTGATTATCAAAATAATTAAAGATAAAAATAGTGAAATACTTGCAACTGGGTACAAATCAGCAACTAACACTTTAGTTCAATTTAACATCAACCAGGGCAAAGCATTCTAATCCCCACCAGACCCAAGATTCCCAACCTTCCGGCCCTGCCGGAAGGTTTTCCATGCTCTTCACCGCACTAACTGCCGATATTTAACGCCAGCCAAATCACCACCACCACGCCGCCGCCCGCCCAAAGCAGCGGATGATGCCATAACCGGCCGCGCTTGCCTTTCAGATACAGTGACATCGGCTTTAAATTCAGGTAGCCATGAAACAGCATCAGCACCACCGCCAGAAAAGCTAAATACAGGTGGATGTCTTTCAGCTCATGTTTGGTCAGCCCCAGCCACTGCCAATAGCCGGAACCCGGCCCGTGCGGGGCAAGAAACAGGACAAAGCCGGTCACTGCAATCATCATCAGCGCCAGCATCATGGTCACCGCTGTATAGGGACGAAATCTATTCGCATTCATCGGCTCCTCCGTCAATGTGCTTTTTCTCTGCGATATACCCAACTTCGCAGGGCGTCATCATTATTCCTTCGGGTATTTTCCCTGAACTGACCCTGTTGATGAAACTCTGAATCCTGCATCATGAGATCATGTGGGTTTAAGATGATTATAATATAACCCCCTCATCTGATGCGGTGATCACCGGAGCAATATACTCAAACAACCCGAAGATGCAGATTGTCTGGATATACCCAAGCAACCTGAAGATGCAAGGTTGTTTGGGTATATACGATTTATGCATGCTGATTTTTCATCAATGAAACGAAGTAATCTGCTTTTCGATAATAAACAGGAAATTAACCGGAATCCCCCGCGTACCTGCGTTCATCCGGTGCCAAAATCGTCTGTGAATGACTAAAAAGCCTGCGGGATTTTTTTGCTTTCTCAGACTGGCTGGCTATACTCAAAATCTGTCTTGAATCCATGTCTGGTTTCTTGCTATATTACCGGCCCTTCTCTGAGCTTTTCCTGTTTTTTTGCAAAAAAATAATCCACCGCTTTTCCCCAAAATCACCTTGAAATCGCCTATTTATTGAGCAGATTAATAGTTAGACTATTTTATCCTGATTCCATGAATAACTCGCAAATCATTTAAAATCATACAGATAAATTAACAATCAACTTATAGCCAACTGAGTTATCCCCATAATAATCCTGTCATTAATTTTTAATCAGATTTCACCCACACACTTATCCACAAATTTAGTGGATAAGTAAATACAGGGCACAAACGGCAAGGGCTACAGAAAAGTAAAGTTTTTTTTATGCTTTTTTTACGGCGGCAAGATTGACATTAAACAGACAGTTGTAGTCGTGTAGCGCTCCGCGGGAAATGAGAAATCGTGACGGGTAAAATGGGCTGATGACTCATTCCGGCAACCAGTATTGACAAAGACGTTACCATTATTGATTTCATCTTGAAGTTATTTTCAGGCTGATTTACAAAGTGTGACGACAATGGTTAAATATGAGCTCAATTGAATATTCAACCTAAAAAATAAACAAGTAAGAGACACATATGAAAATTAAATCAATACTAACCATTCTTTGTACTACTGCAGCATGCCTTGGTGGTTTACCGACAGCAAATGCAGCCGCATCTGTTTGCCGGACACCAAATATTGTCTGTTCAGGACAAACCACCGCCGGGGACACAGATTGGGTCGCATATGGCAGCAATGGTATTTACGTTGATATTGATACTTCAGAATGTGCACTGAATTCTGTGCCTGCATATATTACATCAATGAGTGGTTCGACTAATCTATGGTCTACCAGTGGTGCTACATCTGTATATAATCCGACTGATACTGGTTTTAGAGTATATGTTCGCTATACCAGCGGCAAAAGTATCTCTCCGGCTGCCGCTAATGAAATGAACTGGGCGATAAACTGGGTTGCGCTCAGCTCTGCTGATTGTACGCAATAACTTTTTTCATACAGTCCGCAACTGCGGGCTGTCATTTCCACAATCAATCAACTCTCATTTTTACACGCCATTCAGAGCAATCACCAACCCGTTTGCAATTGATTTATCGCTGACTGACCACGAGTCATCCCAACGATGTGTCTTCCGGAAGACATTTATGGTGATGAACCGGGGTCTCTCCTTTGCATCGGTATCTGATTTTTTATCTGTTTTTTCTCATTTGATGTGGATTTTATTTTTGGGCGGTGATAGTATCCCCGTCCGTTGAAAAGCAAAGTGTTTTGCTCAGACAATTCCCCCTTAGTTCAGTTGGTAGAACGGCGGACTGTTAATCCGTATGTCGCAGGTTCGAGTCCCGCAGGGGGAGCCATATTTCAGAAAACCGCACTGATTTCAGTGCGGTTTTTTTCGTTTCTTACCTGCCGGTTTTCTTACCGGAAAGCATAAAAACCGCATGTTCTGCCGGTTGTTATTCAACTCACAAATCTGGATAATAGCCAGATCATCATAAATATAAGTAGTGTGAGTCATGACCGAATATATTCTGTTGTTAATCGGCACGGTATTGGTCAACAATTTTGTTCTGGTTAAATTTCTTGGATTATGTCCGTTTATGGGTGTGTCCAAAAAACTGGAAACGGCCATTGGTATGGGGCTGGCAACGACGTTTGTCTTAACTCTGGCTTCCGTTTGTTCTTATCTGGTTGAAAGCTATATTCTGCGGCCTTTCGGGATCGACTATCTGCGCACCATGAGCTTTATTCTGGTGATTGCCGTTGTGGTGCAGTTCACTGAGATGGTCGTGCATAAAACCAGCCCGACACTCTACCGGCTGCTGGGCATTTTTCTGCCGCTTATCACCACCAACTGTGCCGTGCTGGGTGTCGCCCTGCTGAATATTAATGAGAACCATAACTTTATTGAGTCCGTGATTTACGGATTCGGTGCCGCAGTCGGTTTTGCGCTGGTGCTGATCCTGTTTGCATCGATCAGAGAGCGGATTCATGTGGCCGATGTGCCAGCCCCGTTTAAAGGCGCATCCATTGCCATGATCACAGCCGGCCTGATGTCGCTGGCCTTTATGGGTTTCACCGGACTGGTTAAAATATAATGAGCGCAATTCTAATCGCAATTATCGCCCTGGCAGCCCTCGCCGCCATATTTGGTGCCATTCTTGGTTTTGCCTCTGTGCGCTTTAAAGTCGAAGGCGACCCGGTGGTGGACCAGATTGATGCGATTCTGCCGCAAACTCAGTGTGGTCAGTGCGGCTATCCCGGCTGCCGGCCTTATGCGGAAGCCATTGCCGGTGGCGATGAGATCAATAAATGCCCGCCCGGCGGTCAGCCGACGATTGAAAAGCTGGCCGATCTGATGGGTGTGGATGTGCCGGAACCGGCCCATGACCTGTCGGAAAAGGTCAAACGCGTCGCATTTATTCATGAAGATATGTGTATCGGCTGCACCAAATGTATCCAGGCCTGTCCGGTCGATGCGATTGTCGGTGGCACCAAAGCGCTACACACGGTCATTAAAGACGAATGCACCGGCTGCGACCTGTGTGTTGCGCCCTGTCCGACCGATTGTATTGAGATGATTCCGGTCAATACCACGCCAGACACCTGGAAGTGGCAGATGAACGCCATCCCGGTAACCAACGTGCCGGCAGATCAGGCCTTATCCAACCACGGAGCAGATTAAGAGCAGATATGCAGTCACTTATCGAACAAATCAAATCAGGCCATATCTGGGATTTTCCGGGCGGGATTCATCCGCCGGAAAACAAAATCCAGTCAAATAAATGTTCGCCGGCGATGTCGCCGGTTCCGGCCGAGCTGGTAATTCCACTCAAACAGCACATCGGCAAACCGGGTGATTTGCGGGTCAAAACAGGCGATACGGTCCTGAAAGGTCAGCAACTGACACAAACCGCCTCGCCGGTGATGCTGCCCGTTCATGCGCCAACGTCAGGCACCGTCAAAGCAATTGAGCAGCGCACCATCGCCCACCCTTCCGGACTGACGGAACTGTGTGTGGTCATTACCCCGGATAACCGCGGTCAATGGTGTGAGCGGGTTGCCACCCCGGATTTTACCGCCTGTTCGCCGGAGTATCTGATTGAAATCATCCGCCAGGCCGGGATTTCCGGCATGGGCGGCGCCGGGTTCCCGACCGCACGGAAAATTCAGGCCGGTCTGGCCCGGACTGAAGTCCTGATGATCAATGCCGCAGAGTGCGAACCCTACATTACTGCTGATGATGTGCTGATGCAGTATTACGCGGAAGAAATTATTCAGGGAATTGAAATCACTGAGCATATCCTCAAGCCTCAAATGGTGATTATCGGCATTGAAGACAATAAGCCGGAAGCCATCCGGGCGCTGGAAAAAGCCGCGGTACACAAAGACTATATGATCCGCGTTATCCCGACCAAATACCCTTCCGGCGGCGAAAAACAGCTGATCAAGGTACTGACCAATAAAGAAGTGCCTGCCGGAAAAATCCCCGCCGATATCGGCATCTCAGTGCAAAACGTCGGCACCATGTTCGCAATTCAGCAAGCTGTGATTAAAGGCCAGCCGTTGATTCACCGTCTGGTCACGCTGACCGGTAAAACCTTCCAGCAGCCCCGCAACGTGTGGGCTTTAATCGGCACACCGGTCGAACACCTGCTGAAAGAATTTGACTACACCGCAGATAAAAAACAGCCCCGGCTGATCATGGGCGGCCCGATGATGGGCTTCACCCTGCCCCATGCGCAGGTGCCGGTCACAAAAACCACCAACTGTATTCTCGCACCGTCGGTGAAAGAAATCTCACCGCAGCAGCGCGAGCTTGCCTGTATCCGTTGCGGGCAGTGTGCGGAAGTCTGCCCGGCTTCTTTATTACCGCAACAGCTCTACTGGCACAGTAAAGCTGAAGAATACGACAAGTGTCAGGAACTGAATTTAAAAGACTGCATCGAATGTGGTGCGTGTGCTTATGTCTGCCCGAGCCAGATTCCGCTGGTGCAGTATTATCGTCAGGCAAAGGCTGAAATCAAAACCCGCGAACATGAAGCCGCGGCAGCTGAGCGGGCGCGTCAGCGCTTTGAAGCCAAACAGGAACGCCATGAACGGGAGAAACAGGAAAGAGAACAACGCTTTAAAAAGGCTGCCGATAACCGTCGTCAGGACATGGTCAAACAACAAGGCGGTCAGGATGCGATTCAGGCGGCTATCGAACGGGTAAAAGCTCAGAAACAGCAGATCCAGCCGGATGCCAAACCGGTTAAACCGGCCGTTGCCGCCGCCATTGCCCGTGCAAAAGCCAAACAGGAAGCAGCCCGTCAGGCAGGTGCATCAGAGCCGGATAACAGTGAAATGATGCGCCTTCGTGAAGCTCGCAAGCAGCAGGCCAGAGCACAGAAAGCAGCGAAAGCCTCAGCAGAAAACACAGCGGCAACCAACTCACCGGACAAACCCGAAGATAAAAAAGCCGCCGTCGCAGCCGCGATTGCCCGCGCCAAAGCACGTAAAGCACAGCAGCAGGCTGAAGCCGCACCGGCCGAAGCATCTCAGACTGAAGCTCAGACACAAATTCAGGCAGAGGCAGACACGCAGGCGCAGCCGGAAGATCCGAAAAAAGCCGCCGTCGCAGCCGCCATTGCCCGCGCCAAAGCACGTAAAGCACAGCAGCAGGCTGAAGCCGCACCGGCCGAAGCATCTCAGACTGAAGCTCAGACACACATTCAGGCAGAGGCAGACACGCAGGCGCAGCCGGAAGATCCGAAAAAAGCCGCCGTCGCAGCCGCCATTGCCCGCGCTAAAGCACGTAAAGCACAGCAGCAGGCTGAAGCTGAAGCCGCACCGGCCGAAGCATCTCAGACTGAATCTCAGACACAAATTCAGGCAGAGGCAGACACGCAGGCGCAGCCGGAAGATCCGAAAAAAGCCGCCGTCGCAGCCGCGATTGCCCGCGCCAAAGCACGTAAAGCACAGCAGCAGGCTGAAGCAGAACGCAAGGAGAAACCATAGTGGCCTTTTTTATTGCCAGTTCACCCCATGTCCATCAGAAACGCAGCACTTCTGATTTGATGAAGTGGGTGATGATTGCTGCCTGCCCCGGCCTGATTGCACAAATCTGGTTCTTCGGCTGGGGAACGCTGATCCAGCTGGTGCTGAGCCTCGTACTTGCTCTGGTACTGGAAGGGCTGGTGATGAAACTGCGCAAACGCCCGGTCAGTGATGCAACCGACGATTGCAGCGGGCTGGTTACCGCCTGGCTGCTGGCCGTCGCCATTCCGCCGCTGGCGCCCTGGTGGGTACTGTTCACCGGCATGTTCTTTGCGATTATTATCGCCAAACAACTTTACGGCGGCATGGGGCAAAACCCGTTCAACCCGGCGATGATTGGCTATGTGGTACTGCTGGTCTCTTTTCCGCTTCAGATGACCAGCTGGATGCCTCCTCATTCACTGGTGGGTGACCCGCAGTCATTCCGCGATGCATTTCATCTGATCTTCACCGGATTTAACACCCACGGCCAGTCACTGCAACAGGTGCGCGAAACGATTGATGGCATCACGATGGCAACACCGCTGGATGATGTGAAAACAAGCATCCGTGCCGGTGGCACCGCCGCAGATGTCATTCGCCACAAACAGTTCGGGCTGGTCGCAGGGCTGGGCTGGGAAATTGTCAATCTGGCTTATCTGCTGGGCGGCTTACTGCTGATCCGGTTACGCATTATTCAGTGGTATATTCCGGTCGCTTTTTTAGCCGGGCTGCTGCTGATGAGCCTCACTGGTCGTCTGATTTCTCCGGAAACCGTCGCATACCCGCTGATGCACCTGTTCTCCGGGGCAACGATGCTGGGCGCATTCTTTATCGCGACCGACCCGGTCAGTGCCGCCACCACGGTCAAAGGCCGGCTGATTTTCGGCGCATTCACCGGCATCATGGTGGTGATTATCCGCACCTGGGGCGGTTATCCCGATGGCGTGGCATTTTCCGTGTTGCTGGCCAATATGTGTGTACCGCTGATCGACTATTACACCCGGCCAAGAACATACGGTCACAAGTGATTGAAAGGAACCCCAGATGCTGACTGCAATTCGTAATAACGGTCTTATTCTTGCTGTTTTTGCCTGTCTTTCCACCGGGCTGGTTGCGCTGACTTACGCGCTGACTGCCACACGGATTCAGGCCCAGGAAGAAGCACAGCTGATGTCTGTGCTCAATCAGGTCATTCCGGCCACGGAACATGATAACGATTTACATAACGCCTGTACCCTGGTCAGCCAGCCCTGGCTGACAAATCAGCCACCGTTCCATGCTTATATCGCGAAGAAGCAGGGGCAACCCGCAGGCATCGCGATTGAAACCATCGCACCGGACGGTTATAACGGCGCGATTAAACTGATTGTCGGCATCGATAATCAGGGTGTGATCACCGGCACCCGGGTGCTGGCACATCACGAAACCCCCGGACTGGGCGACCGGATTGATTTACGTATCACCGACTGGATTCTCGGCTTCACCGGCAAACAGGTCACCGCAGAGAATGAATCCAGCTGGCAGGTCAGAAAAGACGGCGGTGAATTTGACCAGTTCACCGGTGCGACAATTACGCCGCGGGCAGTTGTCAAAGCGGTGAAAAAAATCACGCAGTTCGTTGATCAAAACCGCGCAGCCATTTATCGTCAACCCTATCAATGTCAGGGAGAATAAACATGAATCCGGAGACAAAAGCCCTGAACCGCAAACTGATGCAAGACGGCCTGTGGTCGAACAACCCGGCACTGGTTCAACTGCTTGGCCTGTGTCCGCTGCTGGCGGTCTCTTCCACTATCACCAATGCGCTTGGCTTAGGCATTGCCACCATGCTGGTGCTGATCGGCTCGAATGTCACAGTGTCACTGGTGCGTGATTATGTGCCGAAAGAAGTCCGGATTCCGGTGTTTGTGATGATCATTGCCGCATTGGTGACCTGTGTTCAGCTGCTGATGAATGCCTTTGCTTACGGTTTGTATCTGTCGCTGGGCATTTTCATCCCGCTGATTGTGACCAACTGCATTATTATTGGCCGGGCAGAAGCCTTTGCGTCTAAAAACCGGGTGGTACCAGCGCTGCTGGACGGCATCTGGATGGGCATGGGCATGACCTGCGCACTGACGGTTTTGGGGGCAATCCGCGAATTACTCGGCAAAGGCACTCTGTTTGACGGGGCCGACCTGCTGCTGGGCGAATGGGCCAAAGTATTACGGATTGAAGTCATCCATATCGACAACAGCTTTCTGCTGGCACTGCTGCCACCAGGCGCATTTATCTGCGTCGGGTTCCTGATTGCGCTCAAATATGTGATTGACCGGTTTATTGCTGCCCGCCAGCCCGAACCGGAGAAACAGGTGATTGAACGCGCGCGGGTCACCAAAGTTTCCCAATAGCAGAAACGAATACAAATATCAGCACAAATCAAATTATAAAAACAAGGCCGTGGCGGTCAGTCAGGGCCATCAGAATCAAACTATTGATCAGCCGGAAGTCTTATGAACAATCAAAAACGTGTCGAAATTTTAACCCGCCTGCGGGAACAGAACCCGCATCCGCAAACCGAACTGGAATGGAGCAGCCCGTTTGAACTGCTGATTTCTGTGCTCCTTTCGGCTCAGGCGACCGATGTCAGTGTCAACAAAGCCACAGCGAAACTGTATCCGGTCGCCAATACACCGCAGGCGATGCTCGATCTGGGCGTTGATGGCGTGAAGTCTTATATCAAAACCATCGGCCTGTTCAACTCAAAAGCAGAAAATGTGATTAAAACCTGCCGGATGCTGCTGGAAAAACATCAGGGCGAAGTGCCGGAAGACAGAGCCGCGCTGGAAGCCCTGCCCGGTGTCGGCAGAAAAACAGCCAACGTTGTTCTCAACACGGCCTTCGGCTGGCCGACAATTGCAGTTGATACGCATATTTTCCGGGTCTCCAACCGGACTAAATTTGCGATGGGAAAAAATGTCGATGACGTCGAGCAGAAACTGCTCAAAGTCGTGCCGAAAGAGTTCAAAGTGGATGTTCACCACTGGCTGATTCTGCACGGGCGCTACACCTGCGTGGCCCGCAAACCCCGCTGCGGCAGCTGTATCATTGAAGATTTATGTGAATATAAAGAAAAAACCGACGTTTAATTTCCGGCGTTTTCAGCTTTTCACACCGGAAGTTTATTTTTCCGTCAGGCCGCGTGTTGCGGCTTGATCTCTTTTTTACCAATGAGTTAACCTGAGCCTGTCAACTTTCCTGCCTCTGAAAATGTCACAATCTTAGTTTGTAAATTTATCATGTGTGTTCAGTCACATACGCCTTTATCCGCAACATTTTTTTTACACCTTACACTACACTGAAACATATATAGTTAAACAAGCTGAATATGCAGCACGCTTGTACCCAAAAAAATATACCCAAAAAAAGATATCCGTATCCGGGGAATTTGCTGATCTCAGGCGTGACAGATCAATAGCAGTCCCGGATGTATCAACAAACAGAAGTCAGTAGAAAAGGTAAACGATATGATTGATTTCAACTTTATCGAACAATGTGAAGGCTTACATTGTCAGGGCTATATTCCTGAAAACCACCATGAGTCGGGCGTCCATATCGCCTGTGGTCTGGATCTCAGTGTCTACAGAAAACATGAACTGTTAACTCATGGCCTGCCAGAAACGCTGGTTCATAAGCTATCCCCCTATCTGGGACTGAAAAACCATGCGGCGGTGAATGCACTGCGGGACAAACCGCTGGAAATCAGCGAAAAAGAGGCGGTTGCGATCAACAAATTATTTCATCGTCAGGTGCTATCCCGGCTGAAAAGACAGTGGCCGAAATCTTCCCGTGCGGTGCCGTTTGAAAAACTGCCCGATGAATGCCAGACCGTCGTTGCATCGGTCGCACACCAGTACGGCAACCTGTCAACACGCACCCCGCACTTCTGGCACCAGTGCACCACCGGCGACTGGCATGATGCCTATAACAATCTGATGCACTTTGGTGATCATTACACTGACCGCCGCCACAAAGAAGCCCACTTACTGGGAAAATGTCTCGGTAAATAAGCAGCGACAGCCTGATGATGCTCTCATATGGCCGGATCACGATGAAAGTTTTATAAAGTTAAACGGATAATCACATCTAACATTTCATCAAAACAGGGGCCGGGAGCATCTTCAACAAACAGATATACCCAAACAACCTGATATCGCATTCCCATCAATATTTTCGATATGAATATTGCCTGTCTCCATGACCCGCTCCATATAGCTATTTGAGGCAACTGATATTTTATGGACCACCGCTGTGGCAGAGCACAAAACACTACACACAGGTCATCAAATTCTGATTTACAGGATGAACTGCTGAAATATTCACCATAAAAATGCATTGCCATTGAATCTGTATGCATATAAACTGGCTCTCCGGTTATCTCACACAACGACGTATAAGCCACACATAAGACCAGGCAATTTTGATGGCAGTGTCAATACTGATGACAGAAAGGAAAGCACATGAAGCACCGGGACAAAAATATGACGTTTGCTCAAAGCTTTATGCACCATGTTTGGCAGGATAAGGGGCATTGGGAAGTCGAAGACTACCTTAACCCGCAGCTCATCGTTGAATCCCCGCTGAAAACCTGCGTTGGCTCGCAGAATCTCTCCAGTACCTTTTCTGTCTGGTTGCGGGCTTTTCCTGATCTGCAATACCACGAGCAGGAAGTCAAACTATGTGGCGACTGGGTCACCATCGACTGGACGGCAGAAGGCGATCACCTTGGGGAATTTTTCGGCCTGTCAGCGACCGGGAAGAAAATCAACTACTGCGGTACGACCATGGTGTTGATGTCTGATGGCATCATTCACTCCTACCGGGCGGATGTGTCCCTGTCGCAGGTGCTTGAGTGTATTTCCGGTGTACCGCACAACGGCGCCCCGGCGATGGCACAACAATCGTCAGATGACATGTTTGTTCACTTCAACCGGATTACCGGCGCCCGGCTCAGCCGCAGACAGATCGAATGCCTGTCACTGATTTGTCTTGGCAACAACAATAAAACCATTGCCGCCAGACTGGGCATTCAATACAGCACATTCAGAACCCACCTCGAAAGAGCGCTGCCCCTGCTCGGGCTTTCATCTCCCAAAGAAGTGTTTGACTGGGCTTATTCAACCCATGTTTTAGAGCTGCTGATTCACATTGGCCTGCACCGGATTCAGCCGGTTTACGCCTGAATCATTCAACTTTTTTATTCACTCAGGTCAATCAATTCACCCCAATCATCATTTGCATAACTATTCACCACAGTGGCGATACAATCACCTGATTCCGGTCTGCTCAGGATGCAACAAAAAAGATGATGTCATATTTCATGATGACGCCCCCGCTTTGCGGCTGGCCGGTCAGTTCTGCATACCGCGCAAACCAGTCATCAATAAAGCTTTCAGGGTAATGGCCACAATGAGGTAACCAGCCGGAAATATAGCGCTTAAACTTCACCTGATCATCAAAGCCAGCCTGCTTCGACTCCTGCCACAGCTCAGTGCGGGTGAAGCCGGCAGCGGTTAATCGCTGATTAAAACTTTCCCGGGTATAAAAATGGTATGGATTAGAAAAATCAGGCAGATCCATCTGTTGGTAAGCAGGCAAATTTTCAACCCATGCTGCCGCATCCCACAATTCATGACATTTGGGATAAATCAGACCAAAAAAGACGCCATTTGTTTTCAGTCTGCTTTTAGCTGCTGCTAATGCTTCATCAAGTCCGTGCACCCAGTGAAGGCAGTTAAAACTGGTCATCACATCAAAATCGTGGTCAATTTCAGCCAGGTGCTCTGCTGCCAGGTGCCGGAACTGACACTCAGGAAAATGCTGTTGAGCAAAAGAAATCATCTCCTTTGAGGCATCGATCCCGGTCACTTTTGCGCCCTGATGATGTAAAAAGGCTGAAATTTTTCCGTCGCCACAGCCGATATCAAGCAGCGTTTTGTGATCTAAATCAAGGTTGAGTTTTTTGATCAGATAATTCGCTTCAACGGCCTGAACTGATGAATTGTTGTTATAGTGATGCGCATCACGAAAAATAGTCATTCGTCCCTCTTTTGTCCTCATTTTTTGACGACCACCTCCAGGGCCAGTCGTATTATCATGTCTTTATTGTATTTCACTGTTGTATATCTTTGTCAACCAGCACCAATTGTAACTACTTGATGAAAAGGCGATTTCAGAAGGAAACCAGATGACTGATTTAGAAGAACTCAAACTCTGGTGTGAAATCGTGCAACGAACAGCAGCGCCGGTGGATGGGGAAAGCCCGTCAGAAACAGAGAACGCTGCACTGGCAAGAAGTTGTCGGGTTCTGGCACAAATTGCGACCATGATTGCAGATAGAACTGAAGTATCCGCAACATCGCAGGCCAGAGAAAAAGACGTCGCCTGACCGGATACGTATGAACAGTGAAAGTCATATGAGAGATTCCTGATGTAGCTGGTGGAATGTGTTATGCCCTGATTCCCCCTCATGCATGCATAACACATTCCACCCAGCTAAGACCAAGGGCAGCCCGGTTCTGTACACATTATCTGTAAGCTTTTTTTCAACATTTTTTAAACGCTGATGTGACCAGAACCGGCCCTTTTATCCCCGGATGACCCTTCTTTTTATTGCCCGGAACACCTTTCGTTCACCGACATCATTTGCTCATCCGGCTGACACCGTAAAGGTTGCCACCAGTCCGTGAGGCTGATTCCCGGCAAGCCGTAACTCCCCGCCGTGAGCGATAGCCAGAGAACGGGTGATCGACAGGCCCAGCCCGACACTCGAATCCTGCGTATCCCGGGCGGGATTCAGCCGGGTAAACGGCTTCATCACATCGTCAAATTTTGCTGCATCAATGCCCGGGCCGGTATCTGCCACCGTAACAGCCAGATGGTGCGTTTCCTGCCGGATTTGCAGCGAAATCCGGCAATCCCGCCCGCCATATTGCACCGCATTATTGACCAGATTTTCTGTCATCCGCCTGAGACTCAAAGGCGGAACAGACCAGACACCTAATCCACCCGGCTGATAAGCGATCGTGATCTGCTTTTCAGCATATTCATCCACGATGGTTTGCATCAGCGTATCAACCTCTGTCGGGCAACGCGGCTCAGGTTCACCATCATCACGGGCGAAACGCATGGTGGCCTGAAGCATGTTTTCCATCACGGTCAGGGTGCGCAACATCTGCTGTTTGTCTTCACTCTCTTCAATAAATTCCAGCCGCAGGCGCAAACTGGTCAGCGGTGTGCGTAAATCGTGGGAAATCGCTGCCAGCAGCCTGGTGCGGTCACTGATATATTCGGTCAGCCGGGTCTGCATCTCATTAAAAGCCTGAACCGTCGGATATAAATCCTGCGGGCAATCGGTGCTGACCGGTGTCACCGATTTATGTGTGGCGAATGCTTCAGCCGCTTTCTCCAGTGCCCGGACCGGCTTTAAAGCATGGCGGATAATCAGCAGACAAATCAGAACCGTGCCCGCCATCACCAGCGATAACGTGATCAGCACACTGGCTGACCAGTGCGTGATCTCCGGGCTGACACCGGATGAAAAGTTAAGCCAGCCGCCCTCCGGCAAGCGCACAGAACCATCCATTGTGGCGACAAATCTCATCCGGCGGTTACGGAATTCTTTATTCCGCCCGCCGGCCATCATGCCATAGTGCCCTTCCGCCACAGGCTGCTCCGGCCGGGCCTGCGGGATAAAGTTCAGATAAGCCTCCGGTATTCCGGCCGCCTCAAGCCTGTTAAGCAAAATTGTGGCTTCACTGCTGACAGGCCGGGTCACCTGAATGCGGGGGTCAGCTGACACAGACAGATGCAGGTCTGAGCTGTTACTGGCCTGAATCATCGCAGGATGCAGTGCCACCGGCGTTTGCGAAAGAATACTGACCACGGAGATGACCCGCTGTACGGCACCGGAAGCCGATAACCGGCTCAGCCGCTCCGACTTTTCAGCAGACAACAGATAAAAAGAGAGTAAAAAGCTGATACAAAATCCGGCCAGAATCACCACCGCGATCTGATGAATCAGTTTCTGATGCCGGAACCAGCGAATCATGTCGACACCTCACAGCTGAACTGATATCCGCCACCCCAGATGGTTTTAATCAGACGGGGCGATTTCGGATCGGATTCAATTTTTTTCCGCAGCCGGCTGATCAGGGTGTCAACGGCCCGGTCATAGACGTCAGCACCCCGTCCCTGCACCAGCCGGAGCAGATCTTCTCTGGACAGCACCACACCAGGATGGGACAAAAACGCCACC
The DNA here is from genome assembly GCF_024529975.1 of Vibrio quintilis. Taxonomy (GTDB): domain Bacteria; phylum Pseudomonadota; class Gammaproteobacteria; order Enterobacterales; family Vibrionaceae; genus Vibrio; species Vibrio quintilis. The sequence goes on along the minus strand of NZ_AP024897.1, from coordinate 1,473,886 downwards.
AGCAGTTCAAATTCGGTCGAGGTCAGCGCGATAAGCGTGCCCTGCGGGTCTTTCAGTTCGCGGGATGCCGAATCAAGCGTCCAGCCATCAAACTGATACAGGAAATGCTGTCCGGCCAGCTGGTCATGCACCTGGGGAATGGTAAAGTGTCTTCTCAGCACCGCCCGGATACGGGCCAGCAACTCTCTGGGATTAAAGGGTTTGGGAATATAATCATCAGCCCCGACTTCCAGCCCGACAATCTTATCGATCTCTTCCCCCAGCGCCGTCAGCATAATCACCGGAATATCCGATTTGGCCCGGACTTCCCGGCAGAGCGTCACCCCGTCTTTTCCCGGTAACATCAGGTCTAAAATCAGCAAATCAAAATGCCCGTGATTCATCTGCTGCACCATTTCTTCCCCGTCTGCGGCGACAGAAACCACCATGCCATGCTGCATTAAAAAACGTTTCAGCAGTTCTCTGATATCACTGTGGTCATCCACCACAAGAATTCTGTAGGATTTATCCATCGGCCTGCCCGGTGCCTCTCTGCTGTATTGACATCATTCAATATATACCGACGGCTGCGGAATGTGTGACAAAGTTTGTCAATATCCGTGGTTTGTCATTCATTGTCAGAAACAAAAGGATTTGCGACACACATTTCTGTCCGGTTGCTGTTGTAATTAAGATGAATCACAAAGATTGCGAAGGAGCAGACGATGAAAACTTTCACTAAGACTTTACTGGGTATCATGGCACTGGGTTTATCAGTGGGCGTCTATGCACACTACACAGGTCAGGACCGCCAGCCACAGGGAAACGGCCCGCACTACGGCTGGATGGCGCAGCAAAACGGACAGGAAAAACAGCAGGGTGTGAACAATGCGCAGCGCAAAGAGAATGGTCAGGGCAAACAACAGGCCATGAACAACGCGCAGCGCAAAGGAAACGGTCAGGGCAAACAACAGGCCATGAACAACGCGCAGCGCAAAGGAAACGGTCAGGGCAAACAACAGGCCATGAACAACGCGCAGCGCAAAGGAAACGGTCAGGGCAAACAACAGGCCATGAACAATGCGCAGCGCAAAGGAAACGGTCAGGGCAAACACCACGGAATGCGCTATGCCCAACGCAATGGTCAGGGCCCGCAACAGGCCGGCGATCAAATCAAACAACCCCGCCGCTATGGCAAAGGGTCTTCTGACTGCACCGGATACAAAAACCTGCAGGAGAAAAAACTACGCCGGGGAAACGGGAACCAGCCCGCTCAGCTGAACCGTTCGTAACACGCGGTGAACCACACAGTCAGGCAGTTGCCGACGGGATGTATCTGTCGGCAACCGTGTCAGGCTACCGGTGCGCAACCGGGAAATGATAAATCAGATTTAAATGAACCGTATTGACGGTATCTTTGCCGTGATAGGTCGTTCCGGAGATCTGCTGGGAAAAGTTATGATCGTAAATCCGCATCCACTCAACTTCCAGCTCCACCGGATTTCCGTTATTCACACTAAAACCAACCCCATAAACAAAGTCACTCTCCGAATCCGATAAGCCGCCCACCGAGACTTTGGTCCGTCCGACACCAGCGATAACATAAGGTCTGAAAGATTTATTCAGCGGAATAATCCCTTTTGCTAACAGGGAAAAATGCCGGTCCACCGAAACGGAAACACCGGCCAGGTTATCATCTTCCACATTACCGTATCCGCGGGCTTCAATGGCAAAGTTTTCATGGAGCTGATACCCGACATGCACACCAAGCAGGATATTGTCAAAATCTGCACTTCCGACACCGGACACTTCTTCCTTCATATCCGCAAAAGCAAAGCCCAGCCCCATGTACATATGCTGCTGATGGTCCCCTGGAAACCAGTCGTGATCTTTATCTTTCTTTTCAGCCGCAACCACCGTACCGGCCAACAGGCTCAGTAATAATCCGGCAATCGCCCACCGGCAGTGATGTCCTTTCATCTGTTTGTCTCCTTTTATATGCAATAAAACAGATAAAATTATAGATGAAATACATTGCGTTGCGTGGCAAATCATTGAAAAATCGCTGTTTCAGCGGCAAGTTGTTCAATCTGAAATGCGTTATTCAGGCTTCACAATCACATTCAGATTGGTGAAATGCTGATAGGTTTGCTTATCCAGCTGCAACAGATCTTCCATCGGGAAGCTTTGTTTGACCGCCCGGACCGCCGCCTGATCAAACGCTTTTTCCCCGCTGCTTTGCAGCAGCCGGACACCGGTGACTTCTGCTTTATCATTTAACTTAAAATTCACCCGGGCAACCAGTCCCTGCTGATACTGGCCGGGCGTGACATGGGCGGCGATACGCGCCCGGAGCTTCACCGCACAGGTATAAAGCGAATGACACACATCGGCCGGCGCGGATAAATCCGGCATCGGCACCGAAGACGGCAAATCAGATGCAGCCTGCCGCGGTTTCACCGGCACCATGCATCCGCTGAGTAAAAACAGAGACATCAAAACAAGTATTGGGTATTTCATATGACCTGTGGCAGAACCTTAGCTGAGACAAACACATCACCGGGCATCATCACTGAATCTTCTTACCGGACATCCCCGGAGAGAAACGGTAACCGGTAAAGTACAAACTCCCCGCTTTATCTCAAAGATTTTATCCGATCTCAAGGATTATACCCAAGCAACCTGAAGATGCAGGTTGTTTGGGTAAACGTTTGGGTAAAAACCAGCCGCTGACATGAAAAAAGGCGGGTCAGCACCCGCCTCAGAAACCGGGCGCTAATCCCGGGCATCGTTGATCGCTTTCAGCGCCAGCGCTGCTTTACGCTGCCCGGCTGCCGTGCCGTCATCATACGCCACAGCGGCCTTAATTTCGGCAGCGAGGGTTTGATCTAATGCTTCTCCGGCACTGTTCAGACTTTCGCCATCCTGCATCAGCCAGTTGTCGCTGGTATGGTGGGCGTACACCACATCATTGTACTTGCTGGAGCGGTTAACCCGGTCCGACAGATTATGCTCAAACGTCCGCTCACTTGCGGCACTGTCATCATACGGGCTTTTCCGGATTAAGAAGTTAAACCGGGCATTATCAACCGACAGCACATGCCGGATTTTCAGTGAACCGGAATTAAAGTTATCCGTTACGCCGTCCATATTATTGTTATAAGAGACGTTATTTTCCAGTACGTGCGCCACCGGCAGCCCTTCCCCGCCAAGCTTAAAGCCATTACCGATGGTATTACCGTCATTGTCATCGTCCAGTGTGCGGCCGTTACTGTAAGAGACGGAATTTTTAATCGTCACCACACCATCTTCGCCGTCTTCAACCTTGTTAAACAGATCCCAGCCATCATCAATATTGTGGTGAGAAATACAGTTGACGAAGGTGTTGCCGTCTCCCACGCGCATTTTGGCGGCAAAGCCATCGGCGTTAATCCGCGAGCTGTCCATGTTGTTGTAACTTTCAACATTGATCACCTGATTGTAACTGGCCCACAACGCGCGACCACTGTCTCCGGAGCTGATCTGAAAACCGGTATCCGGTGAATCATGCACCTTCATCTCTTCAAAGATGTTATAACTGCCTTTAATCCGCAGGCGGGCTTCGGCCACTTCCATCCCTTTCAGATGCCAGTAATTCGCATCCACTGAGACCCGGCTCGTAAACACCACATTGTCACCGTCAGCCACCAGATTTTTCAGCGCCCCTTCCGACCCACTGACCGATTGTGACAATGAGACTGACGCATATTTCCCGTCCAGCAGATGAATCGTGCCACCCGGTGCGACAAGCTGCAACGCTTCTTTTAATGACATCGGATCCGCCTGCGTTCCCTGCGCGGTGCTGCTGCCTTCCGGCGACACATAAACAGCCGACGGGTCAGCCACGCTATGCCGGGTCACAGTAAAAGAATTCGAGCTGAGAGTCGTCGTCATACCAGATTCCGTGCCGGTGTAATCGAGCACAAAGTCGCTGCTGTCACCACTGATGGTCGTTTGCACGGCAAACATGTCACCGGCAGCCACCGCTTTGTCACGGATGATTTCCGCCCCATCCTGATAAACCGAGAATAAACCGCTGTAATTGGCCCGTGCCTGCACTGTGTATGCATCCTGTGCGGTCTGCGTCGGAGATGAAATTTCTACCCGCAGTTTTGCCGGTTCGGCAACAAACTTTGGTGTATCGACAGTTTTCGCATCGTCCGCATCAATCTCCAGCTTCGCGTTGGTGACATGAATTTTCACATTCCGCGCAGCAGCAAAGCCAACATACTGATAATCGGGGTCAATCATCTGCACGATATTCGGGTAAGCGCCATCAATGTCGGTTGTTGTTTCGCCGTCAGCGGTCGTGACCGAGACCTGAAAACCATTGTTACTGCGGCTCAGGGTCATGTGGTACTGGCTGCCGACCAGCAAATTTTCGGCATACGATTTAACCGTGCGTTTATTGCCCGCCGTTCCCCACGGCTCATAAATCCCTTCCCGGTAGCTGGTCGAGAGCTGAATTTCGGTTTCATCCCCGCCCTTGTAGGTGCGAATCTGGTTAAACGCCATATTCGAAGCTGCCGGAAATTCTTCATGTCCTTCAGGCTGCGGGTTTTGCCTTGCCGTGCCAATCACATCGCGGACCATCAGCCCGGCGCCTTCCTGCATGTTTGGTGAGGCGTCCGTTTCCGGACCAATCTGATCCACCACCACATCGGCACTCAGGGTAAAGTTTTTGCTGGTGCTGAGTTTGGTGTAATAAAAGGTGATGCCATCATGAGAATTCGCCAGCTTGCCCCCGCGGCTTTCGATGGTAAAGTCCTGCGCCAGCGGTCCCGGCTGAACCGCCTCACCGTTCACCAGCACTTCGTTCGTGCCGATTTTTGCCGGCAAAATAGTCGATGCAAAATTCAGATCGGTTGACTGGCCGAAAGTAATCGCTTTCCAGATCACTGTATCTGAATCCGTTTCAGTATCGCCGGAAGAGTGACATCCGGCGATGGTCAGCACGCCGAGAGATAAACCAACTGCAACCCAGGGTTTGGCATAGTAAGACACATTGTTCTCCTTTGTTTTTGTCATTCTGATCGCACTTTTTTGTTTCTTTTCATAAGAGGAATTTATCTGAGTACGATGCTTTCTGACTGGATTATTACCTCGATACCCAAGCAACCTGAAGATGCATGGGTATACACAACTGGAGTACTTTATCGGCAATTGGTGGTTTTGTTTCCAGTAACAATCACAAAATAAAACAATGTATCTGTTTTTTTAAAATACTATTACAGAAATCACAACATGATGATAAATAAATACACATCAGTATCATATCAAGATTAAAATAATGTAACCTACTGATTTAAATCATCTATTGAGAATTGTTAAAATTTAACCAATACGAATCAAAACCATCTCTTTTTACTCACATAAATAAGAAAATTTCAGTTTATTCTGTATGAAATCCGGTATTATTCTTTTTCTATGAAACAGCTTATTCAAATCAGTCTGCCCGCATGGTTCTGCCGCCGCATTTTTCAAGACAGGCAAAAACAACAAAACCACGAATGAAAAAAAATTACTGAATAGAAATAATGAATGCGTGATACCCAGGCAACCTGAAGATGCAGGGTTCAGGTTGTTTGGGTATAAAGATAAAATTCGTATTGATTTATATGTCACTTGTATTCAAAATGCGCAGGTTAAAGGAATGACAACCGTTTCAGACCCTGAATCACGGTCCCCGGATACGGGCACTCAGGCAGATACCGAACCCAAATATGCTGATGAATCCATTCCCGGTTCTCCGGCCCCCCGTGCCGGCCCGGCGTGTTTGTGTCCGGCATCTGCCTGGAAATCAGGGCAACGCATCGCCAGGAACAATGTTTATTTTTATGAAGTAAGGCTCCTATCATGTCGTATTTTAGTTCATTCAGTATCAGGAAAAAAATGGTACTCGGATTGACCTTTGCCGTTCTTGCCTCAACGATGATTGTCGGGGCTATCACTCAGTATCAGTCCAGAGAGGCATTAAAACACCGCCTTGTGGATATTGAATTTCCGTCATTTCTGGATCAGATCCGCCAGCAGGTCGATCATGAAGTCACGGTCTTATTACAGGCTGCAAAGCAGATTGCCCACAATGAATTTGTTAAATCGGCAATCAGTGAAACGCAGATTGACCCGGAAAGCGAAAAACTGCTGGTCCGCCAGCTGAATAATCTGAAACAGCAATATCATTTAAATGATGCTTCGGTCGCCAATAAACAAACCGCCAATTACTGGAATCAGAATGGCTTTCTGCGCCAGCTGACACCGAATGACGCGTCATGGTTCTTTGATTTTATCGCCTCCGGCAAGCCGACGATGATCAGCCTGTATCAGGAAAAAAACGGCGACATCAAAATGTTCGCCAACTATCAGGATATCAATGGGTTTACCCTGTCCGGCATGTCTAAATCGCTCGATGATATGGTCAGACTGCTGAACAGCTTTAAGATTGAAGACTCCGGTTTTGTGTTCTTAACCGATGACAAAGGGCACATCAAAATTCATAAGGACAAACAGGATACAGGCCGCAGCCTGACGGAACTGTTTGGTCAGAAAGTCGCGGATACGCTGCTCAATCAGTCGGGTTTTCATCTGACGGAAACCGAGTACCACGGCGAGCCGGTGTACCTTGCCAGTGAATATATTGAGTCTATGGACTGGTTTATTGTGGCGGCCGTGCCGAAAGATGAAGTGTATGCTGATCTGAACCAGCAGGCGATAACCATGATGCTCTGGACTGGCGTTATCGCCACCCTCTTTATTCTGTTGAGTGTCTGGCTGGCTGGCGGCATCACCCGGCCAATCCGTCAGATTGCCGAAAGATTTGAGCAGCTCGGTCAGGGCAACGGTGATTTATCGCAACGGATTAAAGTCAGCGGCCATGATGAAATCGCCCGTTTATCACGCGGATTTAATGCCTTTATTGAAACCATTCATCAATCCATGCAGGCCGTTTCTTCGACCAGCCGCACCCTGGCTGAAGAAGCCCAGCTGGTGTCAGAAAAAGCCCATCACACCCATAACAACAGCCAGAGTCAGCGCGATCAAACCATTCAGGTGGTTGCGGCAATGAATGAAATGGGCGCGACCATTCACGAGATTGCATCAAATGCCGGAATGGCAGCGCAAACTGCTACGGAAGCCAGTTCCCTCAGCGATATCGGCCGTGATGTGGTCAACCAGACCCAAAGCGCGATCAACGGCCTGGCCGATGATATGGCGAACAATGCCAGAGTGATTGAACAACTGGCAACCACCACGCAGGATATCGGTTCAATTCTGAATGTGATCCGGGAAATTTCAGAGCAGACCAACCTGCTGGCACTGAATGCGGCGATCGAAGCAGCCCGTGCCGGCGATCAGGGCCGCGGATTCGCCGTGGTCGCAGATGAAGTCCGCCAGCTGGCGGGGCGCACCGCCGCCTCCACCGATGAAATCCAGACCATGATCAGCCAGCTGCAGGATGATGCGCAACAGGCTGTGAAGGCGATTGATAATGGTCAGCAGGTCACTCAGCACGGTGTGGAACTGTCAGAAAATGCCGCCTCGCAGCTCAGCCAGATCACGCAAAGTATTCATGAAATTTCTGACCGCAATACCCAGGTTGCCACCGCAACTGAAGAGCAGTCCACCACGGTCCAGAGCATTAATCAGAATATCGAAGAGATTAATCTGATCAATGAAACCACCACCGCCACCGCGCAGGAGCTTGCCACCGCCAGTGTGGATTTGAAGCAGCTGTCGGCGCGTTTGGATCAGCTGGTCGGTAACTTTAAGCTGTAGGCTGCACCGAAAAATTAACTTCTCCCGACCCCCTGAACCCTGTTTCTGAGCCACACGCGGAAACAGGATTCAGGGGGTTGTTGTTATTAAGACAAGGATCAAACGCCGGGAGCAGTATTTATAGGCCACCTTTCAACAGTAAAGCCCCCTTAAAATCCCTATTGAGATTATTTTAAATCCCTATATCATAAAAACAAGTCAATCATACGGATAGGCCGGAGAATACACTTGTGGTCAATGGAACTATACAGCAGTCATTTTATACGTTGTGACTTATTTATTTTATGGCGCAATAGCCGGGATGATCGTGAATTTTATCTTCAGGAAAAACGTATTGATTATCGCTGTACTTATTGACGCATTTCTGTTTGAAGCATACTTTGAGCAGCAGGGCCAGAAAGTCCCACTGATACGCAGTGACCAGGTAAGCAGAAATTCACCTGACAGCAGTGGAAGCACTCTCCCGCTCTTCCCTGAAAAAAGAAGGAAACAGCTGAATAATTACAGCTTTATCACTTAAATCTCAAATTCATATGTTTTTCCTTGAAATTCAACATCTCACCCATTAACCTGCTTTCTGATTAACTCCTTTTTGTGAAAGCAGTTTGGCACAGGTTTATCCGGGAGCGGAAACATAATGACAGCAAACCATAATTATAAAACCGGGACACACACCCGTTATATCCACGTCCATTCGCATGATGGCAATGATGGACCGGACTCAATCCCCCAGTTGAGTTTAACAGGTGGCTGGCTTAATCAGTTCGGCTTTGAAATCGGGCAACGTTTGAAAATGACACTTTGTGACGGAAAAATGGTGCTTGAAGTTGAAACCCAAAAAGAGGACAACTCTTTAATCCGTTAAACACCGGCGATATGCCGTTACCTCTGGTCTTGACATATCTCAGGTACAGCATGAACCCCCGGTCAGAAAAAGAGCCTCGCAATGAGGCTCTTTGTTTATCCGGAGGCTATTTCTGATTGCTTTCGCAGATACATACCTGCAAGGCATCAGTTATTTATAAACTTCAAACTCAGCCACTTTTGGTGTATCCGAAGCAGAAACCACTTCAAAATCAACTTTACCCAGTGACACAGGTGAGAATGAAATCACGCCCGGAGCAGATGAACCGGAAGCCAGTGTATTGCCATTGTCGTGATTAACCAGTTTCCAGCTGGTGATCGTCCCTTCAGTGCCTGGTAATTCGACAATTTTCACCGTGCTGATTGTGGTGTTCAGTTTCTTCACGCTGATACGGCCGGTTGTGCCTTTTGGTGACCAGTAAGTGCTGGTGTCGCCATCAATCGCTTTACCGTAGCTGGTGTTGCTGTCTGCTTTTGAGCTGCCGTCAGCCGATGCACTCAGTGCCAGGTTAGTACCGGAAGTGTCGCCGCTGTCAGAACCACCGTTGTCGTTGCCGCTGTTATCGGAACCGCCGTTGTCAGAGCCACTATTGTCAGAACCACTATTGTCTGAACCGCTGTTATCGTTGCCACCGCTGGTTGTGCCACAGCTGCCGTCAGAGACAGCCAGACCTGTTCCCGCACCTGCTGTTGCCAGCACGATAGAAGGAATGCAGCTTGCGTTATCCGCTGTATAGCTGTAAGGAATGCTGATGGATGTGGTTGACGTTGGGTTCGGACCTGCCGGGTGCGACTTCGACTTGTCAGAAGACCAGGTAATGTTGTCCCAGACGTTGCCGCTGACATCCCAGTAACCCATGTCGTTGGTGTAGAAAGTACCCAAAGGATCTTTAGAGTCTTTCACGTAGTTATTTTCAGCTTTGATTTTACCGCCGATACGAGGGTTCATACCGGAAGAGATCAGGCCGTTGTAATAGTTGTTGTACGAGTGCGCAGTCGCATGGCGCAACAGCGGCGTACGGGAATTAATGTTCAGATAATAGTTATGGTGGAAAGTGACAGGTCCGTTTGCATCATCGGAATCACTTGAACCAACCAGACCACCACGACCGGAATTCTTCAGAATACTGTAAGACAGCGTCACGTATTTCGTGTTGTTTTTCATATCAAACAACGCATCGTAACCGTCTTTTTCGCCACCGCTGGCTTCCAGTGTCACGTGGTCAACCCAGACATTATGCACGTCTTTTTCCATACCAATGGCATCGCCACCGTTGGAAGTCGGTGAACCGGATTTCTTCACATTACGCACGTGAACATTACGGATGATAATGTTTGAAGAGCTGCGGATATGAATCCCCAGTTCATCAAATAAAGCGCCGTTACCCACACCGATCAGCGTCACGTTACTGACATCTTTCAGCTCAATTTTATCGTCGGCAGTGTTACAGCTGTCGCCCGATACTTTGCTGGTATTGCTGTGATTAATGGTGCCTTCGACCTGAATGATAATTGGTGTATCACTCGAAGCACGGCTGCAAAGTGCTTCATGAATTTGCTTACCCGTGGTTGCTTTGACCACAGTGCCACCCTGACCGCCGGTTGTACCGCCGTTCTGTGTGTGGAAGCCGGAAGCCAGCGCAGGCGCTGAACATAGTGCAAGCAGCACTGCTGACGTTAATAAGCGCATTTTATTACGCTTATTATTAATAACATTTATCATAATATAATTCCCTGACGTCTCTAATTCGGGGTACCCCCCGCACGATAAGACTTATTTTAAATAATGAACATACCCATTCTTTTATTCCAGACAAACCCGTCTGGCATACTGAACCTCTGTTTATTTACTTTCAGTAACAAACAGAGGCACCAGACAATTGAAATAAATATAAACAAAAATATAAACAACATTTCATTTATGAGAAAACACTATATCTATTTCTCAATTACATTTTGAACAATAATGACTTTCAAATACAAGACAAGAATTGAAAACATGGGAAATATATCACAATTCAATAACACAAGATCCGGAAACAGATAGATAACTCAACATAATTCACTGATTAAAAACAAAAAGATAAAGATCTACTTTTAATAAAAATATTTACAAGAATTTACATCAGCCAAATAATTTCATGACTATCCATCACACCGGACATGCTATTACGGCAGAAATACTGAATAAATAACCGGATAATTAAAAATTTTAAATTTATCTGACATTTACTAAATAAACCAGGGTTAAATTAAACCAATCCCGGTTCAAACCGAAGATATAATAATCAAAACACATGTTTCAGGCAGACAATAATTAAGTTAAATACAGCGGCTCACCGGTAAAAAATACCCGATGAAATCTGTATAAATAATCTTCATAAAAAATGATGTTTAATTTTTCATTTCGGCTTTTTCATCAGCTAATTACAAAATACGACATAAAAAGGTCAGGCCGAATCACAGTTTTTCATTATTTGCAACTCAGCTCATATAATCGAGCAAAGATTATACATATCACCTGATACATATGATAAATATAATAAACCTGATTCATAAACCGTGTGGTGTCCGGAATAAATCAGGTCTCCCGAAACGACCTGCCGGAACATGATCAGATCATCTGGCTCAGGTGGTTTGGGCGTGAATGTATCAATAAAAAAACTTCTGATAAATAGTTGGTTAACAATATGAAAAAAATTACAAATACCATTGCACTCGCTGTCGCGATCGGCTGTGGCGCATTTGCATCCGCACAGGCATCAGCGGCCTCATGTGCCGTCGCATCCGATATCTGGAGTAACGGATATACGCTGACGGTCACCGTTGACAGCGGAAGCGCAGCCGTTGATGGCTGGAAAGTGCAGTTAAAATTCGATCAAACCCCGGATATCTCCAACAGCTGGAGTGCCGATGTCCAGACATCCGGGAAAACAATAACCGCCACTTCACTGGACTGGAACAGTCATATCGACGCCGGCAGCAGTGTTTCTTTTGGATTACAGGGGACTTATGACGGCAGTTTTACCGCCCCTGATTGTGTGATTGCTGACAGTGGCGGCACCAGCGGTGACTCATCAGATGACAACGCCAAACTGTTGTCTCAGGATGGTAACCCGGTTCATAAACGCTTTAAGTCTCAGAGAACCGCGTGGAGTCAGAGCAAAGCAGATATCATCCTCTCCTATCAATACGACAACGGCGGCTGGCCGAAAAATCAGTCCTACGATTCAAAAGGCAGCGGCGGCAGCGGTAAGGGCACGTTTGATAACGGTGCAACCACCACCGAAATGATCTATCTGGCTCAGGTTTACCGCGATACCAAAAATACCAAGTACCGCAACGCCGTCCGTAAAGGGATGGATTATACCCTGAAAGCTCAGTACAGCACCGGCGGCTGGCCGCAGTTCTATCCGCTGAAAGGAGGTTATCATGACCATGTGACCTTCAATGATAATGCGATGAGCAGCGTGCTGACGATGCTGTATCATGCCAGCCGCAAAGATGCGCCATTTGATACGGATATTTTCTCTGACAGTGATCGGGCTGAAATGAAAACCGCGATCACCAAAGGGGTGGAATATATCCTCAAAGCGCAGTGGAAACAGAACGGCACGCTGACAGTCTGGTGTGCGCAGCATGGTAAAAGCGATTACAAACCGAAGAAAGCCCGGGCATACGAGCTGAAATCACTCAGCGGCAGTGAATCAGTTGAAGTACTTGGCTTCCTGATGACCCAGCCTCAGACGGATAAAGTGAAAAAAGCAGTCAAAGCCGGTCTGGCATGGTTCAGCAGCCCGAATACTTATCTGGCCGACCACACTTATGACAAGTCCGTCGAGAAGAAAATTGTCTATAAAAAAGGCAGCCGGATGTGGTATCGCTTCTACGATCTGGAAACCAACACAGGTTTCTTCAGTGACCGGGATGGTAAGAAATATTATGACCTGATGGATATTTCTTCCGAACGCCGTAACGGCTATAGCTGGGGCGGTAACTACGGTGAAAAAATTATCTCTTACGCTAAAAAAGTCGGCTACTTATAAGAAGCACACAACAAGTAAAACGAGAATCATTCAGGGGCACTTTGTGCCCCTTTTTTTATGTCCGGTTTCTCATTCCGGCTTCTTATCAGATCAATGATCATCCGGGGATATCCGCAAAAAACCAAAATGATAATGAATTTCATAATCATTCATATTGCAAATGTCATCATGCTCAGTAAGATAAAGCTTTTATACCCAAACAACCTGAAGATGCAGGTTGATTGGGTATATCATCAACCACTTTTTATCATTCAATTTTTATCACCGGCAGTCATGCATGACCGGAGCGCCTCCGGCGGTGGCTTTTTATGTGAATCAACAGGATAAATACATGCTGAAAAAGCTTTTACGTCAACGGATTTCAGGCCGGACACTTTTCTGTATTCTGGCACTCTCTTTTATGCAAACGGCATTTGCCCAAACGCAAACCATCACCGATGTACTCGGCAGAAAAGTCACGCTGGACCTGCCGGCAAAGCGGGTCATTCTGGGTGGCTATGGTGAAGATTACATGGCTATCGGCACCGAAAAAGCGTATGACCATGTGGTCGGCATGTCGAAAGGCATCTGGGAAAAATGGCGCCCGGCAAACTGGGCCATGTATGTCAAACACCGCCCTTCCCTGGCAACGCTGCCGGATGTCGGTAAAGTTGATGCGCAGACCTTTTCTCTGGAAAAAGTCATCAGCCTGCAACCAGACCTGCTGGTGCTGGCAAACTGGCAGTTTAAAGCGCTGGGCAGTGAGGTCAGCCGGATTGAACAGGCCGGAATTCCTGTGGTTGTGATTGATTACAATGCCCAGACACTGGAACGCCACCTGCAAAGTACCCGCATCATCGGGCAGATCACCGGGCAGGAAAAACGGGCTGAAAAAATTGCCCGCGAATATCAGCAAATGGTACAGCTGATTGCGGATCGTCTGGCGAAGCATAAGCTGCCAAAACCAAAAATTTATGCAGAGTTCGGCTTTCCCGGTGTGGATGAATACGGCTATACCTTCGGCAAAAATATGTGGGGCGCGATGTCAGAAATGGCTGGCGGCACGAACATTTCCAAACCATTTATTGAATGGTGGGGTCATCTGAACCCGGAGCAGGTGCTGGCGGCGAAACCCGACGTGATTCTGATCACCGGCTATGAGTTTGGCAGCAATCCGACCTCAATGATTATTGGTCAGGACGTTGATCGCCAGACCGCCCTGGCCCGTCTGGCCGGATATAAACAACGCCCCGGCTGGAACAGCCTGCCAGCGGTAAAAAATAACCGGATGATCGGACTTTATCACGGTGCCTGCCGCAGTATTCTGGACGGGCCGATGATTCAGTACATCGCGAAGGCACTGTACCCGGAAGTGTTTGCGGATTTAGATCCGGAAGCCGCCTACCTTAACTTTTATCAGCAATATCTGCCGGTTCAGCCCGCAGGCGCATTCGCTGTCGGACTGTAGCGCCGGTTTCATCAACAGATCAGACAAATACGCCCGCAGTGAACTGCGGGCGAAAAAACCATAACAGTGATTCGTGATACATGGCGTCCCGGAGTGGACGACGGATTCCCTACCATATGCAGGTGTTTCCCATGCTCAATCACTGAACGTTGCGGATCAGAATAGCCTTTTCTCACCAACAGGCGATCCCGGATAATTCCGCCAGACGCTGTCAGCACGTCATCATCCGTCCAGGTTGCTGAAACTGGCGTACGATGAACAAACATCGCCGCAGATTCACTCATATCACTCATTGACCAGTGACACATTGATAGTCCCAGCTCATCAATGATATCGTACCAGTCCTGATTATTCTCAAGACTCACTTCGCCATCACCATTGGGTTCTGAATGTCCGTATTCAGAGACAAAGATCGGTACCTCCTTCTCCCATTCTTTCAGTTTTGCTTTCAGGTGGTCATGGCATTCCTCAGGTGATGCAGGGGTAAATCGAACAGGTCGCTAAATCGTAAAGTAAGCCAGTAATTTTCTCTGCTCTTCGGCTTCTGATTCAAGGCTGTGGCTGATTTGAGTGGCTTCCTGAATCGCCGTCACGTTCTGATTGATCATTTCAACTGACACCGTAATATTGCGTGAAATCTCATCAGTCACACTGGTTTGCTCATCTGATGCGGTGGCAACCTGGGTGTTAAAATCGGCGATCTGATGCATGCCGGTCTGAATTTTATCAAAGGCTTCCATGACCTGCTCTGAGATTTGCGTCGATTCGGTCACCAGTTGCAGGTTGGAATTCATAAACTGATCGGCCTGCTCAGCCTGAGTTTGCAACCGGACGATAATCTCCTGAATATCAACGGTCGAATCCTGTGTTTTAGTCGCCAGATTACGCACTTCATCGGCCACCACAGCAAACCCGCGTCCCTGTTCTCCGGCCCGGGCCGCTTCGATCGCCGCATTCAGCGCCAGCAGGTTGGTTTGCTCTGAGATGCCATGAATCACCTCAATCACGGTACCGATTTCAGTCGAATACTGCCGGAGCTCATTGACGATCTCAGCCGAATCCCGGACCGAAGCCGCAATCCGTTCAGAGATCGCTTTCGACTCAACCAGTGCCTGATTGCCTTCATCGACATACGCCATCGCCTGACCGGCATAATCTTTGGCCTGAGAGGCATTTTCGCTGATCTCCAGCGCGGCGCTGGCCATTTCAGTACTGGCAGTTGCAATCATCTCAGACTGGCTGAGAATATGCTCGGCATTGCCTTTAGACTGCGTCATGTTTGCCGCCAGTGATTCCGAATTGTGGCTGACCTGATTCGCCACGCGGGACAGTTTGGAGGTGATCTGATTAAACTGCCCGGACGAACGGTTCAGGCTGTCGGACAACACACCCAGTTCATTGTGCCCCATATGATCGACCTGAGTGGTCAGATCGCCTTCAGCCATCTGTGTGATCGCATCTTTCAGGGTATGCACCGAGGTGGTCAGATAACGGGCTATCACAAACGCAATCGCAGCCATGATCAACGCTGAAATCACCAGTGACAGAATCAGCATTCGAATCGCCCGGGCGTGAATGGTGTCTGCATATTCGCTGGCCTGTGCGGCAGAATCCCGATCCAGCTGAGACAGTTTGATTAACACATCAGAATAACGGGTATACGCCTGCCGGGATTTTCCGGTAAAAAGGGTTTTGGCGGCCTGATAGCTGCCAGAAGAAGATAAGGATAATAATTTCTGCTGAATGGACAGGTAGTTCTGGTATTCATGCTCAAACACTTTCATCAGTCCGGCTTCTTCACCATCAGAACTCATCTGCTTATAAGCGTGCAGCGTGTCATCAATCTGTTGTTTTTTCTGTGTCAGGTGTTCATCGGCTTGCTGAATCTCCTGCGGGTCAGTCAGGATAATATGAATGGCTTCCAGATTTCTTAAATCTGCCGTCTGAGTATTCAAACGTTCAATCAATTGTACTGACGGGAGCCAGTTGTCAGAAATCACCGTCGACTGCTGGTTAATCGTATCCATCTGCGATAAAGATACCAGTGTGATAATTATAAATATCACCACAGGGACAGAGAAGCCTGCGGTTAACAAATGGCTAATCTTGATATTTTTCATGCGCTAATCCATCTTTCAAAAGAATAATCACCCCACACGGTCGCGGGGAACATCACTCAGCTTCGTCCCGAAGCATAAACATATACAGCAGACTGCTTTTATGGACAGAAGCCTTTCTGTTCAAGCTATTGTTTTTAAGTCGCATATTATCCAAACGGGTTCCAGGCCTTCCCCCTCCCACAAAAAGCCTTATGCTAAAATCATGGTTAATACACTTATGTTGCGCTCTATAGAATATAATTTTATGTATATTTATGATGACCAACTGACGGATTATATAGCACGCGCGTTCTATTCTAACGGGTTATGCGCTCTTTTTCGAGTACCGTGAAGGCCAAATTTCTTCCGGTGGAACGCCGATCTTATCCGCGATAATTTTTTCCGCTTTCGGATATTTCTGGCGAAAAGCATTGCGCAAAGTGGACCCCGCAATACCATGCTCATTTGCCAGTCGTTCGCAGTTTGTCCCTGCTTTCTCCAAGGCTGCCTTTATATCTGCAACATGCCAGTCTTGCGTTGTATTCAGCATCATGTAACCCTCATCGACTTATGTGTTAAACTCACATGTGAGACACTTGTGTCAGACATATGTGTTGAGCTGTCGTGTAATACAAGTGTTTTACACACTCCAGTTGCACACATGGTTGATCACAAAAGAACGCAAGTCAACGGCATTTTCTTGCCCGGTGCGTTCTTTTGTTTTCTTTCGGTGATAGCTATAAATTGAGTTAATATATGGAAAAACATGAAGAAAACCCGCTCCTGTCGCAGTACAAACTACAGATTGATCAGTTTAAAGACAGGTTGAGAGATGTCATGGGGGATGAATCCGTACGCTCTTTTTCAAAGAGATGTGGTATTTCTGAGAGTGTGATCAGAAAATACTTAAAGGGCTCTTACCCGGTCATGGACAAACTCCCCAGAATTGCTGAAGCCACCGGCATGAGTATGGGCTGGTTAATTTCCGGCTGCGAATCGGACTGTATTGCGGAAGCATCCGGTCAAAATCAGGAACTGCCGGAACGGCTGAAAATCCTGATGAAGGGCCGGGAAGCAAGACAGGCCGCTGAAGACTGGCAGGTCAGTGTATCCACCCTCAAAGCCTGCCTCGATGGCTCCGTCCCCAGCCTGAACATTGCCAGCCGGATTGCGTCGGCTGAAGGTATCTCACTGGAATGGCTCGCAACCGGTCATGGGCTGATGTATCAAACAGACGATGGAATCCTGCCACCAAAAGTGCAGGGAATTAACCGGGAAACCCTGACGCAATCAATCGAAAAAATCGATTCATTATGTCAAAAGAATGCGTTAATCCTCGATAACCGGAAAAAAGCCCGGATCATAGCGCTGGTTTATCAAATGTCCCTGAATCCGGAAAAAATTGATGAGTCTGTTTATTTTGAAATCATCAAACTGGCGTCATGACCATCGGCACCTGTCACTAAGATAAAACAGACTTCTGACAAAGAGTTTCTGCTCATTCAGGCAAATTGATGCCGGATGAATATCCCGCCCGGAGCCGGACAGAAACGTCGAAGTCACTTTTTATTGAACATCGTTCCGTCAGCCTCCTTCCAATATGCTTTGCACAAACATCACCACAGCGCAAAAGACCTCAGGGTCTGCTGACCCTAACAAATCAGCTGATGATTCTCATCGAAAAATGGAAATGGACCTTCCCCCGCACCGAGATAACTCAGATGGCTGACGATACCTTCCGGCTTTAAAGCAAATAACTGAATCGCACGGCTTTCAAGCGAAAAAGAAGAAGGCGCCTGCGGATCCAAATCCAGCGTCACGGCATGGTTGTGTGCCGGTCCGACCCAGACCGGCAAATCATGCCAGAGCGCAAAGACAGGCCGGTGCAGATGGCCGGTCACAATCCCTTTCACGTGAGAATACCACGTCAACACGTCATACAGCTGATCATCATTTTGCAGTTTCTGAACATCCATATGGTTCAGGCCAACAGCCATCGGCGGATGATGCATAAACAGCAACACAGGACGGTCCGCGTGAGTCTGCAACACCTGATCAAGCCATATCAGTGTCTCGTCACTCAGCAAACCGTACGGCTGACCAATCACGGAAGTATCCAGCCCGACCAGCACATAGCCCCCGCACTCACGGATAAAATTACAATAATGCGGATGATCGAATGTCGTCAGTTCTGCCAGTGCTTCCCGCAGGCATCCCCGGTGGTCATGGTTGCCCGGAATCACCTGAATCGCAGGCTGAAGCCGCTGTAATTCCGGCAGAATGACTGCATACTCTTCCGGTGTCCCGTAATCTCCCAGATCACCGGTCACAACAACCAGATCAGGCCGGGGTTGCAGGGCATTAATATGATTCACGGCCTCACGTAAACAGGCCAGTGTATCGACTTTCCGGTAAGCGGGTTTGCCGCCTTCCCGGATATGTAAATCAGTCAGTTGTGCAATCAGCATCACGCCTTCCGGATTATTGTTGTTCAGTATTCAGCCAGATGAGCCGGGATTGATCCGGTATCATAAACACGGTTTGCCCGGCGCTGTACGCCCGGCGGGAAAAGCAATCCACACAAATCTGCGGATGCGCCGGACCAATCTCAGCCACCACACGGGTCCGGTCTCCGAGAAAGACGCCTGAGACCACAGTCGCGGCAATCGCGGCCTGATCGGTCGTTTCGGTTTCCAGACGAATATCTTCAGGGCGAATCATCAGGGTGACTTCACCACTGACCGGCAGAAAGTCCGGTAAAATCCCCGGTGGCAATGTCCATGACTGTCCTTCCGGCAGGTTCAGAACCAGCGCCCCGTGTCCTTGCTGAACATGGGCAGAGAGATAATTCATCCGGCCGATAAAATCCGCCACAAACCGGCTCTCAGGCGCCAGATAAATCGCTTCCGCCGTGCCGGTCTGGGCAATTTCTCCCTGATCGAGCACCACAATCCGGTCCCCCATTTCCATCGCTTCTTCCTGATCATGAGTGACATACACCGCGGTAATCCCCAGACGTTTCAGCAACAGGTGGATCTCTCCCCGCAACCTTTTTTTCAGCTGAGCGTCGAGTGCCGAGAGCGGTTCATCCAGCAGCAGCACCCGTGGCCGGGTAATAATCGCCCTTGCGAGCGCCACCCGCTGCCGCTGCCCGCCGGACAACTGATCCACCGCCCGGTGGGCATACGCCTGCAAATCAAACATCGCCAGCATGTCATCCACTTTTTTCTGCCGCTCTGCCGGCTTCTCTCCCCTGACCCGCAATCCGTATTCAATATTTTCCGCCACGTTCATATTCGGAAACAGCGCATAGGATTGAAAGACCATCCCGATATGACGCTTTTCAACCGGCAGCGCGGTCACATCCTGATCACCAAAACAAATACGGCCACCGGGGTCAGCAAATTCCAGCCCGGCGATCAAACGCAGTGTCGTGGTTTTTCCACAGCCCGAGGGGCCAAGCAGTACCAGAATTTCTCCGGCGTGAATGTCTAAATCCAGCGGCTTAAGCGCCAGCGTGCCATCGGTAAAGGTTTTCTGAATTTGCTTCAGGTGAATCGATACACTTGAATCGGATAATTTCATCGTTTTCTTCACTCAGATTGATTAATCAGCTCATTGATTAACCAACAAATTAATCGGTCAGCCCCGGATTACACCGGTCTGCGGTTCAGTCGCTGTGCCGCCATCAGCAGAGGCAGAATCAGGCACAGAAAAATCAGCGTATAAGCAGAGCTGATTTCCAGCCGCATCGACGCATAAGAATCTGCCAGTCCGACCGGCAAGGTTTTGGTCAGGGGCGTATGCAGCATCCAGGTCAGATTGAATTCCCCCACCGATAACGTCAGGGTCATCAGCACCCCGTTTATGATGCCGGTTTTGCAGTTGGGAATAATCACATCGACAAAGCGTTGCCGGAACGAAGCCCCGAGACTGGCCGCCCCCTCCTCCAGCACCCGGAAATTGATACTGCACAGCACCGCCAGCACGGCTTTGACCATAAACGGCAGGGTAAAAATGACATGGCCGGTCAGGATAAACAGCCAGCTGGTACGAAAAGCCGTGATGTCACCATAAACCGACAACAGCCCCAGCGCGATAGCCAGGCCGGGAATCGCCACCGGTAAAGTCAGACACTCTTCAAACCACACGGCAAACCGCGACGGATAACGGGCGAGATAATATGCACAGGGCACTCCCGCCAGCAGATTAATCACCGTCGCTGCCAGTGCGATCCGGAGCGTCAGCCACACAGTTCCGGCATACATCTCCCACACTTCGGTCACCCAGCGCAGTGTCAGGCCGCTTTTAATACCGGTAAAATAGTTGTTCGTCAGCCCGGCCGTGATGGACATCAGCACCGGCACAATCAGAAACGCACACACCAGCAGTGTAAAACCCAGCTGAAGATAAAAAACACCTGTTCTTTTCATCCCTCAGCCTCCCATATTCACTGAGCCAGCGCCTTTGAGCCGCGCCATCACCAGACACAGCCAGGTGATGCCTCCCAGCACCAGGCTCAGGGTCGCCGCCATGGCAAAGTTGGCATTGAGGGTAAATTCGGTATAAATCGTCATGGGTAACACATCGATTTGTGTCGCCAGCGTAAATGCGGTGCCAAATGCACCCATTGCGGTTGCAAAGCAGACAGAGCCGGAAGAAATCAGCCCCGGCATCAGCGCCGGCAGCGTAATATCGCGTAAAATCTGCCAGCGCCCGGCTCCCAGTGATCGCCCGGCTTCCGGCAGGCTGGGGTCGAGTTTTTCAGCCGCCCCCATGACCGTCAGTACCACTCTGGGAATCGAGAAATACAGATACCCGAGAAACAAACCGGCCATCGAGTAAGCAAACACCCAGCGATCCCCGGTTATCGCCAGACTCAGCTGCGCCACCAGCCCCTGTCTGCCGCCCAGCATTATGATGAAAAAACCGATCACCACGCCGGGAAAAGCCAGCGGAAAACTCAGCATCGCAATCAGCAGTGATTTGCCCCGGAACTGAGAACGGGTGAGAAATAACCCGGTGACCGTGGCAATCACCAGACTGAAAAAGGTCACCACAACCGATAAAATCACGGTAGAAAACAGGCTGAGGTAATACACAGGCCGGGTGATCATCGCCACATATCCGGCTCCGGCATCGGACGCGGACAACCACATCAGCCGGGTCAGCGGCAGCAGAAAAAAGGCCAGACAAATCAGCCCGGCGGGAAGCAGCAGCATCCGGTGATTCCATTGATAATTCATAGATAATTCGTTCAGCAATTCAGTATGGGTTCAATAGCATCAGTTCTGTTCAGCATCAGGGAGGCACCCGGCAGGCAAGACCGCCGGGTGCCTTGTCGTCAGCACTGTCGTCAGCACATAAGCGGCTTAGCGGACATGGTTACGGTAATTTTGTGTGAACCCCTGCTGCACCTCTGCCATGCGGCCAAAATCAACCGCACCGGCACGCTGGTATTCAGAAGCGGGCAGGAATTTTGCTTTCGCCTGCGGGCTCATCGCCGATGCAATCACCGGTCTTAAATAGGCATCGGCCCACAAACGCTGCCCTTTGTCAGACAACACAAAATCAAGGATTTGATGACCGTAGCCCGGATGCGGCGCACCTTTGACACTGCTCATCACGTAAGGAACCACTATCGTGCCTTCCTGTGGAATCACAAACTGCACATTGGCTTTATCTTTGTATTTTGCCCGGTAAGCATTGAAGTCATAATCGAGCAGAATCGGGATCTCGCCGGAAATCACTCTGGCATAGGAGGTTTGTTTCGGCACAATCGGTCTGTTTTTCGCCAGTTGCTGAAAATAGCGGATCGCCGGTGAGAAGTTGTCCAGATTCCCGCCCATGGCCTGATTGACCGCAACCGCACTGGCATAACCGACAAATGCACTGGTCGGATCAAGGTAACCCACCATGCCGCGGTATGCCGGCTTCAGTAAATCTTTCCATGACTGCGGAACCGGCTTTCCATCCAGCGCATCGACATTGACAAAGAAGCCAATCGTACCGGAATGAATGGCAAACCAATAACCATCCGGATCTTTCAGACCGGCCGGGATTTTGTCCCAGTTTTTCGGTTGATAGGCTTCGGTCACCCCTTTTTTCTTCGCATTGATGCCGAACGAGACACCGTAATACACCACATCCGCCACCGGGTTATTTTTCTCAGCCACCAGCTGTGACAGTGACTGACCCGAATTCTTATTATCCATCGGCACACTGATGCCCAGCTCGCGTTTAATCTGTTTCAGTTGTCCGCCCCAGTTTGCCCACTCCGGCGGGCAGTTATAGCAGATCGCATCGGCGGCCTGCGCAACAGAGACCATCATCCCGGCACCGATCACCGCCAGTTTTGCCCAGTGTTTTAACTTGATTCTCAACATAACTTCCTACCTGTATCATGTCTCAGGAAAAATAAAGGTGATTAAAAAAAAGGTTATTGACGTGTCATGACTGAACCACTCAGGTTCACCTCATAACGGAGTTGTCGTTGCAGGTTTAACCCGGTGTGATGCCGGGAATTAAACAGTAAATCCACCGCACAGTTACCCATCATCCGGTGCGGCACCCGGACGGTTGCTAATGGCGGAGAGACCAGTTGTCCGAAAGACATCCCGTCAAACCCCACCACAGAGATTTCTTCCGGCACCCGGATCCCCTGGCGGGAAAAATAGTGCATCAGTTTCATTGCCAGCAAATCATTACTGCAAAACCAGGCGGTGACCTGCCGGTGCATGCTCAGCAACCGGCTGGCATCAAATGGCGCGTCCTCACAGGGGTCCACTTCAATCAACGCTTCGGATATAGCCATCTCACCGGCATCAATCCGGCTTTGAAATCCGGCATAACGCTGCTTTGCCCGGTCTGACACCTGAAACCGTCCGGCAACCATACCCAGCCGGGTGTGGCCCGCCGCTATCAGCTGCGCGGCCACATCGTAGCCCGCCTGATAGTTATCCACGAAGACAGACGGTTCATCCTCCTCAGAACGGTTATGAACCAGACAAAAGGGAAAGCTGAATTCTTTGAGCAGGGACAGCGCTTCGTTATTCTCCACACTGGCAACGGTCAGAATCACACCCGCGACCCGCTGACGAATTAAATCCACCACCGCCTGCCGCTCCCGCTCGCGTTCATAGCCGGTGTCTGCAATCATCACGGAAAACCCAAAGTGTCTGGCCCGTTCCTGTATGCCCGCCATAATTTCAGAAAAAACCGGATTCAGCAGGCTCGGAATCAATACACCAATAGTCGGATTGTGGTTGACTTCGATACGCCCGGACTGGCGGCCAGGGGCATAGCCTGTGGTCTGAATGACCTTTTCAATCCGTTCACGGGCAGAGGCACTGACCCGGCCGGTCTGATTCAGTAACCGGGAGACTGTCGCCGGTGAAACACCGGCGAGTTCAGCAACATCTCGAATGTTCATGGCTGGCCTCTGTACTCAGTTTCCCGGCAGTCCGGGGAGTAAAAAACTGAGCTCAGCATAGGCAGATGAAGTGAAGGTTTTGTGACAGGAACAGCACAAAATAGCGTGTTTTTACCACAAGTTATTTAATAATTACCGCAAGATAGCTGCAAATTAATCGATGAAACATTTTTGTTTCATGCAATTATTTACCCGTTTTGATGTTTTTTTAAACAACTTATTTTGTGATCAAAGTCACTAAATTTCAGCCTCTTTGCTGATTTTAACCCCGGCTTTTTCCGCAATCGTCAGATAGATGCCCGCGGTGATCGCTTCCACTTCATGGGTTTCTCCGGCAGGCAAAAACACATAATCCCGTGGATGACAGCACTGATGGTTCACCCGGAACTGCCCTTCAAGAATCAACAACTGTTCCCAGCCCGGGTGTGCATGTGCCGGAAGCCGCGCACCCGCGTCAAATTTCAGTAATGCTGTCCGGCCTGATTCAAGCGATTCTGATAACCCGTAAAAACACACGCCCGGATAAGGTGTGTCTTGCCATATTCTTTGTTGGTTACCATTTTCTGTCTGTTCACGATTTCCTGATTGTTCACGATCGATCTGCATAATTTTCCTCCTGATACCGGCAGTTCACCTGACAGGCAGGTTAGCAGCCAGAGGTGTCAGAAACTGTCAGCAGCAGACGTCGGAAATTCAGCAAAGAACAAAAAAATGACTGTTACAAATAATTACAGTTTGATAATGCAAATAATTTGCATTTATAATGCTGAAAACTTCTCATTTACAGCAGTCAATCATGTTCATAAGCCCGTTGAAACATCTCTTCTCCATGCCCTTGTCAATCGCCTTACTGATTTTTATCAGCTTCTCTGCATCCGCCGCGATTGTCGACTATCAGGCTGCCGCAGATGACATCAATACCCGGTTAGATAAAACCCTGTCGCTGTATCAGGCCGGTGACGTTGCGCAGGCAAAATCAACGGTCCAGATGGCTTATTTTGATATTTATGAAGGCATTGAAGGCCCGATCCGGATTAACTATTCGCAAAAATACAGTGCCGAACTGGAAGCCAAATTCGGTGAAATCAGAAAGATGATTGCCGACAAAGCCCCCGTGAACAAAGTGCAGGCTGAAATTGAGTGGCTGAAAAAAGAAATCGCCACCGTGCCGGAGATTCTCAAATCCGGCCATCAGCTGGTGGCAGAGAATCAGGATCTCAGTGCCGACAACATTCTGCCCTTCTGGCGCACTCAGGTTGAAATGATTGACAGCACACTCAATCAGGCATTAACGGAATACCGTGAATCGGCAGAAACACCGGAACAATCCACACAAAAAATCACCAGGTCCCGCGAACTGATCCTGACGGCACAATATACCGCTTACAAAAATTCAGACCTGGAAACTGCGATTCGCCTGTATCGCTCTGCGGAAAAAGCCGCCGGATATAACGATCAGTTTAAAGCGCTGGTCAAACTGACCAAACAGGATTACAGCCAGAAAAGGCTGATTGAATTCAGTTACAGCTTATCGAATCTGGTCGCCGATCTGAAAGATGACCTGCCCGGCCTGCCCGCCACGCGTGACAGCCAGAAACCGCAGACGGACACAGACACCGCACAAACGCAGCAAGACTGGCAACCCGTGATTGCGGACATTTCCTCCGCTGTGGAACAGGCGATAGCGCAATATCAGCAGGGACAGGTCAGCGAAGCGATGGCCGGCATTCAGGATGCCTATTTTGATCACTTCGAAGCCAGCGGGATGGAAAACAGCGTCGGTGCGCGCGATACCAACGCCAAATCCACTCTTGAGGGCTATTTCACCCGTATGGTCAGCCAGATGAAAGCCGGTGCGGACGTGGCTGAAATTCAGTCTCAGTTCAGCCAGCTGAAAACCGCTCTCAACCGGGCAGCAGGTACCTTAGCAGAAGGCGGCGACGGCTGGTGGGCGATGCTGATTGCCAGCCTGACCATCATTCTGCGTGAAGGGCTCGAAGCCTTGTTGATCGTCGCTGCGATTGCCGCATATCTGGTGAAAAATGAGCATCAGGACAAAATTTATATTGTGAAAAGCTCGGTAATCTGGGGGCTCATTGCCAGCCTGATCACAGCGGTGCTGTTCCAGTGGCTGTTTACCAATGCCGGGGCCAGCCGGGAGCTGCTGGAAGGATTCACCATGCTGATTGCCGTAGTGGTACTGTTCTTTATGAGCTACTGGCTGCTGTCGAAAGTGGAAGCCACCCAGTGGAAACATTATCTGGAAAGTAAACTGTCCCACTCACTGACCGCCGGCTCGCTGGCCGGTTTATGGTTCGCCAGCTTTCTGGCCGTGTACCGGGAAGGCGCGGAAACCATTCTGTTCTATTACGCGCTGGCAGCCGGTGCCACCCCGTCCTCGATGGCCGGGCTGTTTGCCGGACTGTTCGCCGGTATCGTGATTCTCGTTTTGATTTACTTTGTGATGCGTTACAGCGTCGTCAGGCTGCCGCTGAAGCCTTTCTTTATGTTTACCGGCAGCTTTATGTACTTAATGGCCTTTGTATTCTCCGGCAAAGGCGTGCTGGAGCTGGTTGAAGGCAAACTCTTTCAGCCCACCCTGCTTTCCGGCTGGCCGCAGTTCAGCCTGCTGGGAATTTATCCTTATGCCGAAACACTGGCACCGCAGGCAATCCTGATTGGTGCGGCCATCGCTGCGCTGATCGTCATAAAACGTCAGCGAATCTCATAAAAAAGAAGACAAGTTGAGCATAAATACTCATTGATGAATAAGAAGGAACATTATATGTCCAGGAACATGTTACTTGCCGCTTTGGCAATCCCCGCTTTTGCTGTGTCCACTGCTTACGCGGGTGAAGTCCCGGCAGGTGAAACCATTGAAATGAACGGCATGGAAATCGCGGCAGTTTACCTCCAGCCGATTACCATGGAACCTCAGGGAATGATGCGGGCAGCATCCAAATCAGATGTTCACCTTGAAGCCGATATTCACGCACTGAAAGGCAACAAAAACGGCTTTGGTGCCGGTGAGTGGATTCCTTACCTGACCATTGAATACAAGCTGAAAAACTTAGACACCGGCAAAACACAGGAAGGCACTTTTATGCCGATGGTTGCGACCGACGGCCCTCACTATGGTTCCAACGTCAAAATGCTGGGTGTCGGTAACTATGAACTGACATTCCACATCGAGCCGCCATCAAAAGCTGGTCTGCTGCGTCACACCGATAAAGAAACCGGTGTCGGTCGCTGGTTCAAACCTTTTGATGCCAATTACAAATTTAAATATGTCGGTCTGAACTAGACTGATTTTTCCGTCCTCACGACGGCGATGTCACTCCGGATACGGCTTTGCCAAAAGCCGTATCCCCTTTTCATCAGAAGGCCAAACGATGAGTTTTTATCTGTCCCAGGTTCTTTCCGTTTTTTTGCTGCCCGCGATGTTATTCGGGCTGCTCTGGGAACAACCGGAAGACAAACAATACAAACAGCAATTCTGGCTGGCGGGATGTGCCATTATTGCCGGCGCCATGACGTTCACTTACCTGCCATTCAGTCAGGTGAATATTCTGACCATCGCCGCCATTGATGCGGCTGCACTGATTCTGTTGCTGGCGTATGCCCTGCTGTTTCGTGCCCGCAGCTATGTGCTGCTGGTCTGGCAAACCCTGATACTGGCGCTGGCTGGTTTTATGTGGGCCAAAATTGCCAAACTGAACATGCTCAGCGCCACCAATGTCATCAATACCGAATTCATTTTAAATTTATCGGCCCTGCTGGGCGGATTTATCCTGACGGGATTCATCCATGTGCTGTCCACCCTGCTGGCAGCCCGGCGCAACCGTACTCTGATCAACACCCTCATCACGCTGCTGATTCTGATTGCCTTGTTGCCGCTGTCCGGCGAAATCATTCTGGCAGCAATGAAACTGCAAGTGCTGCCACTGACACAAACGATGCTCAGTTACGTCTCCAGAGTGATCAACTTCTACTGGATTTACCCTTATTGTGTGCTGATTTTTTGCGTGATTTGCCTGCTGGTGCTGTACCGCAGTGACATCATGCCGCTGAAACAACAAACCGCGGCACAAACCGATGCAATCAGCAAAAGAAAACACCAGGCAAAGCTCAACAGCCGCTGGCGGCTGGCCCGCCACTATGCTGTGGCGATTGTGCTGACATTTTCCAGCCTGCTGTACTGGGATCTGGTCGCCTCCCAGCCACTGCAACGCACTCCGGGTGAGAAAATCACGCTGGCGGCGGATGGCTTTGTGCATGTCCCTGTGACCAAAGCACTCGAAGACGGCAAGATTCACCGTTACGAATGGATTGCCAGCGACGGCAAAGTGGTGCGCTTTTTTGTCATTGATCGTTATCCGGGCGAGCAAAAATTCGGCGTGGTCTTTGATGCCTGCATGTTATGCGGCGATGCCGGTTATACCCAGGCCGGTGATCAGGTGATTTGTCTGGCCTGTGGCGTGCACATTTTCATTCCGTCGATTGGCAAACCCGGAGGTTGTAACCCGATTCCGATCCCGCAGTGGCAACGCAAAGGCAACGACATTCTGATCGCGAAGAAAACCCTCGAAACCGGCCTGAAGTATTTCAGTGATGTCGTCGAAATCACCGTCACCGATCCGGTCAATGGGGAAAAACTGAGTAACACCGGCGCGGACCATACTTATATGTTTGGCGGAAAAACTTACTTCTTCACCTCTGCTGAGTCTTATGAAGCCTTCCGGGAAAACCCCTGGAAATATGTCGACGATCCAACCGGGGAGTAATCATGTTATTGACCATGCTTCGCCAGTCCTGGGCGCATGACACAGGACGCAAAATCCTCGCCACCACCACGGTTTTTCTGGCAGCAGGGCTGATCTCCGCCCTGCTGGCGATTTCAATCAGCATCGGTGACAAGATGTCGGTGGAAATGAAAAGCTACGGCGCCAATATCGAAATCGCCCCGCAGGGGCAGATTCAGCTGCCGGAGATGCTGATGTCTCAGGCCGATGTGCTGGACAAAAAAGACCTGCTCGATGAGCGTGAGCTGCCGAACATCATGGACATCTTCTGGCGCAATAACATTATCGGTTTCGCGCCTTTTGTCCGGG
The DNA here is from genome assembly GCF_024529975.1 of Vibrio quintilis. Lineage (GTDB taxonomy): Bacteria > Pseudomonadota > Gammaproteobacteria > Enterobacterales > Vibrionaceae > Vibrio > Vibrio quintilis. The sequence continues at coordinate 1,445,093 of NZ_AP024897.1, read as the reverse complement.
GAAAAGCCACACTGGGGACAGGCACCCCAAATCTTACGGGGACAGACGCCCCAAACATTACAGGGACAGGCACCTCAAATCTTGCAGGGACAGACACCCCAAACCTTACAGGGACAGACGCCTCAAATCCCACAAGGACAGACGCCCCAAACCTTGCAGGGACAGACGCCTCAAATCCAGGGACAGACACCCCAAACCTTACAGGGACAGACGCCTCAAATCCCATAAATCCGAAAAACATCAGGGGACAGTCGGTCAATATCGTCGGCACCTTCTTTGACCAGCCGATCGCCGTCCCGGACGATCCGGATTATCATACCGGCAACCGGCTGATTTCGACCTACTGGCATGTCGATGGACAATGGCCGGATGACAGCCAGGCTACAGATGGCAAAGTGCAGGCGCTGGCGGGTAAAACACTGGCTGAAAAGCAACACTGGTCAGCCGGTGACACCATCACCTTAACCGGCAAAAACGGCGCAAGGGTGCAACTCATCATCACCGGCATTCTGACCAATGGTTCGGCTGATGAAAATGCCGTGATCATGCCGCTGCATGCCGGGCAGCAATTGCTGGGGTTGCAGGGCCGGGTGCATACGGTGAAAGTCTCGGCGCTGACCGTGCCTGAGAATGCCTTGTCTAAAAAAGCGCGCGAAGATCTCGAATCCCTCGATTCAGACGAATATGACCTGTGGTTCTGCACCGCTTATGTCTCTTCGATCTCTTTCCAGCTCGAAGGTGCGATGAATAACGCCACGGTCAAACCCTTATGGCAGGTGGCTGCGTCTGAAGGTATCGTCATCCGCAAAATCCAGAGCCTGTTGTTTGTCGTCACGCTGGCCGCACTGATCGCTGCTGCGATGGGCATTGCCTCACTGATGACCAACGCCATTTTACAGCGGGCCAAAGAAATTGGTCTGATGAAGTCACTGGGGGCGAAAAACTGGCAGGTTTACCTGCTGTTTTATGCTGAATCAGTGATTTGCGGCCTGATTGGCGGGTTGCTGGGCTGCCTTGCAGGTTGGGGACTGGCGGCCATCATGGGCTATGCACTGTTCGGTTCACCGGTTGGTTTCCACTGGATTATCGTCCCGCTCGTGCTTGTTATCTCTGTGATGATTACCGTTGTCGGTACTTACTTCCCTTCCCGGCGCATCGCATCACTTTATCCGGTTGAGGTGTTATATGGCCGTCAATAATCGTTCTATGAATTCTTTGCTGCTGTGGCGTTCGCTGCGCCTGCGCCTGCGCCGGGTGCTGGTGGTGTTTGCGGCGCTGACTGTCGGGGCTGCCATCATCACGGCGATGGCGGGCGTCTATTTTGATATCAACGAAAAAATGAGCCACGAGCTGCGCAACTACGGCGCGAACTTCTTTGCCGGGCCGGAAAACAGCGCTTATTTTTCTGAGCGGGATTATCAAACTATGGTGTCACTGGCCCCGGCCGGCAGTCTGGTCGCTTCCAGCCCGTATCTGTACGGCATGGCGCAATCCGATCTGGAGAAAATTGTGCTGATGGGCATCGACTTTTCCCAACTGAAAAAACTTGCACCATACTGGCAGGTGAAAGGCGAATGGATCGGCGTGTCGTTTGATGAGCGCAATGCGATGATCGGCAGCAAACTGGCCAAAAAACTCGAACTGAAACTGGGTTCCGCCATTCAGATTATCAAAGACAACACCAAACACAGCTTCACGATTAAAGGGATTATCGAATCCGGGGAAGCAGAAGACAATTATCTGATCGTCAATCTGCCGGTGGTGCAGTCATGGCTTGGTAAGCCGGGGCAGATTAACTATGCGATGTTCAGTCTCGATAATGATGCCGGGCAGGTGCAACAGTTCGCCTCGGTGCTGAAAGACAAATATCCGCAGCTCAATATCCGCCCGATCCGCAAAGTCTCGGCTTCCGAAGGCCGGGTGCTGAATAAAATCAAGCTGCTGATGGGCGTGGTCGCCTTCGTGATTCTGATCCTGTCCACCTTGTGTGTGAATACCACCTTAACCGCGATGATTGCTGAGCGGCGTCATGAATTTGCCCTGCAAAAAGCGCTCGGTGCATCTCACAAAGCGATTACCCGGCAGATTCTGCGGGAAACCGTGATCATGACGCTGGCGGCGATGATTGCCGGGTTGCTGCTGGGTTACCTGCTGGCACAAATTCTGGGACAAACCGTGTTTCATGCTTCGATTGACCTGCGGATGCCGGTCTTTTTCATCACCGCGCTGCTCTCTTTTGCCGCTGCTATGGTGGCGGCTGTGGTGCCAACCCTGAGAGCCATCCGCGTTGATCCGGCTAAAGTTTTGAAAGGAGAATAATATGTCTGCTGATATCACATCCGCTTTTGCGATTGAAACCAGAGGACTCTGTAAGCATTTTGATCAGGTCAAAGCGCTGGATAACATTGATATCTCAATCCGTTACGGAGAATTTGTCGCCATCATGGGCGCTTCCGGCTCGGGTAAAACCACGCTGATGAATATTCTCAGCTGTCTCGATACCGCGACCAAAGGTCAGGTGTTGCTTGACGGTCAGGACGCTGCTCAACTCGATGAAGACGGCCGCCGGGAATTCCGCGCCGAAAAAATCGGCCTGCTGTTCCAGCAGTTCCACCTGATTCCTTATCTGACGGCACTGGAGAATGTCATGCTGGCGCAGCATTATCACAGTGTCACCGACCGCGACGCGGCAGCAGCAGTGCTGGAACAGGTTGGCCTCGGCCACCGGAAAGATCACCTGCCCAGCCAGCTCTCCGGCGGGGAGCAGCAACGGGTATGCATTGCCAGAGCGCTGGTCAACGAGTGTCCGGTGCTGTTTGCCGATGAGCCGACCGGCAATCTGGATGAAGAGAACGAACAGATGGTGCTGGATATTTTCCGCAAACTGCATGAGCAGAAGCGGACCATCATTATGGTCACACATAACCCGGCACTCGGTCAGTACACCGATCGGATTATCCGCCTGCAACACGGCAAACTGATTGGTGAGGAGCGTCCCGATGCGCAGTATGCTCAGGCACAGTAAAGGGTTTGGTTTGGGTCTGATCCTGCTGATGCTGACCCAGCTTACCGGCTGCAAAGAAGCCTTTGTCAGCGTCAATGCCCCCGCGCCCGACCTGGCGGTATTTGACGCCGCGGAGAAGCCACTGAATCTGTCTGACTACCAGGGCAAACCGATGATACTGGAATTCTGGTCTGCCACCTGCGGTGCCTGTCTGGTGATGATGAAAAAATGGCAGCAGGTGGTCAGTGCCCGCCCGGATGATGTCGCGGTGATTGGGGTCAGCATCGATAAGGACCATGTTGACCTGAACGCATTTGCCAACGACCTGGGCGTGACCTTTCCGCTCGGTTTTGATCAGATGGATATCACCAGAGAGCGTTATCAGGTCTCCGTCACCCCCACCACTTTCTTTATTGATCAAAACGGCGTGGTGCGGGAGATGCACATCGGTTACTCAGAACACATGGATCTGAATCAGAAAATCAATCAACTGAAAACTTACAAATAAAGGATGAACAGGAATAATGATGAATTTTAAAGCCTATCTTTGTGCATTAATGACTCTCCTGCTGTCACTCACGCTGACATCCGTCAGCACTGCGGCAGAAAAACAGACGCTGCAACAACAGATTGAAGTTCAAAACCCGGTAATTTTTCAGCTCAAACCGGGAGCGAAAGGCACCGGCTCCAAAATGACGATTTATAACAATACGGATAAAAAGCTGGTAATTGATGGCTTCAGTTGTGAAGGCTTTGCCATGACCATGCTGCATCAGTCAAAATTTGAAGGCGGTCAGCGGAAAATGTATGAAGTCAGTGAGATTTCTGTTCCGGCACATAAAAAGCTGGCACTGACGCCGAATACGCACCATCTGATGATGTTTAAACCGCAACATCCGCTGAAAACGGGTGAGTTTCTGACGATGAAAGTTCATACCAATCAGGGAGAATTTAAAATCATCGCGAAAGTCGTTCCTCACCGTTTAAAATAAGGCTGTTCTCATGAATTTTGACATGAATTTTCGTGTTTGTGCCGCGATGCTTTGCAGCCTGATGATACTGACAGCCTGTTCCGATCCTGAGGAACAAGCAGGCAAACATCATCAGTCCAAAGGTTCAGAACTGGTCAAAACCATCGCGAACCACGTCAATCCGACTGTCCGGCTGGATAAGCGGCTCGTGTTGGTACAGGTCGCCGGGCTGGACCACAAAAAAATGAGCATGTCTGCGCTGACTGCAAAGTATTTCGAACCCCATCTGATTGATTTACGCACCGGTCAGGAAGTCAACAATGCCCCGTTGCTGGCGCACTATGATCTGGAAAAAATACTGGCCGACCCAACACAGTCGGTGACACTGAATGAGGCAGACGACCCGGCCGGCATCCGTCAGCGGGAAAATACCGGGCTGGCTTATCTGGTGAAAAACGATGCCGGGCAATATAGTAAGATCGTCTTACCCATCCGGGGCATGAGCCGGTTTTCCATTGTTTTCGGCTATCTGGCGCTGGATATTCATACCCTGAAAATTGCCGGGCTCGGCTTTTATCAGCATGCAGAAACACCAGGTCTGGGCGCTACAATTACCGAAAAACCGCAGTGGGCACATTCATTTGTCGGAAAGCAGGTATTCAGCCATGACGAGCCTGACTTTCAGGTCGTGATCAAACACCGCCGCCCGACGGATGACCATTCGGTGGATGGCATCTCCGGCGCAAGCTACACCAGCCGCGGTGTGCGCAATGCGATTAATTACTGGTGCGGTGACAAGGCTTACGGGCCGTTTATCCATAAAGTGGCTGCAAACAAATAAAACAGAGTGCACTGACAACTGGTAAATTGCCATAAAACACATTTCAATCAATTGGTTATCTGTTCTGTTATTTGATTGAAAACCTATTCATTCTCATTATTGAGACAGATTTTTTTTATGGTTTAGGCTTTAATAGTTAATGTGATTCATCTTCATTTACCGCCATAATATAAACAAGGCTTCGGCGCTCTCCTGCCGGGGCCTGTTTTTTTATACAAAGACAGTATGTATGAAGAAAATAGTACGAAGAAAAAGATCCCGCCGTTCAAAGACAGAAAATTAAGCGGGATACAGGCATAAAACCTCCCCCGGTTTTTACACCCATATCCCCGACCCGCTTAACTTTAACTGATGATCATCCGCTTCATTTCAGCTGATGATGATACGCTTATAAGCCACCAGTGAGCCATCGTCATTCTGCTGCGTATTGAAAATATAGCCATCGGCACCGCTGCTGAATACCGTATCTGAAGCAATCAGTGTATCCGGTGCGCCACGGCTGGCGTAGTCGGTGTGTGAAGTACAGATTTCCGTACAAAAATCGTCGGTAAAGGTGAACTGGGAAACCACTTCATCACTGTTGTTCTGACGCACCCGGAAATGAATATGAATCACCCGGCTGGAATACCAGCCCGGAAAACAGGATTTAAAATTCACCCGGCCGCTGCTGTCTGTCACCTGAATACCACGGAACCAGCGGGAAGCCAGCGCTTCGCTGTCATTGTCGGTACAAAAACCGCTGCTGAAACCATCGGTATCACTGCTGCCACTGGTATCGCCGGAATACAGGCCATCCACGTTACAGTGCCACACTTCAATTTCATAACCGGATAACGGCTCGCAGTTCTGGTCGATCAGCTGTAAACACAGCATCATCGGCAACCCTGTCTGCGCATCTGAAATATCTTCCAGATAATCGCCGTCAAAATAACACGGCCCTTCGGTGAGTGAACCGGTCAGGGAAACCTGACAGCTATCCGAGCTCTCAAACAAACTATCGTCCGGGAAATCCGCCGTCATATTTTTTGTGCCACCGGTTGCCCAGTCAACGGTCTCCGTTGAATCTGTCGAGCCGCCGGCGTCACTCCCGGTTGAACCGCTGTCGGTTGAGCTGTCGGTTGAGCTGTCCGTTGAGCTATCGGTTGAAGTGTCTGTTGAGCTGTCGGTTGTTGAAGAAGCTGAACCACCCGTCGCGGAAGCAGTGGTACTTTCACTGCCACATCCGGTTGCGATTGCAGCCACTGCAACTGAAAGAATCGACTTCAGCACCTTTCTCCGGCCGTTATATGAGTCTTGACTATTACTTTCCATTATGAATTACCTTTATTTTATTATGTTGAGCCATAATATTATTAAATATTGTTGATACCTGAATACAGACGCTTTACACAGGTTTACAGTTGTCACAACTCAATATTTTAGTTCTTTCAAACAGAACGGTTATTGGTTTTAGTTATAAATAGATAATTCAGTCAGTTAACCACCATGATTTCCCTTTTCTGTCTTTTTCATTGTGTCATTCAAGTTCAATTACATGCTGTTCTCTTTGTTGATTTTGTATTTTTATATCTATTTATCAGTTACTTAAATAACAAACTGATAGATAAGTATATTCTTAATTATCATATAAATTTGCCTGCGAATCCGCCTGCCCCGCCTACACTCAAACTGATGATCGCAAATGGGTAAACATTCAATAACAAGGGCCAGACTCTGGTATTCCTGAAATCGTCGCAAGGAGTTCAATATGAAAAAGTCATATTTAGCCATCGTTCTGGCTGGTTTAACGATAGGTATCACTATCGGGTCAACCGCAATCGCCGGTTAAAAAGCACCGGATCCACTGGCTGATATATTGCCTGAAGGTTGTATTGCTACAGAGCTTGACGGCGGCACCCTTTCAGGCGCATGGAGCTTTGAAAATGGCGGCGATCAAACCCAGTTTGGTGGTGATGCCGAATTTATGGTGACTGTCTCTGATGGTGCAGAGCCACCCATGACTTATGACCTTGAGATCGAAATAGACGTCGTAAAATATGATGCTGACGCACCAGAAGGCACATTTGATGGCCTGTTTGCTTACTCCTGTCTCGTGGATGAAGTAGATACCGAAATGTTAGCCTTCGGCTCCTGTACAGGTATGGTCACTGACCTGGATGCAACCATACAGGCTGCCGTCGACGCACAGCTGGAAGCGATGGAGTTGCTCCCTGAAGATTTTTCCTATGACGGTTATTCTCTGTCCGGGATTAGCATTAAAGCGATGAACCCCGGAATGAAAAAACGGCAAAACTATCCGAAGGTTGATATTTGTGATGTACCAGATCCTGAACCGGAAGTATAATCATTTCAACGGATGACTTCTGTTCAGTAAAAACAACGCCGGTTTATATGAAACATTATATTCCGGCGTTTTTATACTCAGAAAATAATAAAAACAAATTAATTCAACCACATCAATCAATTATTTTATTCTCCCTGATCCAGTCATTACGAATAATCAGCCACTTAGCAGTTTTTTAATGACTCACATCTGGTTTAAGTATCGGCAAATTTAAAAACATAGCAAAAATGTGACCTCAGATACGGTTATTTCCGCCTCCAATTTAAAAAAGAGCTATTTTTTTAAAAGCTGAATTAGTTGTGTTTCCCGCCTGTTGATATTCTTTACCCCATAGAGAGCTCATTACCCTTAACGTTCAAATATGAACATCCCCACAACCGGAAAGTACCGGCAGAGCGGGAATAAAACAACAACCCTGGAGGTTCCAATGAGACGTGAAACCCAACATAACGAGTCAGTCGCAGAAGCAATCGCGCTGATTCAAAAAGCAAAAGCAGCCCAAAGCCAGTTAAAAACTTTCTCACAGGAAAAAATCGATGCGATTGTTCTCAGCATGGTTGAAGCCGCTCAGCGTGAATCAGCCCGGTTGGCAAAAATGGCCGTTTTCGAAACTGGTTTCGGTAACATTGAAGATAAAATAACCAAAAATAACTTTGCAACCAACGATTTATACCGTTACATCAAAGATCAGAAAACAGTCGGAATTTTACGTAAAGACACAGAAACCCGGACACTGGACATCGCGGTTCCAATGGGCGTGCTGGGTGCGTTGATTCCTTCAACCAACCCGACTTCAACCACGATTTACAAAACACTGATTGCGGTTAAATCCGGCAACGGTATTGTGATTTCCCCGCACCCTTCGGCGAAAAACTGTATTCTCGAAACCACCCGTATCGTGCTGGAAGCAGCCGTTGCAGCAGGTGCACCGGAAGGCATTATCGGTTGTATGACCCAGCTGTCTCTGGAAGGCACGCAAGAGATCATGCACAACCCGGATACGGCGCTCATCCTTGCTACCGGCGGCGAAGCCATGGTCAGAGCGGCATACAGTTCAGGTAATCCGGCGATTGGTGTCGGCCCTGGTAACTGCCCTGCGTTCATCGAAAAAACAGCCAACGTGAAAGAAGCCGTCAAAAAAGTCGTGATGAGTAAAACGTTCGACAACGGTGTGATCTGTGCGTCTGAACAGTCTCTGGTGGTTGAACGGGCGATTGAAGCTCAGGTGAAAAATGAAATCGCTCAGCAAGGCGGTTACATCCTTTCGGCTGAAGAATCAGAACAGCTCAGTAAAGTCATTTTACGTGAAAATGGCACCATGAACCCGAAAATCGTCGGTAAACCAGCGACTTATGTAGCAGACATGGCCGGTCTTAGCGTGCCGGATGATGTGAAGGTTCTGGTTTCACAGCAGTATTCTGTCTCCAAAACCAACCCTTATTCACGGGAAAAACTAACACCGATTCTGGCACTGTATGTCGAGAAAGACAGCAAAGCCGCCATCGACCGTTGTGTGGAACTGCTTGAAAATGAAGGCAGCGGCCATACGGCTTCCATTCATTCCGATGATGATCAGGTGATTCAGGATTTTTCTCTGCGGGTGCCGGTTTCACGCTGTCTGGTCAACACACCAAGTGCACTGGGTGCGATTGGCGCAACGACGGAGCTGATTCCCTCACTGACCTTAGGCTGCGGTGCCGTCGGTGGCAGTTCAGTTTCAGATAATGTCGGACCAGAGCATCTGATTAATATTAAGAAGGTTGTGTATGACTTTGATTGCTGTGTTAGCAAAGCCGCTTAATTAATCAAAAAATATAAGCAAATCCTGCTTTTAAATATGTACTATATGTCGCTCTTCGAATAGCCATGATAATAGTCTGAGTCATTATTTAAACAATAAGTTTAATATAATTATTAATATTCAAATAATTTCAGAAACATATTCAGAGCAGCGATTTGCTTATTACTGATAATTTATTTTTGCAGCAACAAGAATAAAAACCAGAAAAATAAAAATAGCCATAAGGCAGGTTCAGTTTATATATGAATATACCCAAGCAACCTGAAGATGCAGGTTTCAGTGAGATTTGTCTGGCTCTGAGACAAGGCACTGATTTGAAGACATAGTCATTCTACGTTGAAAATCAGTAACGCTGTATCAGAGCCAGACAAACTCACCCGCAGGGCGTGAGCTGAAAGGCACATTTCTGCGTCAAGTGAATTTGAAAGGTGGGTACATTCCTGCATTCCCTTTCCTTGAACTGCACCTTTCGGCTGCACGCTGAATCCTGCATCTTCAGGTTGCTTGGGTATATATAAAAATAATCAATACTATTTAATTATTGGAGTTTTATTATGTCTAGTGCGTTTTTTATTCCTTCGGTTAATCTTATGGGTGCCGGTTGTCTGGCTGATGCAGTGAATCAGATCAAATCCTCCGGCTTTAAAAGAAGTCTGATCGTCACGGATGCCATCCTCAACCAGCTTGGCGTGGTCGGAAAAATTCAGGCCCTGCTGGAGAACGCCGGTCTGGAAGTGGTGGTTTACGATCAAACCAAACCGAATCCAACCACAGAGAATGTCAAAGATGGTCTGGCACTGTTGCAGAAATCTGAGTGTGACTGTGTCATTTCACTGGGTGGCGGTTCCCCCCATGACTGTGCCAAAGGCATTGCACTGCTGGCAACCAACGGCGGACAGATTGCGGACTATGAAGGTGTGGACCAGTCAGGCAAACCTCAGTTGCCGCTGATCGCGATTAACACCACGGCCGGCACAGCATCAGAAATGACCCGCTTTTGCATCATCACCGATGAAGCCCGTCATATCAAAATGGCGATTGTTGACAAGCATGTCACGCCACTGATGTCAGTCAATGATCCGGAACTGATGCTGGGTAAACCGGCTTCGCTGACCGCTGCCACCGGGATGGATGCGCTTACACACGCAATTGAAGCTTACGTTTCTACCGCAGCAACACCCGTCACCGATGCGCTGGCAATCAAAGCGATTGAACTGATTCATCACAACCTGCGCACTGCCGTTCATCAGGGCGATAACCTGAACGCCAGAGAAAACATGGCCAATGCCCAGTTTATGGCCGGTATGGCATTTAATAACGCTTCTTTAGGCTACGTACACGCTATCGCGCACCAGCTGGGCGGTTTTTATGACCTGCCACACGGTGTCTGTAACGCGGTACTGCTGCCACACGTACAACAATTCAACGCCCACGTTTCTGCGGAGCGTTTGTCTGATGTCGCCGCCGCAATGGGCGTGGACGTCTCTGGTCTGAACACCGCAGAGCAGGCAGCGCAGGCAGCACTGGATGCGATTCGTCAACTGTCTCAGGACGTCAATATCCCGGCTGGTCTGTCCGATCTGGGCGTAAAAGAAACCGATTTTGACCTGCTGGCTGAAAACGCGCTGGAAGATGCGTGCGGACTGACGAATCCAAGACCGGCAACGCACGGGCAGATTGTCGATATTCTGGTTGCAGCAATGTAATCAGGTCTCCGGGGAAATCCCCTTCTCTTAAATAATAATAATGAGGTGGTCTCGTTATGGCTGAGTTAGTTCTTATTCTCAACTGCGGAAGCTCTTCTCTTAAATTTGCTGTGGTTGATCCGACATCCGGAAGGTCTTATCTGACAGGGCTGGCAGAATGTCTGTCCCTGCCGGAAGCACGTATCAGTTGGCGACTGGATGGCAGTCAATACAGCGCACCGCTGTGTCACTGCGCCGATCATGAGAAAGCACTGACTTTCATGGCAGAGACCATTCTCTCCTCAGCCAGGGACATTGCGGAGAAAATCTCCGCAATTGGTCACCGTGTGGTTCACGGCGGGGAGCAGTTTACCGATTCAGTATTTATTGATGATGAGGTGCTCAAAGGAATTGAAGGCTGCGCTACCCTCGCCCCTTTACACAACCCGGCGGCGATTACCGGCATTCATGCCGCCCGCAAAGCATTTCCCGGTATGCACAATGTGGCGGTGTTTGACACCGCCTTCCATCAGACGATGCCGGAATCCGCTTATTTGTATGCTTTGCCTTATCACTTATATCAACAACATGGCATCCGGCGCTATGGTATGCACGGCACTTCTCACCGTTACATCACCCGCCGGACTGCCACTTTACTCAATATTCCGATGCATCAGATCAATCTGATCAGCTGCCACCTCGGCAACGGTGCATCGGTCTGCGCGGTCAGACAGGGCTGCTCTGTCGATACCTCGATGGGACTGACGCCACTGGAAGGTTTAGTCATGGGCACCCGCTGCGGCGATATTGACCCGGCGATTATTTTCCATCTCCATGACAGCCTGGGTTATTCCGTCGAACAGATCAATACCATGCTGACCAAAGAATCCGGCCTTGCCGGGCTGACAGAAGAAACCTCTGACTGCCGGTTCGTGACCGATCACTATGGCAACAATGAAAAAGCAACCCGGGCCATGGATGTGTTTTGTCACCGGCTGGCCAAATACATTGCCGGATACATCACCACACTTGACAGCAACCCGGATGCCATTGTTTTCACCGGCGGCATCGGCGAAAACGCTGCACTCATCCGTGAGAAAGTCATTCAGCGCCTCACTTTTCTGGGCATGAATGTCGATAAGGACGTCAATTCCGCGGCATATGGTGGTGCAGAAACCATGATCACCACACCCGGCAGCCGTGTTCAGGGCTGGGTGATTCCAACCAATGAAGAACTGGTGATTGCCGAAGATACAGCGCGCCTGGCGACCGCTGAACCAACACCTGCCACAGCGCTGTTTTGATAAAAACGCTTAATCCGCGGAGGAATTGACTATGTCCAGAATAATGATGCTGATCCCTATCGGCACCGATGTCGGCTTAACCAGCGTCAGCCTAGGCGTGTTACGGGCCATGGAACACAAAAGAATCAAAGCATCCTTTTTTAAACCCATCGCCCAGCCACGGCAGGACAAACAGCAGCAGGATTTAACCACGGCCATGCTTCGGGCCAGCAGTCATCTGCAAATTCCTGAACCGCTTTCAATCAGTGAGGCAGAAACCTTCATTTGTCAGGAGCAGGAAGACACGCTGCTGGAACAGATTGTCGCCCGCAGCAAAACCGTGACCGCCGGTGCAGAAGTCACGCTGATTGAAGGCCTGGTGCCAACCCGCCAGCATCCGTTTGCGGATCAGCTCAATGCACGTATTGCAGAAACACTGGATGCGGAGATCATCTTTGTGATTGCACCGGGGAATGATTCACCGGCCCATCTGAAAGAACGGATTGAAGTCGCCTGCGCCGGATATGGCGGGACCAAAAATCAGCAGATTTCCGGCGTAATCATCAACAAAGTCAATGCACCGGTCGATGCGCAGGGCCGCACCCGGCCTGATTTGTCGGATCTGTTTGAACATCAGGGCGAGACCAGCCAGCCGCGGATGGAAATGTTACAGGCACTCAATGCCAGCCCAATCCGGGTGCTCGGATGTGTACCCTGGCATGAAGAGATGATTGCCACCCGCGTCGCGGATGTCGCCGCTCATCTCAAGGCAGAGATTATCAATGAAGGCGAGCTGCAAACCCGCCGGATCCGTAAAATTGTTTTCTGTGCCCGCAGCGTACCCAATATGGTCGAACATTTCCGGCCGGGCGCGTTACTGGTGACCACCGCTGACCGGCCAGATATGATTGTTTCTGCCTGTCTTGCAGCCATGAACGGGATTGAAATCGGCGCGCTGCTGCTGACCGGAAATGGCTCTCTGCCACTCTCTGTGGCGGGCCTGTGCCAGCAGGCGCTGGACAGCGGACTGCCGATTCTGAGTGTACCGGGCAATACCTGGCAAACTTCCCTGAATCTGCAAAGCTTCGGGCTGGAAGCACCGGCCGGTGACCTCCCGCGCATCGAGCTGGTAAGCGAATATATCGCCACCCATATTGATAAACCGTGGACAGAGTCTCTGACGCAAAACACCACCCGTAAGCGTCGTATGAGTCCGCCGGCTTTCCGTTATGAACTGACGGAGCTGGCCCGTCAGGCCGCGAAAAAGATTATTCTGCCGGAAGGGGATGAACCCAGAACCGTCAGAGCTGCCGCCATTTGTGCGGAGCGGCGGATTGCAGAATGTGTGCTGCTGGGCGATAAAGAGAAAATTATGCGTGTCGCTGAGCAACAGGGCGTCACGCTGGGCGCGGGTGTCACGATTGTTGATGCCGACACCGTGCGGGAAGATTATGTCGCCCGGCTGGTGGAACTGCGTAAAGAAAAAGGCATGACCGACATCATCGCCCGCGAAAAGCTGCACGACAGCGTGTGGCTTGGCACCATGATGCTGGAAAACGATGAAGTGGACGGGCTGGTTTCCGGCGCGGTTCACACCACCGCCAATACCATCGTTCCGCCGTTTCAGGTGATTAAAACAGCACCGGATGTCTCCATTGTTTCTTCTGTATTTTTCATGCTCCTGCCGGATCAGGTGCTGGTATACGGTGATTGTGCGATTAACCCGGATCCGACGGCTGAACAGCTGGCTGAAATTGCGATTCAGTCTGCTGACTCTGCACAGGCGTTCGGAATCGAGCCCCGGGTAGCAATGATCTCGTATTCAACCGGCACCTCCGGTCAGGGTGCTGATGTGGAGAAAGTCCGTGAAGCCACGCGGCTTGCCAAAGAGAAGCGGCCGGATCTTATCATCGATGGTCCGCTGCAATATGATGCGGCAATCATAGAAAACGTGGCGGCTTCTAAAGCACCGGATTCACCGGTCGCCGGAAAAGCAACGGTATTTATCTTCCCGGATTTAAACACCGGCAACACCACCTATAAAGCGGTTCAACGTTCCGCAGATTTGGTTTCGATCGGCCCGATGCTTCAGGGCATGCGTAAACCGGTAAACGATTTGTCACGCGGCGCACTCGTCGACGATATCGTCTATACCATCGCCCTTACCGCCATTCAGGCGAAACAAGCCGACGATACCTCCCGGCTGGCACATCCGGCAGCGGCGTAAATGTGCCTGACCAATCCCCCGGCCCGGTTCCCCCCCGGCCGGGGGTTTTGTTGATGAGGTCAACGCGCTGCAAACGCGGCAAAATGCAATTTTACAAGCAACAAATAACACCCGCACCTATTACCCAAACAATCTGAAGATGCATGTTTCAGGAAAACCGGACGACGGCATCTTCAACCTGCACCCGCAGCTTTTGCAGCCGGGTGTCTGTCTCTTCAATGTCTGTGCCTGTCCCTTCAAGAGTGCCTGTCCCTTCAAGGGTGCCTGTCCCTTCAAGGGTGACGCGCGCCTGTGCTTCATCACAGTGGAACAATAAAATTTGTGTGAAAGATACTTTGCTGCTGGTCTGAATCCATGCTCCGTCCTGCCGGGTGAAACACACCAGCGGGGTGCCGGATTCAGAGCAAATACTCAGTTCCCCGACGCCATCCACCAGCAGCCGGTCAAAGACAGAACTCAGACTAATCTCTCCGCCAATACGCACCCCGGCGGCTTCAATCATGACGGCTTCGGCCACGATATCCGGGAAGTTACGTTCGCCAATAAACGCCAGCGGGATGTTTTCTTCATGCTTGTCGGTCATTGTTTTTTCCTGCGTTGGTCCAGTTCAGTGAAAAAGTCAGCCATTCAATCACGGCTTGATGCCTCAGCTCCCGGCTTTTGGTCAAAACGGGCAAGCCATTCCTGATAATCTTCAGGTGTATTAAATACTTCTCCCGGGGCTTCAGTTGAATGAACGGTATCATGTTCTTTCACCCGGATGGGCTCAAACAAAGCACCTAACTGATAGTAACTGTCCGGAATATGTTGCAGAGCTGGTTTATCAGCTGCCTGAATCAAATACACATCCCCCTGCTGCCAGACCTGAATACCTTCAACGGTTTTCAGAGCATCCAACCCACCGACAGTATCGAGATAAGATTGATGTATGATAGTCAACCAGTTAATCCCTTTAATATGCGGTTTCAAATGCATTCCATGACCTATGTGATCTGGAATATCGAGGCCAGGATACTGTTGAGCAAACTGATATTCACTACGCTCGTACTGAGTATTATCGTAATGATTATGTGTAGTTGCTATCGCCGCATAACCGTGCTCTGGTTGCAATGCACCAATCCAGCGTAATAGCACATCCTGAAAACTCTCAGAATAATCAGCAAAAAAGGTTAACGGAAAATTAATCGTCACCCAGCTTAAGTCATCACCTTCTTCTTCCCAATCACCACAGCCCAAAACACTAAACCGAATATCGGAAGCATCACGGTGATGTTCTCCACCATGATAGATAAAATTCCATGCTTCATCTTCATCGGTATCTAACAGCCATTTATCCGGAGTCATATAAGTGGATTGGCGCAAGTCTTTCCAGCGACCGGTTTGCGGGTTGGTGGTGAAATTCAGTTGACCGGCCATCATCTGCTGGTAATCGGCAAACATACTTAAAATTGCTTCCCGTTTAGACTTTTCATAACCACCTTCAAAAAACAGGGTGACGTTCAGGCATACCGTCATCAGGATTTGCTGGCTGCCGGGTTCAATCAGTTGTAGTTGCTGTTCTAACGTTGGTTCCATTTATTTATCCTTCTTATTTCAGGGAAATGCAATGACAGGAGCAGCTGCCACAGGTTTCGAAAAAACTGAGAGCAAACGGCTGGCAGCGCGGCTGACGGCAGCAACCACTCCCGGAATTGCCACATCATCGGCTTCACCACCAACGACATCATCCAGTACCAGTGCTGCGGTCAGAATAGCGCCCCCAACCACAATCGCCCCGTCTTTTAACACATTCCCCGCTTTATTGAGCTGCTGTTGGTGGTCTTCTTTCCATGCCTTTTCCAAGGCAGGATAAGTCTGCGGCTGTTTATCTTTATCCTGACAATCGCAACTATCAGGGGTCAGTTTCACTAATTTCTTTTTCTGTCCCGCTATTCTTCGATAATCTCTTTCCTGATTTGCTCCCCAGTCATCAGGTGGAAATTTAATCTCATAAACCTTTTTAATATTATCCTGAGTCGGGATTTGTCCCGGCTGATTGGTTACCACCACATCGGGAATCCGCAAAGTATATTTTTTATATTTTTTACCATCCAGGATTTTGCGTACCCGGTTCATCCGGTGCCAGAAATTACGGATGGGCTGACTGGTATCAACGCCATTATCCTGAACCATCAGAGGCATCGGAGGCTTTTTCAACATATAGTATCCAACCTCTGGCAGAATATTGTTGCCTATTCCGGCTTTTTTTGTCCAGTCCAGACCTTTGTCCACGCAAACCTGCTTGAGTGAACGGCCTGCTTTCGTTTTTAATGCGTTGACATCGCACATGCATACAAAAGTACAAATCAGCTGTTTCTCATCCAGCTCTCCCCGCTCCCCCAGAGCTCTTAATTCATCCAGTTTCCCGTTTAAGCCAGATGCACACACACTACAGCTTGAACTGCCACTCATGCATTTTCCTCCTGTTGTAATTTTTCTAACCACTGCGCATCATGAAACGCTTCGCGAACCTGTTGCTGCCAGTCCGGGCGGCGCTCCAGTTCATACAGGGCATCCCGCAGCGAGCCATAATGTACTTCATGTTCAAACTGCGGCAGTTGCCAGAAGCGGCTGCCGTACAGAAACTGCGCAAAAGCAAAAGCTTTACGTAATTTATCGCTGCTGTGGCGGTAAGTAGCGGCCCGCGCCAGTCCGTCAGACAGACCCCGCAATACATCGGCATGTTCCAGCGTCATACAGGTCAACGGGGAAAGCTGAAACAACTCCACAGCAAGATCGGCCAGCCATTCTTCGCGATACAGGGCGTTGATTTCGGCATAGAGTTCGTCTTCAACATGAAACCAGCCACTGGCAGGCAGCATCGGAGATGCCACCGCCGGATTATGGTAAAGCGCGTGATAACGATGCTCACCGGCAGGCAGATAAATATCGCGCAATGGATGCGTCAGGCGGTATCTGTCTTCTTCATCGATATAATCACTTTGCAGAAACAGTGAAAGAATTCTGGGGGAATAAAGCCGGAACAGATGTTCCTGTCCGCTGGGCAGGTAAACGGTGAGCCAGCTTTGCCAGTGGGCCAGCAGCGTGTTCAGGTCAAACGGAGAGGTGAATAAACAGCCCCAGCGATCGCCTTCCAGCTGCTGGAGCATATCATTCCCGATATGACCGTCCTGCACTTGTAAAAGCAACGGTGATACCGGACAGAGATGCGCAAATTCAGTGTGATAATAAAGATACTGCCACGGGTCTGTGCATCGCTCTAACGGCACGGACCAGCGATCATGAAAACCCGGCTGAGTACCGGTATCAATCAGCATATAGAGCTGATCGGCGTGCACAGAGGCACGGTTCAGCAATTCAATAAACGGTTCAGGAGTGACCGGCTGCATATCGTCACTCCCTTAAGTGGATTGTTTCATTTTATCGCAGACAGGAATAAAGGCCTTATCCTGCAAAATCGCTTGTGTCATGGCTTTTTGTTGATCAAATGCAGCGGCGTAAGGCACGGTCCATGAGATCGGGTCAGGTGCAGACAACGGGGTGATTTTAAGAAAAGAGGCTTTTTCCTGAGCGGCATCTTTACCACAGTCAAAGCTCTCGGATTTATACGGCGTGTCGCCGATAAACACATCACCGGAACCCGCGGCAACCGAGCCGCCACAGCCAATAGCATCATTGATTCTCGCGGCGGGTTTGCCATTAATGGACACATTAGAAGAACCGGCAGAAATACTGCGGCCATGCACACCATGAGGCATCTGCGGACACGGGCAGGCGTGAAGCAGCACCGTGTCTCCTTTGCAGGCGGCGGGTTTACCGTTGATTGATACATCAGGGCTACCGGCAACAATGGGGGTGGCAGGAAAACAACCGTGGCCGGAACAGTTGTCTCCCAGTCTTGCAGCTTTAGGCATTATTGAATCCTTTGTCAGTCAAACAGAATGAACTGACCAGACAATGCATCAAATACACCAAAAACAAGTTACATATAAATCAGTGAATTATACTGATAAATCTCATATCCGGGCAAGATCTTGCTCAGATGCGGGCAAAAAATTGCTCACTGAGCAAGATCTTGCCCGGACAGTGACGTGGTTTTTGTGATCTGTATCTCAGTGGAAACCCTCTTTTATTCCTTCTCTGGCAATCCCGTAGAAAGAATGGCAATTGATCACTCAAAAAACAGACAACAGGTTTTTATACCCAAACAACCGGGCTTCAACGCATGATTTTCTGTAAACGCTGATCATAATAATAAGGACTGGTATCAACAATTTGAATCTGCCCCGCATCAGGATGCCGCGGATTAATGAGGTAATTGTATTCATCCCTGACAACCACACTCGGCACCTGAAGCAATAACGCCTGATTTTCTTTCAGAAACGCCTGCCCAACGGCTTTGGCTGCACCGGCATCCGGCATCGAGTCCCATCCGGCGGGAAGTTGTTTCACTGATTTGCGAATCACCGAAACATCATCCGGTATCCAGATGGTCATCATCACCAGCGATGGCATATCTGCCATCGACTCATGGACCAGACGTTCCAGTACGCAAAGCGACCTTGAAGATGCGGTATAACAGACAAGGCTCCCTTTTTCATGCCACCGGCCTGCCCCATAAAGGCCACCCTGCCCGGACAAACCGGCAAAATCAGCGTGAGATAACCGGAATAGCTCCATTACGCCGTCAAACCATATTTCAGTTTGTTGATCTCTTCTGTCACCAGATGAATCCCGGTGTAGGTATCGCACACAGACAACGGGGATAAATTACCCAACGCCACAACCGGCTGATTCAGCCAGCGAAGTGTTGCTTCACGATGTGAAAAATATTCATCTGCGAGTCTGACCATCTCAGCCAGCATTAATGCATGTTCACTCGCTGCCGGACTCAGATGACCACTGGCTTGCTGCTTCCGCTGCAGACTCCGCAAGTTAACCCCTATTAAACGGGCGTACTCGGTTTTCGTAACACCCAACAGCTGGGTTCCTTTCTCTAAAGCGGATACCGGCAGCCCGTTACGAATCAAAGCAATACTCTTTTCAACCGTTGCCATCTCTGATTTTCTCCCACCCAACATTTGATAAGCACTTGCATACATGTTCAACCTCCGGGTTCTGTTTCCTCCCACATTAGGCGACAAAATGCAATTTTACAAGCGACAAATGACACCAACATCATTGCCAACATTAACATCAACATCAACATCAACAAAGGTCATTTCATATCGCTGAAATAACGATATCCGGAAAAAACGCAGTAAAAGTATGAGTTAAGTATGAGGTTTGGTGATCAGGTTCTCATTCAGGAAAACTCAACATCCGCCGCAGAGATCAGCGTAATCTTTCCGGGAAAGCTGGTCAGGTCAGGCAGGGTGGCATTGTGATGTGCGCGGATTTGCTGCCCGGTGGCATGGTCTTTATCATGCGTGGTGTGCGTATCTTCAACCAGCTGAACGGAATAGCCCAGCGCAGCGGCCCGGCGGACGGTACTGTCAACACAATATTCTGTGGCATAGCCGCACACCAGTAAATTCGTCACGTCATCAGCGGATAATACATTCTGCAGGTTCGTGTTTAAAAATGAGTCCGGCGTTGTTTTGCGAATCAGAATGTCAGTCTCTGCAACCTTCAGATCAGACTGAAGCTGCCACCCTTCACTGCCATATTCGATCTCTGTCTCCGGCGCTTCATGCTGCACAAAAATCACCGGCACCTGCGAATGTCTTGCTTTCGCTGTGATCTGATTAATATGCTGAATCACTTCACCTGCCGCATACGGCAGCGGATCACCTTCAAATAAAATACGCTGGACATCGATAACAACAACCGCTGATTTCATGATGTTAAACTCCGTTTTCTGACATCATCTATAGAAAAACATAATAATGAGGACCATGTTTGGTTAACCAAGGAAATGATGAATCCAAGCTGTTCGCATGAAGACTGGCATGATAAACCAATGAAACAAAAGGGAATTTAACAGAATTTTGAGCAAGATTAAAGAAGGCGGAAAGTTTGAGAACAAAAATTTGGAGGGCAGGCGCCTCATCTCTGATCGGTTACTTAACAATTCAGTGCCATCTGAAATACCGCCTAAAGTTGAAACGTTTTATTCCCCCGCAGTGTAGGCTCCTGAATATGATATCCGCTGATCTGCTTTGACTGTTTTTTTACTTTTTGGTACACATCATTGTAGATATTTTTGATGAGCGACTGATCACTCAGAATGGATTTCATCAGATAATAACTAAATAACCGATGACCTTTTTCAGCAAAGGCATTTGAGAACTGATCCTTTCCGGAGGCCGATAAGACTACCAATTTCTCTTCATTGAAATCAACGCTCTTAGGGACAAGCCTTGAAGCTGCAACCGTATCTCCCAAGAGGGTGTCAGAGAAACAACTGTCAATAAAAAATATCACCTGATGCGCCACGGAATCAGAAAAGAGCTTATAAATGTTTGCCAGTTTGAAAAATTTATCTTCATCTATCCAGTAAGGGTATTGATCACCTGGTAATAAGTAGGGTTCGTTACTTTGGTGGGTGTCAGGAATACCATGTCCGTTGTAATAGAAATAGACATCATCGCCAGGAGATACTTTTTCCAGTAAAATTTTAATCTGAGCTTTAATCGTTCCGGATGATGCATTTTCATCGAGCAGCAAAATTGTATGCTGTTTACTGATGCCTGCTTTTTTCTGTAATGTTTTGACAAATAACTCAGCGCTTCGTTTTGCATAAATAATGTTATCAACATACTTATACTTCTCAATGCCAATCGCAATCAGCCATTGATTGGATCTGCCGGGGTGAGCCGGTGATTTGATTAACAGATCAGGAATATCATCTTCAAAATTTGCATTCACTATTTTGATTTCTTTATCTTTCAGTAAGTCTGTTGACTGAATGTCTTGTAATTCAGGCAATGTGACCGAATCCATTTGGTTAAACGTAATCCCGCTCCAGTCCGGTGAAATCTGGGGTAATTCTACTCTGACGGGGTTTAGATTCACCTTATCGGATACTTGAGATAACGGATATTTTTTTCCCCTGAAGTCAAAAGAGGAAGCCGTTAATTTCAGACTGTAATCTGGTCTTAAGTAGTACTTCAGTTTTGCATAGACAGGATTTGTCTGTGAATGCTCATAAATATTTTTCGCCAGTGCTGGTGGTATAGCTGATTTTACCGGATATTCAGTTTCTTTCCCGGCATATGATGTACTGATTACACCATATAAGGTTTGGTGATCGATATCATAATCAATATTTTTTAATTCCGGAGAAGAGAGCAGATACATATATGCAAAGACAACTTGCGATTTTTGTTCCTCATCCAATGTTTCCTGCAAACTTTCCAGACGACGCCGATAGTTACGTAATAACCGTTCTGAAGTTGACCGGATAAAATGATTTTCCTGTTCTACCTGTTTATTTCTTTGTCTGACTTTGTTTTTATATTGTTTTTCAAGCTGATGAATCTTTTCAAATTGTTGGCGTTGTGCTTTCGCATAATGCTGTTCAAACGCCTGAGTTGATTCAAATTTCTTCTTCACCAAAGGCTTAAACACCGGAATATCCGGTTTTTTTATTTTTGGAATGATAAGCGGTTTGGGTAATACCGGCTTTTCGACAACAGATAAATAGCTTTTGACATTTTTCCGGACCACCTCATTAATAGTCTGGTTTAAGCGATGCTTCTGATTGACCTTAAACTGCCA
This sequence comes from Vibrio quintilis, assembly GCF_024529975.1. Classification (GTDB taxonomy): domain Bacteria; phylum Pseudomonadota; class Gammaproteobacteria; order Enterobacterales; family Vibrionaceae; genus Vibrio; species Vibrio quintilis. The sequence goes on along the minus strand of NZ_AP024897.1, from coordinate 1,423,215 downwards.
TTGCTCTGCAAGTGTTTCCAGAATGTCATTACTGAAAGAGCCCACAAGCAACCAATTATTCTTTGTTTGTTTCTCAATCATCATATAACTTTGCGGCACATCATATTGCAATGGATGAATTTCAGCACGATTAAGGTGTGCCAGGCTGCCGTAAAACTTAGGGGCAATGGTATAATGATGGCTGTTCCCCAACTCTCTCAAAGCAAATTTCACCAACCTGTCTTTGTATAACGGAACGGAAATAACCCGCTGGTTGCTCCCTTTGATTTCAAGAAAAACTTCTCCGTTTCTGAAAGAGATCGTTTTTTCTTCAGGTGTCCCTTTCTCTTTAATTACTTTATTTTCAAGCTCATGCACATCACAATCCGTCTCCGCATAACACATCGCCGGATCAGATAATGTAATCGTATCTACAATCGCATCCCCGGCACTGATATCAGACGCATCTTCATCACCAAACAAAAGTAGATATGGCAAAGCAATGACTGTCGCAAGTAAAATAAACGGATATCTCAGATAGCCTGCGGCATTAACCGTTCTGGATGTTTCGATTTTCTTTTTCCGGATGAATTTATATGTTTGATACTGTCCGATAAGTTCAGGCCTGATAGTGACAATACCATGTTTGATGTTGAAGTCATTCACCTTCAGTTTCAGGCTGAACGGAAAATATTCAGATGATGTATGAAGTCTTTTTACCTCTTCTCTGGTGGTCGTACACCCGCTCAGAAAGATAAATATCATCATAATGGTCAAAGCATTTCTGATTTTCATTTCATACCTGTCATATAAGCTCAGCTATTGTTTTGCAAAAGAAGGAATGCGGGCAACCACCCGGACACATAGATATTTTTCTGTGCCAAGTTCAACCGAAGCAGTGTCAGATACCCATGTATATTTCATCAACTGCCCGATGACCTGTTGTGCATCCGATTTTGCCGTAATTGTGACGCTTTGAGCTCTGTTTACGGGACCGGTTGTATTCATCGAACTGCTGGTTTTTACAGAATTGGCGCTCTGACCGGTCTCGGCAGTGATAACTTTATTAATCTCTTTTCTCACCCATACTTCCAGTGAAGCTGCCAGATCGACGCGGGCTTCCATTGAGGTGACATCCATATCCAATGACATATCTCCCAAACTTTTGCCACAGGAGACGCCCGCCATCAGATTTTCGGATAATCCGATACGGGGAGATTCTCTCCATTCCGGAAACGACTCTGATGCAGCAACAAATACGCTGATTAATACAAAGCCAATGAATGGAGCCAGTTTATTCATCATGATTCTCTACACCATTATTTATCAGATTGAACATTGCGACTCAGCCGGAGGCATTGAGACAATACTGTCATTTACGGTTAACATCGTTTCAGTCATCATGTTTCCCATGCATTGAATGAGATCTAAGCCGGTAAGCCTGGCCGGTCGGGATAACACCTGGATTTCTGATCGTCAGTCGCTCCATACGGTATAAACAGTGTTGGGATTTATCAAGAATCAGATTGAATCCTGATTCATCATCTGACAAAGGTGATTCGTCAAGCATCTCAAATATGGAGGTGTCTATTTTTTCATCGCACAACAGAGCAATGTTGGCATCAAACGTACTTTCACCTTCCAGCTCCAAAAGCGCTTCAATGCCTTCGTAGTCACGAGCATCAGGATAATGAATCACTTCACCAGCCTGAACCGGCTGATTGCTCAGTAAAACCCCGGTGCTACCATTTTTATAAACCTGAAAAAGAGATAAATAGCCGGCCTGTTTGACATAGAGACTGATGAAATAATAATCTCCCGGTTTTAACCTGCTTTTGGTGGAGTGGAGCTGAATGGAACCCGAACCGTGGGTATAGAACAAACTGTCATACTGAGCATCGGGCAAAACCAGACTACCAGCATGACTTGTCAGTTGCCACCCACCAGCAAAGCGCTCGATATGAATTTCCGGCAGACACTTTTTGTCACGGAGCCAGCTTTGCAGGAAAGACACGTGGTACCAGTATGATTGAGGAGAATTCTGACAGCCCGATTTACTAAGCCAGTCATACAACCTTTGATAAAATCCAGCCTTATTATAAAGCAACGCGACATAATAAACGCCGTCAGATAAAGTACTGTTCGCGACGACAACATTATTCCTGAAAACAACATCGCTATGGCTGGATTGACCAGATATCACCGATGTATCTAACTGGCCTTGCCGGTATACTTTTTTTGAGGTGGTCTGATTGATAATACGAACTTCTACTATATTTGCTAAGTCACTATAGGCCTGAGTTTTTGCCTGCTGTAAAGTAGCTCCCTGCCCATAACCATAAATCTTTGCATCATCTTCACTATGAACCCCAAACCAGTCAGGGGTTGCATGAAGAAAGCCACTGAAAAAGAGTCCGGCCACAAAAAGAATCCTTTGGTACATTCTCTGATCATCGCTCCTTCGACAGCTCGACCGGCATCTTCATCGCATCTATTTCATATAAATATTGAATACATATCCTGTTAATGAACCATCTTATTATGCACAACACCCAATATCAATAAGTTGCTATTTAGTATTGTGCATTCAATCAAGAAATTTCGCTGTGATCTACCTACATCATCATTTCAACCAAGGTTTCAGCAGTTTTCTTCTCTACCTCAGGAATCGCTTCTTTGATCTCTAAATTCATTTTATTCGCTGTAGTTACAATCCGGGTTTCATAAACAATCCAGTTATATTTATTACCACGTTTGACCGAACTTCTCTTCGCCACACCCATTGCGGTATGTCTGTCCCCTGTTGCCCGCAGGCTACCGCTTTTCGCTTCGTTGACAAACTGGTCCCCTTCCAGTGGTCTTTCCCGAAGCTCAACATCCATAACGAAAGTGTAATAGACATCATCAACCAGCGTATCCGCTAAAAATCCTGCTGCTGCGCCAAGCAAGCCTGCCGTTGCTGTTTGTCTGCCATTTGAGCCACTGAGTGCAGCAATTCCGGCAGCAGCAACACCCCCTTCGACGCCACCTTTATAACCAGATGACAAATACCGGTTTGCATCGTCTTCTGTCATTTTATCCGCAGAGACAATAGACGCCGTCACCATTAAATTGGCTTTTTTCGGATTTTTGGTCACCTGAAAGCCCTCCTGCCGGAACAGTTGCTCGATCTGCTGTTGCATCTCTTTACGCATTGAGTTACCACTCAAATCTCTGATTTTCGCATAAATAATACGTTCAGAGGGCGCAACCGGTTCCAGTACCACCGCATAAGAGGTCTTAGACTCAACGGTCAAGTCTCTTTTTTTAATCATGGTCTGAGCCGCGGAACACCCGAGTAATATTGTGGATACTACCACAACCAACATCATTTTTATCTTTGTAAAATTCATGATTATTTCCTTTTTTTTTCAATATCCTGATAACAAAATTATCCACAAATGTAAGAACGAATTGAACGAACATCATATTGAATCAATATAAAAGGAACTCGCACAGAGGATAAATAGTAACTTGTTACTATATTCATATGAATATGAACCATATGCTTCCCCGGATAATAAAAATAAGACCGACACAGATAAACCCCCTCATTTTATTTACATAAAAGTCAGTTACAAAATGACAATTTAAAAATGAGACTTCCCCCAGAACAAATAACCTGAGTATCCTAAAGAGAAGAGTTGCTATTTTATGCCTAAACGACCTGATGTAGAATAATTCAGATTTTTTGGGTATAGCAGCTATCAAGGAACAGCTGATGATGAGCAAATATTTCAGACCTGTCTTTTACTTTCAATTTCTTTTTCACATGGCTCCAGTGTGTATGTGAAGTACTTTTTGCCATATTATATTTTCGCATAAAATCAACGACCCGGCCCCCGGTCGCGAGTATTTCAACTAATTCACTTTCCCTGCGAGTGAGTCCGGGTGTTTCCCATATCGGATAGGATGAAGACGTGGTTCTGATATCATTGGGCTGAATTAAAATAAACCGGACGGCAGTATCAAGACCGACAACATCCCGTCCATTGCCAAGCAAAACACAGGTTAGCACCAGTTCATTCAAATAAACCCGAACTTCAGAAGTTTTATCATCATCAGCGGTATTATCTGCCATTATCGCTATCTTCTGCTTCAACGCCGTCATTCCCTGTTTATTTTTAACATATAACATATTGTTTTTATTGATTATTTCATTTTCATCCTGACTCAGGAAAAATTGAGCATCGGTGTTCATCGCGATCAGATTCAAATGAAGATCGACCAGTAAGGCTGGATATTTCTGCTGCTCCAGAAAATAGCGGAAACTTTCTGGCGCATACGAGATTGCTCTGAATTGCTGCCCCAGTTTCCAGTAATCACCCAATAAGTCCTGATACTCTGTCAGAAAATCAATACACCCCTTTTTTACCCCGCTTTTCATGTCATCATAAAAAAAAAGATTCATTGATATCCAGCTATCAGGTGCACTGAATATTTCGACGACAACAGAATCATTAATTTGCTGTGGTTCCAGCCATTGCCAAAATTTTGTTTTCCTGAGCGCTTCAACCGGCAGATAAGAAGACATCGCATAAGGAATGACCGGATGATATTGATGCTCGACTTCTGTCCATGGATCATCTTGATAATAGTGTTCAAGATAATCATCAATTTCATCCGCCGTAAATCCGTATAACATCGGACTTTTTAATTCCGCGCTGATATCATTCGTGATATATAATTCGGCCGAGTATTTATCTCTCAGCATAATCATACCTTTAGTTGAATTGGTGCAATATATAATATACTTTAAGACTTCACACCAAGAACTTACATCTGTGATTGTTTTTTTCAATAATTGTTCAAGCTTTAATGGTCGGTTCATAACTTATTTTCAGGCCGGAATCCATGCCGGCCTATTATTTCATGTGAATTAACGTTTTATAATCAATGCGCCATAATCAAGGCTGTCCTGACAGGGAAAGTAATCTTCAATTTCAAATAACAGCTCAAAACCGTGTTTTTGATACAACATTAACTCCGGATCAATAGAATACCCATTTTGCCTTCTTGACTTAATATAATCCGTAATATTTCCTCCGGTTCGGTGCTGCCATGACGCAAATCCGGGAACCCGGCTGCCTAAAACTAACATATAGCAAAGACCGGATACGATAAATTTATGATAAACATATTCAATAATCAGGTCAGAAACACCATAACTATCACCTGACATACCTATGCCATAAAGTATATGTCCTTTTTCATTATGTGTATGCGTAATATACCCATTATCGGTTTGAATATACCAGCTATCGTTGCATGCCCGGGTCACCCTTTGTACAGCAGCATATCCAACAATCTGTTCATCATCATTCGTAACAACCACACTTCCCTCAGGAAAAATCTGATGTCGTGAGCGGATAATCTCGTAACTGGCCCCTTCCCGGCCCCAGACTTTTTGCTCCAGTTCAACCACACTTTCATAGTCACTTTCAATCATGTCACGTACTTTCATTCTCTTCTCCATTTATTGCGTTAATGACAAGACACACTATGGTCAGAGTGATAAAACAAATCACGATAAATCATTGTTATTGTTGAATTTTTATCTTTTTTTATCCATCAGTTATCCTTTTGTGCTCCTTTGATTACCCATCAATTATCCGCGATTTATCCGACTTTTTGCCCGTGCCACAGGACAATTATTGATAAGTAAAACCAACAGGAGAACACCCCATGACACAACTCATAGACGGGTATCCGTGCGATAAAAATGATGACATTAAATATTCTTTTTCCCTCAGAAAACAGATTGTTCAGCAAACCATTATGATCCCCGGAGGCGGCTGTAGTTATTACCGGGCGAATAAAGGCAAAGCCTGTACTTTTTGTGCCTTTCCCGGTCTGACCAGGGCTATAACCAAAGGCGACGGATACGAGCATTTCTTTGGCAGCTGGCGCCTGAAAACAGAGACTTATCAGGCGATGTTTGACACCCTGACAGCAGGAGCACTCCCGGTTGACAGGCTGGCGATTTTTAATGGGGGCAGTTTCTTTCCCAATGCAGAAATCCCGGATGATTTTCAGCAATATGTCTATCGTCAGGTTGCCCGGCGTTCAGATATCCGACAGTTGCTGGTCGAGTGTTATCCCCGCTTTATCACTCAGCGTAAACTGGCACAATCCCTTGACGGGCTGGCAGGAAAACAGCTTGCTGTGGCCATCGGACTTGAAAGCCGTGATGACCGGATTCGCAACAAAATCCTTAACAAAGGTATCGATATCAGGCTCTTCGAAGCTAAAGTCATCCTGATGCAGTCAATGGGTGTAAAAGTTGCTGTATATGTATTTCTCAAAGCTCCGCAACTCACAGAGAAACAAGCATTTGATGATGTCATCAACACACTGAACTATCTGCACCAGCTCGGTGTAGATGAGATGATGCTGTCGTGTGCTTTTGTTCAGGAAAATACACCGCTTGAATCGATGTATAGCGCAGGGGCATTCCGCCCGCCCTGGCTGTGGACGATTCTGCACATTATCCGAGAAGCGCAGGAAAAAAGCTGGCCGCTGACTGTGGGTGGGTTTAATGATACACCACCACCTGTGGCCGGACCGTCTAATTGTCCGCATTGCGACCAGACCATACTCAATCTGATTGAATTCAGCCGCAGAAATGGCGTCTTACCCCAAGTCATGCCCCCCATGTGTCACTGTTTCGACGAGTGGGACCAACTGATGGATGAGGCTCAGCCTGGAGAAATAAAAAGCACTTCGGTTTGATATCACTGATGACTGGTAAAGAAAGGTGCGAACCTTTCTTTATCTATCCGGACACCCGGAGTATTTTGAAAAAATATCTGCAACGCTTACAGAGAATGAAACAGTTGCCCGGCACTCAGTAGTGAGGCCTTTGATTCACTCAACTTACGAACCCTGACCGTGACGGTGGTCTTTTGATAAATATGGGTCACATTCCATAACAACGGTACATTAACCAACTTATTGCAACTAAACCACAGGCTGAAATCATTTAAGCCGCCATGGACCGGCATGGTAAATACGCCTTTACCATGCTCACTCAACAATAACCGAACCGTGCCATTCAGTTTCTCTTTATGATTCAAATTTAAAGTCACTCTGCATTTCTTTGTCACTTGCATTACACCGGGTTCGCCCGAATTGAAATCCAGACTGAACACGTACGTATCAGGAGAAGGAAAGAAAATATAGCCATGATAATACAACCCGGAATCCCGGCCGGAAGCCGCCTTATAGACACCCGGATTAATCAAGTGGTCAGCATAAGTGAACAACCCGCCTTTTTTATATGTCAGGCTGCCCACCTGATACTTATCGAATGAAAATATCAGATCTTTATTTTTCCCTTTAAATACATATACATCCAGATTTAATCCTGGTTTTAAATCGACATATGAAGTCAGCTCAGAGTCATCTTGATCTGCCTGAGATTTATTTTTGCTCCTGTCTGGCGCGGCATGTACTTTTTCAGCTTCAGACTTCTTTTCCGTCTTATTTCCGGTTTTAGAAGTGACTACCGTGCCTGATGAATCAGATACTTTAGCTGACGCATGATTGTTTAACAGATGTTCTGACGCAGCGCTAATCTGACTCTCCGCAGCAACCGGCGGAAAAGCAGGTGCAGAAGGCGATACAGACGAAGGTGTCTGGGAAACCGGCAGAGGGGCAACAGGTTGATATGCTGAGAAAACCGCTTTTTGTGGTTGCAGGCCTGGTTGCCCGGACACAGAATGATTTTGATAGCTCCCACTATTGCCCTGTTCCATATTTAATGTCTTGTTCTGCTGATTATCCAGATGAATATTATTATTGATAATTAATGATTTATCTCCTCCAGAAAAACCGAACACCAATAAAGCAATGCAGATGAGAAATACCAACAGGACAGTAAGCAGGTGAAGTGGATGTGTCAAACACCAGTTATACAGCTGTACCGGGTTGCAATCTGCTGGTTCAGCGGCCGATGTGTCCATACTATCCGTTATTGCGGATTTATCAGTATCAATATTTTCAGAAGTTTTGCTTTTTTCATCAACTTCACCGGATTTGTTGGTTCGCTGTCGCTGTTGACGACTATTGGCTTGCTGCTTTTTGTTTTTCAGTTCAAGCTCTCGATATTTATCACACCAGGCTCTGGTAATTTCTTCGGTTTCACAGATCTGAGCAAAAATGTTTAAAATGGCTCTTTTTCCATCCTGTCTGGGAAATGAACCCTTGGCCCAAGACTTCATATTTGTCTCATCAATAGTACGAAAGCCCCTTTCTTGATGAGACATCCGGCAAAACTGAGCAGTATCTAAGCCCGCCAAAATTTTAAACTGCTCAAGCAGCTCAGCTAAGGTCTCAGCTTCCGGTAATACAGAAATTTTGTCGTAATGAACAGGCAATGAGAATATCTCCTGCGATTGAATATGTCTTGACGGTATAAACCATTATATCCAGTACAGGCGGTTCAAAAAATTAACGTATATCATATTAAGCACATATACCCATACCTTTAATCGGTTGTTTCGGAGTCGTTACTTGAACCCCTGCTGAATTGTGTTAATGAGCACAGAGAGGCGCATGTCGTTGTTCAGGTTAAGAAAAATGATGAGCTTCAGGAATGTTGGCCGACGATCCTCAGTATCATTGCTGTAGAGCGGCACCGAACCATAAATGGCAAAGGCACAGTGGATACCTCCTACTATGTCAGTTCTGTGTCGCCAAAGCATAAGCTCCAGGGACACTATATTCGCCAGCACTGGCGGATCGGGAACAGCCACACCATCAGCGGCACCTTTTTCTGATAATCCGGAGCCAGCGGGTAAGGCATAGGTTTGGAAAAATAAGTCTGGCGGATAAATTTATCGACGTTATGCACGTAAAATGTCGGAATCAGAATCTATCAGAATCTTTTGCAGATAACTATTATTGCGCCCGACAGAGCATAATCCTGAAAATAGAATGATCCAACCATCACCAGCCCGGCCACACCCGGCTTTCTTCATCACAAATGGCAGCACAGGCTCAGATTTTAACGGAATTTTGAAAGGACAGGCGAATTTTGAAAGGACAGGCACCGGAACAGCTCAATATGCCGGGCCTGTGGCAGCCCGGCATATCGCTGTTGATTGAACTCAGTGACAACTAAAACAAAATGCGCCGCAGATTTCTGACTGGCGGATAGCCCTGATCGGGCGCATTGGTTGACAGCGGTTCGCGGATGAGCCGGAGATTAAGATCATAAATCAACATCCCTTCTTTCAATGCAGGCACCACACCAGCCAGCCGGTCATAGGCCGTATGACGCCGGTCTTTATTCTGCATGAACTGAGGCTCAATCAGCCCTTTGATCGCCGTAAAGCAGTTCGGGCAATCGGTTGGTTTGGTTCTTAAGCTGGCAAAAATCGCAGAGTTCCCCGCACAATAACCATAATCTTTCTGCTGACATCGCTGATAAGTGGCACCATAACTTGCCACATTGGTGATTGAAACAAAGATCGGATGCCTGCGCACCAGACTGTTTGCCTCGATCAGGAACTCCCAGGATGCCGGGTTAAAATTGATGTTCGTCAGCACATCGATTTGCCGCTGATTGGCAAGGTTGCGGACCACATATTGTGCGCCGTCGCTGATCAGATCAACACAGGTTAACGGCATGATCCGGCCGAATTCAGTTTTCACCAGTAATAAGTTATCACCCGGCTTCATACCAAAGCCGCTGCGTGGTGAAGCCTCAAATCTTGATGGCCGGACTTTGAATCCATACTCTGTCCAGCCCGGGCCAATCACCGGAATACGGCTCTGCCTTTCTTTATCATAAAATGACCCGGCAATGATGATCATATTTTCCTTCAGTACCGTGGCTTTCAGTTTCGCAACAAAGGTCGCTCTTTCAGAGGCACGGGTTCCCAGAGAAAGCTCAGGGAAAATCAGAACATCAACATGCTGACTGACTGCCGTTTCCAGACAGCGGTTCAGCTTCTTCAGCACTTTGGATTCAGCAATTGTTAAACCATCCTCCGTATGCTCAGGTGCCGTAAACTGTATCTGGCACTGCGCATACGTCGGGAAATGTTTCATGCTTCGCTGACCGAGATGATCCGCAATTTTCAGCTCTGGTAAATCAGCCAAAATTTGCGGTTCTGACGTTCCCCTGTCACTGCGGGCTGGTTCAGGGCTCCCGCCGGCAGCCGTGCTGGTTACTGTGGATGTATTGCCGTGCTGCGCCGCACACCCGGACGATATCATGATCACAAAAAAAAGTGATATAAATTTCTTCATCACGCTGGTTCCCTGTCTTTTTGATTTCCGGTGAAAAGTTTCCGGTTCATTCAGAATCAATTATAAGCCACCAAACACATAATCACGTGATTTCATTTTTTAGTGGTAATCATTTTTTATCAGGCGGTAATTTCACCGCCGAATTGCTGATAGACCTCCGGCAGAAAAGTCTTGAAGCGGGTAAATTCACACACATTATGCTGCGCCAGGCCCTGAATCACGCTTGCAGGGACAGACACCCCGGGCGGCAACACCGACTGCGGCTTTCCGTCAACCAGCTGATAACCAATCCAGAAACGGGTTCTGTGCTCCAGCCCCGCCGCTGTCTGACGGAAAATATGGCACATCAATGCCGGTGCTTTCCGCCCACCTGCGTGACCAACCGGAACCGACCAGCCCTGCCCGCCGGCAAAGGTCGCCACATACGGTGCTTTCCAGCGGGTCATGTCAAAACCGAAATCCTGCGGTGACATAAACTGAATATCCACATGTGACATGCCACTGTTGGTGTCTTCAATCACATGATGGAGCACGCCCCAGTTCCTTTGCCGGATGGGAATGGAGGTATCCAGCAAACGGGCACGGTGTTCCGCACTGACAGAGATACCGGCATGTTGCGGCGGATACCAAATCCGGTAGCGGAGATCTTCCAGCGGATGCCAGGCAAACCACCAGTCAATCATCTCTGGTGTGATATCCGGATAAAGATTGCGGTTGGCGATAAATCCGGTGCCATCCGGCAGATTGCACCAGCCGGTTTCGATTGCCAGCTCACCCGGATTAAGCAGGTCATTCATCTGGTGAGGAAAAATTGCCAGAGCCGGATCGCAGGGCGCGTCCATCAGCTGATAATGCCGGGGATCAGGCGCCTCAACCCTGTCATGGAAAAACCGGGCATACGGCTGCTGCTGTTCTTCCTGCGACAGAATCTGTTCCGCGGTTCTTTCCAGTGCTGATTGCAGATAGTGTTCATTGTTTTGCTGACCGGCAGCATTTGAAATATATGAATCCATATTCACCTCCAACCTAATCATAACAAGGCAGGCGGAGAAAACTTTGACTCAGTCAGACAGAAGAGGAAAAACGCAGGCAAAAAAAGCCCCTGTATCAATACAGGGGCGAGCATCTATGACAATATAAAAATTACACTTATTCAGGCACATTAAATTTAGGCCGGATTTCGCGGACCGGCTACTTTGCAGTGCCGGTTTTTTCACTGAATTTGTAACTTTTGATGACAAGATTCAGCCGGCTTATAACACCGGTATTAAACATCATCTGCATTGCTGAAAGTCAACGCCTTCAGGAATGGCGGCAGGCTGCGAAAATATCCATCTCCGGCCGGTAAAGACGGGTGGAGACATCCAGCATACCCAGCATTGAATCGAACAGATTGTCGTGGGAAAAATGTCCCTGCTGCGCTTCAGACTTCAGGCAGGTTTGATCAATCTGTTTATCCGTACGGAAACTGTCAGACAGCCACACCATCAGCGGCACCTTCTTCTGATAATCCGGAGCCAGCGGGTAAGGCATGCCATGCAGATACAGCCCGCTTTCACCCAGAGATTCTCCGTGATCGGACAGATAAACCAGCGCCGTCTCATACCGCCCGGACAACGCCTTCAGTTTCGCGATGGTCTGTGCCAGCATATAATCGGTATAGCGGATGGTGTTGTCATATGAATTCACCAGCTGCGCATGCGTGCAGTTCTCAATGTCTGCCCGCGGGCAGTCTGGTGTGAAATGCTTAAACCGGTCCGGATAACGCCGGAAATAGGTTGGCCCGTGGCTGCCGATTAAGTGCAGTACCACCAGCTTGTTGCCCGAAAGGTCATCCACATTCTGCTCAAAGTGATTCAGCAATGCCATATCCAGACAGCTTTGATGATCACACATCGGATGCTGATTACTGCGTTCCAGATTCTGATATTTAACATGGTCCGGCACCCCTTTGGGCGCGCCATCATTCTCCCGCCACAGCACATCCACACCCGCACGTTTGATGATATCCAGCAGGTTGTCCTGGTGATAGGCGCGCTGCTGATCGTACTGACGCCGATCCAGCCGCGAGAACATACACGGCAGGGAAATCGCTGTCGCCGTTCCGCACGAGTGGACATCCTGAAAAGAGATCACATCCAGCGGACGGGTGAAAGGATTGGTTGGGCGACCGTAACCATTGCTCTGATAATTCTGACTTCTTGCCGTTTCCCCTACGACCAGCACAACCAGTGATGGTTGCTTCGCGGTGGTCACTTTTTGTGTCGCATCTGTCCCGATATGGGTATAAGGCATGGGTTTGGAGAAATAAGTCTGGCGGATAAATTTATCGACGTTATGCACGTAAAATGTCGGAATCAGAATCTTTCGCAGATAACTGTTATTGCGCCCGACAGAGGCATAATCCTGAAAATAGAATGAGCCAATCATCACCAGCCCGATCACGCCAACCACCATCAGCCCGGCTTTCTTCATCACAAATGGCAGCACAGGCTCTGATTTCAACGGGGTCATTATCAGTAAAAGCGCCGGTAAAATCCCCAGCCCGGTAATCCAGACAACCGAAGTGACACTAAGATAAGCAGTGGCTTCTCCGGTGTTGGTTTCCACCAGATTACGAATCATATTCACATCAAAAATAACCCCGTAATTGTACGTGGCATAACACACGATGGCAGAAGTGAACAACAGCACTGAAAAGAAGATTTTGGTGATTTTCGGCCAGGTAAACAGGCTGAACAGACAGATAAATGCAAAGAAAAAAGCAAAAGGAATGGAAATGATAAAGCCGGTATCAACCGCTGCCATCCCGGCAAAGATATGGGTTAAATCTTTATACAGTGGCAGATTAAGCACCAGCGCATAGTAAGCTGCCAGTACCAGAGTCACGGAATGAAAGGACAGGCGGACTGACGCAAGTTGACGAACAGACGCAAGTTGACGGACTGATAAAAATTTGCTGATAAGTTTCATAGTAATACCCAGCTCCAGATGAAAACAGCAAGAAAAATGGAGACAAGGACCGCCGCAGAGCCAATATCTTTGGCCCGGCCGCTCAGCTCATGCAGCTCATCACTGATTCTGTCAACCACAGCTTCAATCGATGAGTTAAACAGCTCTGCAATCAGCACCATAAACAACGAGGAAACCAGAAACAGCTGCTCGATCACCGATACAGGCAATAACAGCGCCATAATACACAGCGGAACAACAATACAAACTTCCTGACGGAATGCGGCTTCATTCTTCCATGCAGCTCTCAGCCCTTTGGCAGAGTAAATCCCCGCATAATAGAGTCTTTTCAGACCTGTATTTCCCGGTTTCATTGTCAATCAAGTCTCCTGTCTTCAGAACAGGAATGACTCTAAACAGACAGACTTAAGACTTTCTTAAGAAACCATTTTATTTATAACTGATTTTCAACGTTGAATGACCATGTCTTCAAATCAGTGCCTTGTCTCAGAGCCTGACAAATCTCATTGAAACCTGCATTTTCAGGTTGTTTGGGTATACAGGTTTATTGACAGAATCAGGCTGGCAGAAGGTGGCGGGGTCATGCCCGGACAGATGGCATACGGACTGGCCCGAACACAATCCGGACCAGCGGTGAGCCGTGGTTTAATGCTGATTTTTACCCAGCTGATACTGTTTCGGTGTCACGCCGTATTCTTTTCTGAACAGGCGAATATAGTGGGAAATATTTTCAAACCCGACTTCATAAGCGGTATCGGTCACCGACAGATTTCTCAGGTGTTGTTTTGATTTTTTCAACCGCAGGCGGGTCAGATAATCTTTCGGACTCTGGTCGGTGATCAGTTTAAATTTCTGACTGAAACCAGACAGTGACATATTCACTTCTTCCGCAATATGAGAAATGGTCATCTCATGGCCATGAGGTGAATTCATCATCCGGATCGCCTGGTTGATCGGATGATTCTGATGGTGATAAATAATGTCGTAACAGCCTTTGATTTTCATCAGCTCGTAGATAATTTCCTGACAGGTTAAATCGAGCAGGAAATGAATATTGGCATCTTCCTCGACGATAATTTCCTGAATCCGCTGGTGCAGAGACCCGAGCCGGTTGTTAATCCGCTCACGCAGGAACGTGGAATATTCGATATCTTTGGCGACGGTAATCTGTAAATTCTCTGAGACTTTCTGGCTGACCTTATCAATCAGACAGTCACTGAATTCATACACCAGCGCTTTGGTGTATTCCGTCATCGACATATAAACATTGGAATGAGGCGGCAGCAGCACAAAATCATTGTGGTTATACACAAAACGCTCTGAGCGGTTAATACTGACTTCTTTGACGCCTTCAATAATGGTGCACAATCTCGGCGAATCATACGAGCGGTACTCATCACTGAAATGCTTGGGCAAATCATAATACAACAAATTGATGTTATCGGTCGGAAGGGAGTATTCTGTTTCATCCACCCGGCTAAAGTTCTGAATTTTATACATTTGTTGCCTCAACTTATACAATTCCGGCCCCATCTGGCAGAGGCGGAAAATACAGTCACGAAATCACACACTTATTGATGGTTATATTATCAACCTTTATCAGCACAAGTTTGATCTCAGCCATAAAGCGACAAATTGATGATGCTTTTGTTGAAATTTTGAGAAGTTAAGTGACAAAACGGTTAACAGCCGATGATGCAAATTACATCTGTTTGCAGTTCACCGGCTGGCTTATAGCCAAATAACCTGAAGGGACCGGTTATTTGGCTACACCCAGGCTACCTGACCAGATGATAGGTCGCAATTTCTCCCAACACACCACTGACATGCTCATGGGCAATCTTCGCCCGGTTATCTGTTTCTGACACAGAATCAAGCACATGGCGGGCCTGAACATTCACATCCTGAACATTACGGTTGATATCTTCAGAAACATGAGACTGCTGTTCGGAAGCTGTCGCCACCCGCTCGATGGTCTGGTTAATCAGTTCAATGGAAGAAAAGAGTGCTTTCATCATCGCCACATTTTCTTTCACACTCTCTGCGGTTTGGGTCGTTTTACCGGCGCAGGATTCCATCGAATGCAACGCCGTCTGACTGACGCTGATCAGCGATTCAATCATGGTCCGGATATTGTCGGTTGCTCCCTGCGTGCGCTGAGCCAGATTGCGGACTTCATCCGCCACAATCGCAAAACCGCGCCCCTGATCACCAGCCCGTGCCGCCTCGATTGCCGCATTCAGTGCCAGCAGGTTGGTCTGCTCCGCAATCGACTCAATCTCCTGCAGGATGACATCAATCTGCGCCGTCTGGTCTGACATCTGCTTCACCGACTGAAATCCGTGGTCCACTTCCTGATCGAGTTCGGAAATAGAACTGAGAATAAGGCTCATCCGCTGGCGTCCCTGATTGCCGAGCTGATTCATATTTTCCGTTTCCGTCGACACAGTTTGCATGTCCTGAGAAATACTGTTGCTGGTCACAGACATCTGTTCCACAGCGCTGGCTATCTGATCCAGCTTATCAAACTGAATCTGAGTGGACTCAAGTGCTGCCTGTACCTTGCGGAACAGCGCATCCATGCCGGATTTTGACTCGCCGGATTTATCCGCCAGAATGGTAAAAGATTCGGATAAATGCTGCAGGTGCATGTTCAGCGCTTCAATGATCTCTCCCAGTTCATCCTGAGCATGTTCAGGAATGCGGACCGAAATATCCCGGTCCTGCGACACGGTACTCAGTGTCTGGTGAATCAGGTTGACGCGACTGGAAACAGAGCGAATCACCAGCCGGATTAACCACAGTACCGGCAGCGTGACAAACAGAAAAGCCCCGGCTAACCCCATCAGATGATTCTGACTTGCGGCCGCTTTTTCATTCGCGATAACGTCAATCTGCTGGCTGATATTATCTGCCATGCCTTTGATCAGTTTGATTTTCTGTGTTGCCAGCTGAAACCAGTTGTCCGGCCCCTGAACTGTCTGTAAATCCCGGGTCCGGACAAATGCTTTGGTATACCGGTCAACATTCTGCCAGACCTGTGTCAGCCGGGAACGGGCGTACTGATCTTGCATCGGCTGAGAAGCCAGCGCCTGAAACTCCTTCGCCCAGTGCGTTTCATCACGGATAAAACCGATAATTTCCGCCTGCCGTTTGCCGGTGGTTTTTCCGGCAGCAAACACGCCGTTGAGTGCGCCCCGGTACTGACCGATTCGTTCTTTCATCCAGAGTAAACTCAGGCGTGCCCCCAGCATTTTGGTTAACGTCTTATCATCGATTTCAAACACTAAAAACCGCACTTCATCCAGTGCGGCGGCATTTAAGCCGGAATAAAAAGCAAACGCGCCGTTATCCGGCGCGAGGGCATCAACCTGACGACGAACCTGACTCTTTTCCGACAGATGGCGGAAAACATCCGCCCTCATCATGTGCAGCTGCTCCGGTGTAATTTCAAGAAAATCGTCAGCACTTAACTGACGCAATGCGCTTTCCGCCTGATCGGCCACCTGCCGCTGCCGGAGCATCTCCGTCCGGCCCCGGGTGCCTTTCGAACCAAGAAAGCCAGCCGTCAGGCCACGCTCTACAGCAAAATTATGTGCCACACCATCTAATACATGAGAAAGCCGGGTGATATCCTGAATCATTCTTCCCTGATGCCATTCCTTTAACACCACATTTGCGAGCAGACAAACCGCAATGAAGAAAAAAATCACAGGCAGTAATCCAACCACACCGATCGCATGCGAAACTTTCAGTTTTTTTAATAAAGACATTATGATTCTCCATGCCAACTGACGATTCTGCGTTTCAATCATTGAACTCAGATGTTCTGTTTTTAAACGCAGAGTTCAGTGTTTGAATTCAGAGATTCAGTCTTTGAATTCTGATACAGACAAACAACCGGAATAAAAGCAGGCGGTTGTCTGAATAATCAATCCATTTCTTATTGTATTGCATCAATAAGCGTAGCATCTGCATTGAAGATGTATGAATAATCAGCAGGACAAAAAAATCCCCGGATAAAGTTCCGGGGAGATTTTATTCAAGCGGGGTCAGGCGGTGATTCAGTGTTATCACTGCATTCTGTCTCTGACTGCTATCACTGAATGCTATAACTGAAAGGTACTGACCAGTTTTTTCAGC
Source organism: Vibrio quintilis (assembly GCF_024529975.1). GTDB lineage: Bacteria > Pseudomonadota > Gammaproteobacteria > Enterobacterales > Vibrionaceae > Vibrio > Vibrio quintilis. The sequence continues at coordinate 1,405,824 of NZ_AP024897.1, read as the reverse complement.
TCAGCCGATAAAGTTTGTAACCGGGCACTGTCCTGACTCATCTGTCCGGCAATGTCGGTTGTCTCTGAAGTGAACTCATTAATTTCTGTCGCATTGCGGTTGATGTCTTCAACCACGGTTGACTGCTCTTCCGTCGCCACTGCAATCTGAGTGTTCTGATCATTGAGATGATCAATATGCTGATTAATCTGTTCCAGTGATGTATAAACGTCACCGGCATTATGCACCACCTGTTCATTCATGGACTGACCGGATTCCATACTGCTGACGGCTTTTTGAGATTCAGACTGCAGGCGGTCGATAATCGCCTGAATTTCTTCTGTCGATGCGGAAGAACGGTTCGCCAGCTGACGGACTTCATCCGCGACCACGGCAAAGCCCCGGCCCTGCTCTCCTGCACGCGCAGCTTCAATCGCGGCATTGAGTGCCAGCAGGTTAGTCTGCTCAGAAATACCCCGGATGGTATTCAGCGTTTCACTGATTTCTTCCACCTGATTTGCCAGCGTTGACACGACCCCGGAAGCTTGTGTCAGTTCATCAGACAAGCTGCCGATCTGTCCCTTGGCAGCATGTACCATGTCACGCCCGTGGCCGGACAGTTCAGCGGCCTCTTTTGCCACACTGGCAGCATTGGCTGCATTCGATGCGATTTCAGACACTGTCGCACCCAGCTCGTTAATGGCCGTCGCCACCTGAACGGTGCGATCCTGCTGCTCTGCGCAGTTAGTTTGCGTTTGCCGGGCGCGATCTGCCGTTTGATCAGCCACCGCTGTCAGCGCCTGTGCATCCTCAGCCACCCGCATCATCGCTTCATGCACCCGGCCGATAAACTGGTTAAAACTGTCTCCGATACTGGCCAGTTCATCTTTGCCACCGAGCTTCACCCGCAGCACCAGTGACATGGACTGTGCCGCCTCTTTCATTGTGGTCTGCAACGCTTCAACCCGTCTGCGCATACTGGCAATAATCAGCCAGGCGATTCCGGCTGAAATCACCAGCGCCAGAATGATGACAATCAGCTGATTCTGACGGCCGGACAGATAATTTTCTTCACTGTTACGGTTATATTCGTCAGCCTGTTGCAGCAGTTCATCCAGAATCTTGCCGGTATCTTTACGCATCTTGCCATAGGTTTTTGCGTATTGATGGCGGTAAATATGTTTTGCAGTTTCAATATCACCGCCGTCAAACGCTTGCAGCATCGGCTCAAGCTCTTCGGTCACCATGCGTTCAAATTGATCCAGAACACCCTGTGCCTGTTTTTTCAGTACCGGATTAATCTGCGCGGAAACCGCATCTCTCATCGCCTTACGCATTTCCGGGATATCTTCTGTCCGGGCTTCCTGAACCCGCTGCTTCACACCTTTCTGATCCCGCAGGGAAGTTTCCTGCAACAGCATCATGTCAATGCCGACACGCATTCTGGGAATCCGGGATAAAGCCTCCGCCACCGAACGCATCGGCGCGGCGGTGTTGACATAAAGCTGTGTTGCCTGAGTCTGCATCGTAGAGGTGGTGGACAGGCTAAACAAACCGACTGCGATCAATGCAATACACGGGATAAAGACGGCCAAAATCAAGCGGTGTTTTAATGTCAGGTTATTCATGACCAAACTGACTCCTTCTATCAGGGATAAAGCATTTTATTTGCGGCACAACTCATCAAACCAAGAGGCTTATGAGGTGCGGCAAATCCATCTTCGCTCAGAGTTCTGATAACAGGACCCTGAGAAAATTTACGCATCATTCCATGAATCTGACCGGTGGCGGTTCCATCAATACATCACTGTCAGGCAATTGATTCAGTGAGTCACCGGGCTGGCTGAGCTTTGATTATACATGCATATAATTACAAAAATATCACCAATATACTGTGGGTTCAGGCGTTTTTCCGGCATCTTCAGGCAGATCCGGACAAAAAAATCCCCGGCAGGACCGGGGTTCTTCATCATCAAAGAAAAGAGTAATCAAACTGTTGATACTCAGGCAGTCTCAACCTGCCTGAGTGCTCACCGGTGAGGCACCGTAATTCAAAGCTGAAACGCACCAACCAGTGATTTCAGCTCAGCAGACAAAGCCTGCAGGCGCACACTGTCATCGTTCAATAACTTAGCTATTTGCGTGGTCTCAGCGGTAAACTGGTTAATTTCGGTGGCATTGCGGTTGATATCTTCAACCACGGTTGACTGTTCTTCAGTTGCCACTGCTATCTGAACATTCTGTTCACTGAGCTGGTCAATATGCTCATTCATCTGAATCAGTGCTTCATTGGTGCTGCCGGCATAATTCACCACCTGCGCATTCAGTTCCTGCCCCGATGCCATACTGCCAACAGCTTTGCGTGATTCTGCCTGCAGACGGTCGATCACCGCCTGAATCTCTTCGGTCGAGCTTGATGAGTGATTTGCCAGCTGGCGGACTTCATCAGCAACCACGGCGAATCCCCGGCCCTGTTCTCCGGCCCGCGCAGCTTCAATGGCGGCATTGAGTGCCAGCAGGTTGGTCTGCTCTGAAATGCTGCGAATCGTATCCAGCGTCAGGCCAATATCTTCCACCTGACTGGCCAGCGCAGTCACCACATCCGAGCTTTTTGTCAGCTCATCTGATAATTCAACCACGTGTTCCTGCGCAGCGTGGACTATCTGCCGGCCATTGCCTGACAGGTTCGCGGCTTCTTTGGCAACATCTGCAGCTCTGGCCGCGTTAGATGCAATCTCTGCCACAGTCGCCCCCAGCTGATTAATTGCCGTCGCGACCTGAACGGTTCTGTCCTGTTGCTCGGTACAATTATTTTGTGTCTGCTGTGCGCGCTGAGTTGTTTCAGCGGCCACGACCGCAAGCTCCTGTGCATCCTGCGCGACCTGCTGAATAGATTCATGCACACGGCTGATAAACTGATTGAAACTCTCACCAATTTGACTCAGTTCATCTTTTCCTTCCAGCCGAACCCGCAAAAACAGTGACTTCGACTGTGCGGCTTCCTGCATGGTCGATTGCAGGAGACTCACCCGCTTGCGTAACCGGGTAATAATCAACCAGGCAATCGTGAAGGAAACAACCAGCGCCAGAATAATCAGCAACCACTGATTCTGCCGCCCGTTCTGATAATTGGTCTGACTGCGATGATAATGATCACTGGCCTGATGCAGTAAATCATTCATCATATTGTTGGCTTCTTTGCGCATACTGCCGTAGGTTTTGGCATACTGCTGACGGTAAATCTGCTTTGCGGTATCGATATCGCCCCGTTCAAACGCATTCAGCATCGGATCAAGCTCCTGACTGACCATACGTTCAAAATCATCCTGCAATACTTTGGCCCGGTGCTTCAGTGCCGGGTTCGTTTGTGCCGAAACCACTTCCTGCATCGCTTTACGCATTTCCGGTATATCTTCGGTTCTGGCTTCGCGGACCCGCGTCTGCACGCCTTTCTGATCCCGTAATGAAGTTTCCTGCAGTAACATCATGTCGATGCCGACCCGCATCCGGGGAATACGTGACAATACTTCAGCAACAGACCGCATCGGCGCGGCGGTATTGACATAGAGTTGAGTCGCCTGTCCCTGCATGGAAGACATAGTCATCAGACTGGACACACCGATAATAATCAGGGCAAGGCACGGCACGAAGATCGCAATAATCAGCCGGGTTCTTAACGTCAGGTTATTCATCACAAAAAATACACTCCTTCAAAATACTGACTGCGGACGTTCATGGGGTTACAGCAGGCCCGTGGGCATCACCGGCCTTTCGCCATAACCGATTGGTCATATACCCATGCATCTTCAGGTTGTTGGGTTTATATACGCAGTGTTTTATACGCGTTTTCTGCAGACAGGGCATCATCAGCAAACAGAGTAATCTTCAGAAATGGAACTATTCTCACCCTACGTATGAACCGGGACAGAAAAATCAATAAAATCCGGTTCTGTCGAGCGTTTCAATCTGTGACAGTAACCATGTCATTGCCAGTAAATCAGCACTGCCGCCCGGGCTGAGCCGTTTCTCTGTAAAGACTTTGTCTAACTCAATCAATGACGCTTCCAGTGCCGGGCTGGCACAACCGCCCTGAGATAACAGGGATTCAGCCGCAGTCCGGACGAACCGCAATCCGTGCATCCCGCCACGCGAGACCACATTGGTGTCTTCATTATTTGCCATCAGTACCAGCAGGGTTTGCCATAGTGACTGCTCAACGGAATACCCGTTGGACACTGCCTGTTCATAAGCCGGTAAGCTGTGGCTGAGAATGGTGTGATAACCGGATGCAGCTTCACCACGGGCACCGGTCAGGCCATATTCGCGGTAAAGAAATTCGCCGTGTGTTTCCCGGGGTTCCGGCTGAGTCACAGGCTGGTGATCTGTTTGAACATGGCGATGTTTCAGCTCATCCACCACCAGACAGGCACAACAGCGTTTAATCGTCTGACTGATATACTGCGCATTCACGGTTAAGCCTTTCCCTCTCAGCCAGCCAATCGCCCCGCACACCAGGCCCAGACCAAAAATCATCCCTTTGTGGGTATTTACACCTTTTGTCGCAGCAAACATTGCCTGCTCAGCTTCCAGACCGATGGGACGGAGCACACGCAGCAAACCGTCTGCGGGCTGTTCAGAAAAACGCAACCCCGCATCGAGAAAGCGAATCAGATAAGGCCGGATAGAAGACGCACTGGCTTCAAACAAAGGCACATCCATATCGGTGTGCGCGCCATTGGTCAGCAAATCAACTAACCCCGGCTTCGGTGTCAGATGCACCTCAACCAACATGGCATGATAAGCCAGCCCGGCAACCAGTGAAAAAAATCTGTCTCCGGCTGAATCGACCGGTACAGTCTGTCCGGATACAGCCGGATTCATTAACAGATTAACGGCAACACTGCTCATCATTTACGATCTCTTTAATCCGCAGAATCAGTTCATCCAGCGGGTGTTTTCGGGAGCGGGCACAAACCACGGCATCTTCATCACAGATCAAACATTTGCGCCGGGGCATTTGTTGCCCTTTGCGGGAAATGATCTTTCCGGATTCATCCAACACGTCCAGATCCATCAGCCGGCCAAGAGGATGACTTCTTTCGATGGTGATCATCTGCTTTTTCAGCATCATGGCACTGCGGGCGTCGATAGCAAAAATACCTTCCGGCCCGGTTTCCTGCAGTAAAATCTGTTCACCGGCAATCGTCCAGCCCAGCTCTTTACAGGCCGCTTCAATCGCCTGAACACCTTGCTTAAAGATCTGTTTTGAAATACCGGTCATTTTTTCCGGCCCCGGCATATTGACAGAAAAAGACACCAGCGGCATGCCGTGACGTTTCAGCCAGTCCCGTTGTCGTTTCACTCTGGCTTCTTTATTCGCCAGCACTGCTTCAAGCCCGACAACCGGCCCGTGGTCACGGGCCGGATCAGCGAGGCTGGCAGTGTCATGATCGTCAGCCTTCAGGCTGACGGTCTGTTCATTGCAAGCTTCTGTCATTCTTTCACCTTCTTAATCACATCAATAACCGAACCATCGCGGTAACGCACATAAGCGACAATCTGGTCATCAAATTCAATCGGTGCCGGTTTACCGGTCAGCATGGTTGCGCGCTCTGACAGTGCTTCGATATCAAAGACCGGCAGACCTGCTTTCTCCAGCAGCGCCTTCACTTCAGGACGATTCGGGTTCACAGCAATGCCGTGATCCGTTACCAGCACATCCACTGACTGACCCGGCGTGACAACATTCAGCACCTTGTCAACCACAGTCGGAATACGTCCGCGAACCAGTGGCGCGACGATAATCGCCAGATTCGCACCTGCCGCAGTATCACAGTGACCACCGGAAGCACCACGAATCACACCATCAGAACCTGTAATGACGTTGACGTTAAACTGAGTGTCAATTTCCAGTGCACTGAGGATAACCACATCCAGGCGATCAACGGCAACACCTTTTGATGAAGGGTTGGCATACTCGTTGGCAGAGATTTCAACGTGGTTCGGATTGCGTGACAGTGAATCCACTGCACCACCATCAAAACACTGCACATCAAGCAGGTTTTTGATTAACCCTTTCTCATGCAGCGCAACCATCGTTGAAGTAATACCACCCAGGCCAAATTCTGCCGTGATCCCCTGCCGAACCATTTCATCTTCAAGGAAACGGGTCACAGCCAGCGATGCACCACCGGAACCGGTCTGAATCGTGAAGTCCTGTTTAAAGAAGCCGGAATTAATAATCACATCCGCCGCTCTTCTTGCGATCAGCAGTTCACGCGGGTTTGAAGTCAGACGTGTTTCACCACCGCCGATTTTAGCCGGGTCACCGACTTCTTCGACATGAACAACCGCATCCACGTAATCCTGCGTGATCGATGCAGGGTGATTCGGATAAGTCGCCAGTGATTCAGTCAGCATCACAACGTGATTCGCGTTCTGTGCATCCACTTTGGCATAACCCAGTGAACCACAACGGGATTTACCCTGAGTACCGTTCGCGTTACCGAACTCATCACAGCAAGGTACGCCAATAAAGGCCACATCAATATTCAGTTCACCACTTTGAACCAGGTGAACCCGGCCGCCGTGAGAGTGAATATGAACCGGCTCTTTCAGCAAACCGGCTGAAATCGCTTCACCCAGCTCGCCACGGATACCGGAAGTATAAATTTTACCCACGACACCATTTTCGATATGACCCACAATCGGTGAATGGATTGAAGTCAGTGAACTGGATGCCAGGGTGAGGTTTTTGATGCCCATTTCTGCAATGACATCCATCACCATGTTGATCACTTTATCGCCGCCACGAAAAGAATGGTGGAAAGAGATCGTCATACCATCTTTCAGACCGGAGTCGATAATGGCCTGTTTCAGGTTTGGTTTGAGTTTGCGCTGCAGTTTTTGCGCTGCATCCGCTAAATGAGGTGTCATGGCATTCGCATCGCTGAAAGGACGTAATGATGCAGGAAGCACACAATGAAGATGCGCTGCATGACCTGTTTTTTGCTCTGATTCAAATTCTTTCATGTGACTGCCTTTATTGCTTGATTCCTGATTCCGCTTTCTGAAGCGTCCAGCGTGCCCGTTCAATAATCGGTGTATCGATCATTTTTCCGTTCAGTGACGCCACACCAAGCCCCTGCTCTAATGCTTCTTCAGCGGCTTCAATGACGCGCTTCGCGTAGTCGACTTCTTTTTGTGTCGGCGCAAATACGTTGTGAATCATTTCAATCTGACGCGGATTAATCAGTGACTTGCCATCGAAACCAAGTTGCTTGATATGCTCGGCTTCACGCAAAAATCCTTCTTCATTATTTGCATCGGAATAAACGGTATCGAATGCCATAATGCCGGCACCGCGTGCTGCCTGAAGAATGGTACAGCGGGCAAAGAGTAACTCTGTCCCTTCCGGTGAACGTTGTGTACGCAGGTTACGCACGTAATCTTCGGCACCCAGTGCGATCCCGATCAGGCGCGGACAACAACCGGCAATTTCAACTGCGTTATTCACACCCATGGCGCTTTCAATTGCTGCCATCATTTTTGTGCTGCCGACTTCGCGGCCACAGGCACGTTCGATATCGCGGATGTGACGTTCCATTTCCAGCACATCTTCTGCCGTATCTGTTTTTGGCAAACGCACCACATCAACCCCGGCACGAACCACGGCGCGCAAGTCATGCAAACCAAATTCAGATTCCAGCGGGTTCACCCGTACAACGGTTTCAACAGACTGATAAAGCGGATGCTGAAGTGCATGAAAGACTAACAGGCGCGCTGTATCTTTTTCCCGCAGAGATACCGAGTCTTCAAGGTCAAACATGATGGCATCAGGCTTGTAGATGAAAGTGTTGCTGAGCATGGCTGCATTCGCGCCCGGAACAAACAGCATGCTACGACGTAATTGGCTCATGATAATGTACTCCACTGAATATCGCTGCTGTCAGCTGCCCGCATGATGGCGGCCTGAACCCGTGCTTTGATTACACAGTCCAAAGCGCCTTTATCTTCGACTTCCAGCGTTGCTGCACTGACATTCATGTTGTTCAGCACTTCACGGATGACACATTCGATCGCAGCACCAAACTGCTTCTGTACTGTGCTGTCTAGAGAGATTTCAATATCTCCTTCAGGGTTCGGAGTTATCCGGACCTGTAAATCACTGGACTCCAGTGTCCCGGCAAAGGCGGGTCGTATTATCTTCATTGAAAAACCTTTTATTCACTAACTTGTTTCAGTACAGCCCGGGGTCATCCGGCCTCAGGCCGCCACAAACGTATCGCGACGATGTATCTTCTGCGGAAGATGCTCGCGGATATAATCAATCGACGTCCGGGGTAAAAATGAGGCAAGGCCATCATCATCACCCGCTTTCAATAATTTGCGCACTGTTGATGCAGAGATCGGCTGGTCATTGACAGATCGGCGCAGCAGTTCAACCACGTCAATTTGCGGTGCACTGATTTCAGTACAGGTTAACCAGTGTTTCATCTGTTGATTGTAGTGACGGGTAACAACACATTCGGGTTCCGTACCCACATAGCGGTGCGTCACACCCAGTGCAGGTGCAATATATTTCCGGTATATCTGCAAATCGATAGCTGTATAACAAAAATCAATCAATCCCTGAGACTTAATAAAATAAGTTGGGAACGTTGCCTTCGAAATAATATAGTTTGAACCGGGATGAATGGTAATATTCGGAATATGTGATGTTCCCTGTTTAATCATTTCAAAACGATCACTATATGAGAATTCACACTCTTCTTTTACAACAAATAAATGTAACCAGTCACAATCACTTGCTGCCTGCTCAATTAAATATTGATGACCCAGTGTAAATGGATTGGCATTCATCACGATGCTGCCTATTTTATTTCCATTTACTTTTTTCTGGTTTAATTTTCGACAGTAGTTTTTCAGATTACATTGACTATTTTCTAATAAAACCAATTTATCATCGGCCCGTTCAACCGGAAAAAAGCCGGACTGACGAAATAACTTCACATTCTGTGGCTTGGTAAACAGGAACAAATGGTAACGTCCCATCTCGTAAGCCAGACTTGTCAGTTCTGTCATTAACGTCAGTGAAAAACCCGTGCCATGCAATTCGGGGGAGATGGCAATGGATTTCAAAATATTACCGGCAATACCGCCACAGGCGACTATTTTATCCTTCGCATCGGCAGATGCTCCGGAATACGCTATGTCTCTGGAATCAAATGTGTTTCTGGAATACGCAACAACAAAATACTCAACATCCTTGTCGATAAGAAGATCAAAGCCACCCAGAAAGTCGGCTATCTCCGACAACTTATCCTGTTGTCTGTTGTTGACCCTACTCAGCACTAGGTCAGGCATCAAACTATCTCCGTCTCTCAATGAGAGCATAATGAGTCAATCCGCCTTAAAAAGTAATGATCAATGTCAACTATTTTTTCTCACTAAAAAACCTTTATGATTTTAATGTTTTTAACTCTGGACAATTAAATTCATAAAGTTCATAAATCTATTTTTATTCCACAAATTTCGATGATCACACTCACAGTAGGGGTATTTTTAATTCTATAAATTGGATATGGTTACATCAACATGGAAAAAATACGATGAATCAAAAAATACTAACGATAAACGAAGGTCAGAATACTGGACTTAATGCTGTATCCAATATAAAAATATTCGGATTATCATTACCAGTGTTTTTCTTTTTACTCTTAATCACATTTATTGTGCATATTACCGACACACTTCCAAAAAATATTGTGGGTGGTTTTGGTTTTATGTTTGTCATTGGTGCCCTTTTCGGTGAAATTGGTAAACGTTTACCGATTTTCAATAAATATATCGGTGGCGCACCTGTAATGATTTTCTTAGTCGCGGCCTGGTTTGTTCATGCCGGACTACTGACACAGCGGGAAATATCGACGGTCACTTCTGTGATGAAAAAGACAGATTTTCTGGATCTTTTCATTGCAGTTTTAATTACAGGCTCTATTCTGGCTGTGAACCGTAAATTACTGTTAAAGTCTCTGGTCGGTTATATTCCAACCATTCTGGCAGCCGTTCTCGGTGCGTCCATTATGGGAATTATCGGCGGGATGATTTTCGGTATTTCGCTGGATCGCATCATGATGCTGTACGTGCTTCCTATCATGGGCGGCGGTAACGGTGCCGGTGCAATTCCGCTGTCTGAAATTTATGAAGCGGTCACCGGTGGTTCAAAAGAACAGTATTACTCAATTGCTATCGCGATTCTGACTATCGCTAACATTGTCGCGATTGTTGCTGCTGCGGTTCTGAACGGTATCGGCGAGAAAATGCCGGCTCTGACAGGCAAAGGTGAGCTTCTGCGTAAATCATCTTTCGATGTTGAAGAGCACGAAGCGCCCGACATCACGCCGCGTGAAATTGCAATCGGCCTGATGCTGACAGCTTCTGTCTATACCCTGGCTTACGCACTGTCTAAACACATTCTGCCAGGTTTCGGCAACGTGAAAATTCATACCTTTGCTTACATGGTTATTTTGATTGCCATCATTAACGCAAGTGGTATCTGTACCGACCAAATGAAAGAAGGCGCAAAACGTCTGGCGAACTTCTTCTCCAAGCAAATGCTCTGGATGCTGATGGTTGGTGTAGGGATTGCATATACCGATTTGGGTGAAATTATCAATGCACTGAATTTCACCAACCTGATCATAGCAACTCTGATTGTCTGCGGTGCCATTTTCGGCGCAGCACTGGGTGGCTGGATCATGGGCTTTTATCCGATTGAATCCTCAATCACTGCTGGTTTGTGTATGGCAAACCGTGGCGGTTCTGGTGACCTTGAAGTACTGGCTGCTTCAAACCGGATGAGCCTGCTGTCTTACGCGCAAATCTCGTCCCGTCTGGGAGGAGGCATCGTACTGGTTATTGCCAGTGTGGTCTTTGGCATGTTAGGCGGTTAAACCTTTTTTACTTGACGGAGAGCAGACCCTCTGGGGCTGCTCTCTTTTGGCTTTTATCAACGGGAGAATTCAATGGATACAAATTTATTCGCTGAAGGTCTGAACCTGCTCGTACTCGGGATGGGGTTCGTTTTTACTTTTCTGGTCTTTCTGGTCTTTGCCATGAAAGCGATGTCCGGAATGCTGGGCAGGTATCAACCTGTTCCGGCGACATCGCCTGCATCCGCTGGCTCCCGGAAAAAAGCACAACCGAAGGCCAACGATGAGCAGTTGGTCGCTGTCCTCGCTGCTGCGGTTCATCACAAAAAAATGACCTCATAACAAAAACAAACTATTTGCTGTAAAAGGAAAAAGAATTCATGTCTGAATCAGTAAAAAAAATTGGCATTACCGACGTCGTATTACGTGATGCACACCAATCTTTATTTGCCACCCGTTTGCGCATCGACGACATGTTGCCTATCGCAGAGCAACTGGACAGCATCGGCTACTGGTCTCTGGAATGCTGGGGTGGTGCAACATTTGACAGCTGCATCCGCTTTTTAGGTGAAGACCCGTGGGAAAGACTGCGTCTGCTCAAACAGGCTATGCCGAAAACCCCGCTGCAAATGTTATTAAGGGGTCAGAACCTGCTGGGCTACCGCCATTACGCGGATGATGTTGTTGATCGTTTTGTTGAGCGTTCAGTCGCAAACGGAATGGATGTATTCCGGGTATTTGATGCGATGAACGACCCGCGCAACATGCAGCAGGCTATCGCGGCAGTGAAAAAACAAGGCGCCCACGCACAGGGGACGCTGTGCTATACCACCAGCCCGGTACACCATTTAAGCACCTGGATTGATGTCGCTCAGCAACTGGCTGAACTGGGTGTTGATTCGATTGCGATTAAAGATATGGCCGGTATCCTGACGCCGTATCATGCTTCTGAACTGGTCTCCACACTGAAGAAACAGGTCGATGTTGACCTGCACCTGCACTGCCACTCAACAGCCGGTATGGCTGACATGACGATTCTCAAAGCAATTGAAGCCGGCGTTGACCGCGTCGATACTGCGATTTCATCGATGAGCGGCACTTATGGCCATCCGGCAACAGAATCTATCGTCGCAACACTGAGAGATACCAAATACGACACAGGTCTGGATATCGCAGCCCTGGAATCCATCGCGGCATACTTCCGCGACGTCCGTAAAAAATACGCCGCTTTCGAAGGTCAGCTCAAAGGTTCAGATTCCCGCATTATCGTCGCACAGGTTCCCGGCGGCATGCTGACCAATATGGAAAGCCAGCTGAAACAGCAAAATGCGGCAGACAAACTGGATGAAGTGTTACTGGAAATCCCGCGGGTTCGTGAAGAACTGGGCAGCTTACCGCTGGTCACACCGACTTCACAGATCGTAGGTACTCAGGCAGTTGTCAACGTCCTGATGGGCGAACGCTACAAAACCATCACCAAGGAAACAGCCGGCGTCCTGAAAGGCGAATACGGCCGCACTCCGGCACCAGTCAATCAGGCACTGCAGGAAAGAGTGCTGGAAGGTGGCGAAGCCATCACCTGCCGCCCGGCAGATCTGCTGGCACCGGAAATGGAACAACTGGTCACTCAGGTGACTGAAGAAGCAGGCCAGAAAAACATCCCGCTGGCAAAAGACAAGATTGACGATGTCCTGACCATCGCACTGTTCCCTCAGGTCGGCTGGAAGTTCCTCGAAAACCGCGGCAATCCGGATGCATTTGAACCGGTACCACAAGCTGAATCCGCAAATTCACCATCAACAAATCAAAAGAAATCAGAGAAAAAATCCATGAATACAGAAAACGCAACTTACACCATCACAGTCAATAACCAGAGCTATGTTGTTCAGGTCAGCGAAGGCGGTGACGTCACACAGGTTGCTCCACAGGCGTCTGCCGGCTCCTCCTCTCTGCCGGCAGCGCCTACCCCTGCTGCAGCCGATGCTGAAACCATGAATGCCCCGCTGGCAGGGAACATCTGGAAAGTTCATGCAAAAGCCGGTGAAGCCGTTGAAGAAGGCGATGTCCTGCTGATTCTTGAAGCGATGAAAATGGAAACAGAAATCCGTGCACCCCGTGCCGGTACAATTGCAGGAATCGATGTTTCTGAAGGCGATGCGGTTGAAGTTGGCGCACCATTACTTCAACTGGCATAAGGAACGAATCAGAAATGGAAAAAATTACTGCATTAATCAATGACTTTGGCCTGTTCCACCTGCAGTGGGGACAGGCGATTATGCTCATTGTCGGCCTGGTGCTGCTGTATCTGGCTATCGTCAAACAGTTCGAACCACTGCTGCTGGTGCCGATTGGCTTCGGTGGTATTCTGGCGAACCTGCCAGACGCGGGTCTGGCACTTTCAGCGGTTGAAAGTGCCCTGCATGCCGCGAAGCCGGAAGTCATGACCGCTTTTGCCAATGTGCTCGATCTTCACACCACTTCTGCACTTGATATTAAGCATGCTCTTGCCCTGGCGACGCCGACTCAGCTGGCCAATATCCACCTGCTGGCTGAACAGTATCAATACAACGATGGCATGATGTATCAGTTCTACAGCGTGGTCATTGCCTCCGGTGCCGGTCCGCTGGTGATCTTCATGGGCGTGGGTGCGATGACGGACTTTGGTCCGCTGCTGGCGAACCCGAAAACCCTGCTGCTGGGTGCAGCGGCTCAGTTTGGTATCTTTGCGACCGTTCTGGGCGCACTTGGCCTGAGCACGATGGGTGTGATGGACTTTAGTGTGGCTCAGGCGGCAGCTGTCGGCATCATCGGTGGTGCAGACGGCCCGACGGCAATTTACGTGTCCAGCCTGCTGGCACCTGAATTGCTGGGTGCGATTGCTGTGGCGGCTTACTCTTACATGGCACTGGTTCCGCTGATTCAGCCACCGATCATGCGTGCACTCACTACAGAAAGTGAACGTCAGATCACCATGCAGCAGCTGCGTAAAGTCAGCAAGCTGGAGAAAGTCTGCTTCCCGCTGATGTTATTGCTTTTGATTGCGATGCTGCTGCCTTCAGCGACACCACTGCTGGGCATGTTCTGTTTCGGTAACCTGATGCGTGAATGTGGCGTGGTTGAACGTTTGTCTGACACAGCTCAAAACGGTTTGATCAACATTGTGACCATTTTCCTTGGTATGTCGGTCGGTTCAAAACTGGTCGCGGATAAATTCCTGCAGCCACAAACCATCGGTATCCTGGCACTGGGAATTATCGCATTTTGTATCGGTACTGCGGCCGGTGTCCTGATGGCAAAACTGATGAACCGCTTCAGTTCACAGAAAGTCAATCCGCTGATTGGTTCTGCCGGTGTATCCGCGGTGCCGATGGCAGCACGGGTATCGAACAAAATCGGTTTGGAAGCGAATTCACAAAACTTCCTGCTGATGCATGCGATGGGCCCCAATGTTGCGGGTGTTATCGGTTCTGCCGTGGCTGCCGGTGTTATGATTAAATATGTGATCGGCTAATGATATTGAAGGAAGACACACGATTCGGAAGATGGAATAGATCCGGATCAGTGTTCTTCCTTCTTATTTTTGATAGTTTTATCAGACGGTCATTAACAGACGAAATAAAACCGGGATGTAATGTTTTAACCGATGTCATTTGTGTTCAGTCAACTCTCTCACAGTCTTTCCTTCCGCCAGCGTGTCTGGGCGTTGTTGTTTATCGTCGTGACCTTTCAACTGCTGCTGATCGCCGGATTTTTCCACTTTATTCTTTCTGATACCCTCAACCATCAGGTCAGTACCCGGGCCGTTATTCAGGCCAGAGAAATCGCCAGTGATCCACAATTAATTGAATCCATCAACAAGCATGATATTCCGGCGATTCAGCGGGAAATTAAACGGTTGCAAAAGATTTCTGATGCAAGCTTTATTGTGGTTGGTGATAAAAACGGGATCAGGCTGGCCCATCCGGATGCATCTAAAATCGGCTATCCGATGCAGGGCGGTGACAGTGTCAAAGCCCTGAAGCAGGGGCTGCATTATTACTCAGTTCAGAAAGGCAGCCTGGGCTTTTCCATCCGGGGCAAATCACCGGTCTTTTCAGAAAACGGTGATATTATCGGCGTCATTTCCGTCGGCTATCTGCTGGAAACCGTCAGTAACTGGCTGTACCTGTATTCTTATCCGTTCTTTTTTGCACTGTTGATTATTCTGTGCTTTTCATCGCTGGGCGCCTGGTTCTTCTCCCGCCATATCAAAAGCCAGATGTATGGTATGGAACCCAAAGAAATCGCCCTGTCACTGCGGATTCAAAACTCCGTGTTTGAAGCAGTTTATGAAGGCATTCTCGCCGTGGACAAACGCGGCCGGATTTTATCTGCCAATCAGCAGGCGTTGAAAATTCTCGGCATTGCCCGGCATGTTGACAACCTGCGGGGTCAGTTAATTAATCAATTCATTACACCGGCCGGGTTCTTCGTCGGCCGGAAAGTCAGCGGCGATGCCGACCCGCAGGAGCGGCGTCATGAAGTCATTACCTGTAACGGTGAAACTCTGGTGGCAACCCGGGTACAAATCTGGGAAGGTAAAGAACATGCCGGCTGGGTCGTGAGTTTCCGGCGGCGTAACGATATCAATACCCTGACCTCACAGCTGGCTCAGGAACGTTTTCAGACCGACAACCTGCGGGTACTGAGCCATGAATATGCCAACAAGCTTTCGACCGTCAGCGGGCTCATCCAGATTGGAGCGTATGATCAGGCATTGCAGGCGATCCGTAAAGAAACTGAAACGCACCAGAAGCTGATCGACTTTATTTCCACGACCTTTAATTCCAGGGTAATTGCAGGCTTATTACTGGGGAAATACAGCCGGGCGAAAGAACTCGGGCTGACCCTGGAATTTGACCCTTACTGCTGCCTTCGACAGGCACCTGTGCAGCTCACTGAAGATGAACTGGCAGCGATTCTCGGCAACCTGCTCGATAATGCCTATGAGGCAACCCTGAAAAACCCCGAAAGCAATAAATTTGTTTCCATCCTGATTTCAGACGACAATGCTGAAGAACTCATCGTTGAAGTCGCCGATAACGGCACCGGAATCCCTCCGGAAATAGCAGACTCCCTGTTTCATAAAGGGAGCAGTAGTAAAACACAGCCAGGACATGGTATCGGTCTGTGGCTGGTGCATCAGTTTGTAACCCGCGTTGGTGGTGAAATTCTCATTGATGAGGCGGAACCTGCTGGCACTATTTTTTCTTTATTTATTCCAAACAAGGGTTTGAACCATGGAAAATTATGACGTATTGATTGTTGAAGATGAGACAAACATTGCTGAGTTTCATGTCGATTATCTTCAGCAAACCCAACGTTTCAGGCCGATCGGTATTGCCAGAAATCTGGCTGAGACACGGAAGATGATTCAGTTGCTGAAGCCCAAACTCATCCTGCTGGATAACTATCTGCCGGATGGTAAAGGCATTGATTTGCTCAAAGAAATGACGACCAACAAACATGCGCCGGATGTGATTTTTATCACCGCAGCCAATGATATGGAAACGGTTCGTGAAGGCATGCGGTGCGGTGTGTTTGATTATCTGCTCAAACCAATTTCTTACGATCGCCTGTCTGACTCGCTGGATCGTTATCTGAAATACACCAGTTCACTGAAAGCGAATGACAGCATCAGCCAGCGACATGTGGACGAGTTATTTAACTTTCAGTCAAAATCAGCACACCTGCAACAACTGCCCAAAGGCATCGATGAGCTGACACTCGATAAAGTCACTTTTGCTTTCGGTGACAAAGAAATTATTTATACCGCAGAAACACTGGGAAAAGAGATTGGCATCAGTAAAACAACGGCCCGCCGTTATCTGGAATTTCTCACGGCCAAAGGATATTTAAATGCAGTGATTCAACACGGACGGGTCGGCAGACCGGAGCGCGTTTACCAAAAAAAATAGCAACAAAATAGCAACAAAACAGCCAGAGAAAATCATAAGAAAATAACCAGAAGAAATTGCCAAAGGAAATCAACGGAACACAGCGATAAATACCCAGAACCAACCGTCAGGGAAATCGCAAAAAACCGTCCTGAATACAGGAAAAACAGGAACAGCGAACGCTTCGTCATCCCTCCCGAAAGCGTTCTTTTCCTGCGCAATCAAAGTGTCAGATTGGCCGGAATCACTTCAGTCCCGTCTTCAATTTCCAGCTGACGTTTGAAGTTATCACTATGCGCTTTGCATAGCGGCACAACAAAAATCTGAGTATTATCCGGATCGGAAGACTTATTCACCAGGACGCCATGTTCATGGTTTTCGATACAGTTCACTTCACTACAAAATTTATTTTTACCGGCACTGAAGTGCATCCAGTATTCAAGCCACTCTCTTTTGGACTTTTCACTGATAAGTTCATCAGAAATATTATTGACTATCATGATATTACCTGTGTTGTGGAGACATGAATCCCCGGACAACTGACAAGGAATGACTCACGTTGCCGGGAAACGGAAGGATTAAAACATGATCCAGCCCCATTAAATGCCGTTCCAAATCATAAAAAAATATATTTTTTATACCCTATTTGTGGTTAATGTTTTTTATTTGAAATTGAGTCCTGATCTGGGTACAAATCGTCATAATTCAGCAGCTTCTGTTTAAAAAACCAGCAACTTTTACCATACAATTTCCTGTTTATTTCCCGTTTAGATTGATATTCAACTATTTGTATGCCAAGAATTTCACATTTATATCGACTAGATTTATAGATGTACCGGCGAATTCTTAACTCTGCTTAATCAAAGGGCATACTGGTATTCATTGTTAAAAGAAACACAAAAGACAACAAACCGTGCATGCCCGGCAACTCAGATTATGTGAACGGTTTACCCCCCTGTCAGAAAACCAACTCAGATAGGTGAAGCTATGTTAAAAGATATGAAGCTTGGATTAAAAATCGGTGCAGGATTCGGCATTATCCTGATTCTTTTATCTATTACTCTCGGCGCAGGTATCTATGCGCTCAGGTATACCAATGATGGTATTGCTCAGTACAGGGAACTCGCCAAAGAGACCATTCTGGCCAGCAGGTTGCAGGCGAATATGTTAATGGTCAGGATGAATGTTAAAGATTACATGAGCACGAAGAATGCGCAGAGTCTGGCTCAATACAATCAGTATCTGTCTGTCATGATGGACGAGCTGAACCAGTCCCGGCAGCAGATTACCCATTCCGGACGTTCAGCGCTGGTGAACAACATCAGTTCAGAAATAGCCAGCTACCGCAGTGCATTTGATCAGGTCATCCGCTTAATGCAGAAAAGAAAAACGCTCAGTGAACAGCACCTGACCCCAAATGGCCAGACAATGGATGACACTATCACGAAGATCATCAGCATGGCCCGTGAGAATAATAACGACGGCTTGATTTATTTCGCCAGCCAGGTTCAGGAAAAAATGCTGACCGGCCGTTTATTTGTGGTTAAATTCATGCAGTCAAACAGCCGTGAAGATTTTGATATTGCGATGAAAAATATGGGACAGTCACTGACCCGTGATATCAATTCACTTGATCAGTATGTGCACAATGCAGAGATCCGCAGTCTGTTTTCCGGCTTTAAGGCGGCTCACACCAGCTATATCCGTGACATGCAGGATATTCATCAGATCATTGAACAGAGAAATCAGATGATTCACGGCACGCTCAACAAAATCGGGCCAAAGATTGCTGCTGATGCTGAAAAAATCAAGTCATCGGTGATGCAGGAACAGGAAAAACTGGGACCGGCACTCAAAGCAAATACCGCCAGAAGTATTCAAATCACCGTCTTATTATCTGTTGTTGCTGTGGCGCTCGGTATAACCGCAGCGTATCTGCTGACCATCACGATCACCAAACCGATTCACCGGGCTGTGAATGCAGCAAACCTGCTGGCACAGGGTGATCTGACCATCAATATCGGAAAAACCAGCCGCGATGAAACCGGCCTGCTACTCCAGGCGGTGCAAAACACCGCAACGCACCTGAAGCGGATGATGTTAACCATCTCCGGTGCCAGTTCGGAACTGGCTTCTGCCTCTGAGGAGCTGGCCACTGTGACCGAGCAGACCTCTAAAGGGATTGTTCAGCAGGAATCTGAAACTGAGCTGGTCGCAACAGCGATGAATGAGATGACGGCCACTGTCCATGATGTGGCAGATAACGCAGCCAAAGCTGCTGATGCGGCTGGGGATGCCGACCGGGAAGCAAAATCCGGCGCCGGTGTGGTCGAAAGAACCATTGAGTCAATCAATGCGCTTTCAGATAACGTGAATCACTCCTCGCAAAAACTCCATGAAGTAGAGCAGGAAGTGCTGAATATCAGCCGGATTCTGGATGTCATTCGTGACATTGCTGATCAAACCAATTTGCTGGCACTGAATGCAGCGATCGAAGCCGCACGTGCCGGAGAGCAGGGCCGCGGATTTGCTGTGGTGGCCGATGAAGTGCGGTGTCTGGCGTCCCGGACACAGGATTCAACCTGCGAGATACAAAACATTATCGGAGAACTGCAGTCCGGCACCAAAGGCACGGTTGATGCCATGAGTCAGGGAAAAGAACAGGCTAAACTGTGCGTCGCACAGGCAGCGGAAACCACCGAATCCCTGCATGCCATTATTCACGCCATCAGTGTGATTAATGATATGAATATTCAGATCGCCAGTGCGGCAGAAGAGCAGAGCTCCGTGGCAGAGAGCATTAATGAAAATGTGGTCAACGTCAAACAGATTGCTCAGGAGAATGCAGTTGCTTCCAATCAGACCCAAAGTTCAAGTAATGAAATAGCCCGGCTGGCCGATCAGCTGCATCAGCTCGTCGCTCAGTTTAAGGTCGCCTGATGCGATCATTTACCGCAGATCAGAGAAAAGGCATTCACCCGAAGATGAATGCCTTTCCCGGACTTAAGGTCTGAAGACCTCAGAAACAAGATGAGACTGATTGTATCAGTACAAATCTAAGCCTGGCGTATGTGCTTCAAGCCAGCCGGTAGAATCAAAATAACCGACATTAGAATACACGCCGTAAGCATTTGGCTGCGCACAACCGATACCCCAGCTGACAACACCAAACTGTTTGTAAACGCCATCAACTTTACGCACCAGCGGACCACCACTGTCGCCCTGACAGGAATCTTTACCACCCTGTTTCAAACCGGCACACACATTGTCATAAGAGACACTGTTGTAGCTACCGCCAGGACTCTGACAGGTACCCAAATCAACAAATGGTACAGTCACCTGATAAAGCGCATCAGGGAATGAACTGCCACTTGTTGAGCGGTTCCCCCAACCCATCACAACCATACTGTCGCCGGATGATAACGCCGCCGCTTCAGAAGAAGAAGCCAGTTTCACTGGTGTTGCATCCACATTTTTCTTCAGTTTAAGCACAGCCATATCGTTGCGCATCGTGCTTGAATTGTAACCACTGTGGACTGAGATAGACTTCACGCCAACACGCACACCTTCTGAGCTTTCTTTACTCAGATTGTTCAGCCCGATAACAACTTCAATTTTACTGGCGGTGGTGTCCACCACACAGTGTGCTGCTGTCAATACATAACCGCCACCAATGTAGCTTGCACCACAGAACTGACCGTAGTAAGCGCTACTGCCTTTTGACACAACAGCCGTCATAAAAGGCCACTGCCCCTGAGGCGACTTCGTTCCGTTAATAATTTTTGAGACATCTGACGAAGCTGCACTGGCAAGCGGATATGCGGCGATCGCAGATAACGCAAGACAGGCAGAAACTTTTTTTATATTTAGTTGCATTTGCACTTCCTTTGTGTGAATCACTTTGTGAATCAATGATAATTAAACACATGCGTATATTTTCATATACATGTATATAAGTATCATCAATATATTGATGTGTAAAATGTTAATTGAATATTTTTTTACAGGATTTAATGAAAAAGAAACAAAGAAAGGAAGATTATGGTAAAAGAAAAATACAAAAAATACGATTTAATTAAATAATAGTTAAATCACTATATGTGATAATAAATGTAAAATCAACACGATAACAGCACAATAGATTATCATTAAATTAACAATAGGCTAACAAGCATCAAGGAATCGTGTCACTCAGATCCCTGACCGACAGGACATTCACAGCAGATTAATGATGCTCAGTGAGTGCCAGTTTCACGCCTGATGCGGCGAAACTACCGGCAAACAGCCGCTGCAGTCATGTCGTCACCCACCGGGAATGAATCACATCATGCCGGACCCGGTTCGCCAATAAGCCATACAGCATAAAGACACCAAGCGTCATGACCATCAATGTGATCCCAGGTAACAACATATGATAAGCCGGATGTCCGGCATGATGAGGAATAAACTGAGGTAAAAACGCAAGGAAAAAGATAGTCAGCTTCGGATTAAGAATATTAATCAGAAAGCCTTTTAAAGCAATCCGGGAAAAACTTTTCTGTTCCGGTTTTTCATGAAATGCCAGGCTATTATCTGATTTCAGTGTCGACCAGGCCAAATAAAGTAAATAAGCCACCCCGGCAAGTTTAACCCCCTGAAAGGCCAGTGCGCTGGTATGAAAAATAATAGCCAGCCCGGTAATACTTGCAATCAGTGACGGCAGAATCCCAAGCGTACAACCCAACGCAGCAAATAAACCGGCTTTTTTTCCGCGAAATAATCCGGTCGCCACCGTATAAATAACGCCGGTTCCCGGCATCAGTACCACAATCAGGGATGTCAGTAAAAATTCAGCACTTATCACACTTATTTCTCCCGTTATTTATGGCGGCATTCAGGTTGATGAAAAAATCATCATGTCATACTTCACCGGAACAGGCAATCTGTCGAATGGGAAAATTTGTGCTGTTAACTTACTGATAATATGAGGAAAACGTTTGCGTATGGTCAATCTGAAAACAAAATCAGGCAGGGGGAAAAGTAAAGTCAAGGGGTAAACCGAAGATCATAGTTTTGCGCACTTCGGAACCGGTTTACCCCTTTGAGGTCCGGCTGACTGAAACAGCCAACTTTCCAGCCGTGAATTTAACAGGAAAACTTAAGAAAAAACAACGTTTTTTTTTGATATAAACAAACAAATCAAAAACGTCGTTTCATTTTTTTAAGCAAATCAAAATAATAAGATGTTAAATAGGTTAATAGCAATTCTATACAAGTATCAATTAAATATCTGTGGTCACTCAGAAATGAACTAAACCACATACAGTCATATTATGTTTGCTCCCACTGAACAGGAATACGCTCAAATTTATTTTTACCGAACACTTGTGCCGGTTTTATATTTTGTAAATGAATGTAACCGATATAACAGTTACACGAGAAATTCGGACAAAAATAACCGGGCTGCAATAGCTGATGCAATTCTGTCTGATAGAGATTCCCCAAAGTCTGTTTAACAAAATGGCAGGGATAAACATCACCGTCACCATCCACTGAAACAGCCGTGACGGCGGCATGGCATGATTGATTTTCGCTGGGATAATCCTGCAGATTTAACTCAAACCAGGGATCAATCAGCCGGTAGAAAGCAATGTCTTCCGGCTGATAGTAAGATGGCTCATCTTTATATGCATTCACCCAAAGATAAACCGCCGGGTTTAACTGCTGACGGAGCTGACGTGCGACCGCCTGATGCTCCCGCGTCCCCACAATACCGACACTGTATCTGACCCCCAGCGTATCCAGTTCACGGACCTTCGCCATAAACTGCTCCAGACTGATTTGAGACGGATGATAAGTAATCCACAAACTCAGCGTATTCAGATCAGCCTGCCTGAGCCAGTCGGTCGCCACACTCATATTTGTCTGAATGACCACCTGCCTGACATGAGGCTGGCGGGATAAGCGCACCAGTGCCCTGCGATACCAGCTCCGGACCAGAGCTTCGCCCCAGGGTGTGAACAAAATGCGCAGTTCATCAGTGCCGCTTCTCGATGTGACCCAGTCACAAAACCGCTCAATCGCGGCTTTGTCTTTGCGCCGGGTTTGAGCGTCGTCAAAGGTTTTGGCAAACGGACAATAACCGCAATCATAATTACAGCTGCTTAAAGGGCCGCGGTAAGTGATATCCAGCTCCATGTCGTTCAGGCCATCTGATAGCCATGCATCGCCTGACGCACAGCCGCCGATGTCAACCACGGGCCAATACTGTCGGCCCGCTCAACACCAGCCTCAGTCAGTATCAGGCTGATGTCTGTCTGCCGTGCCAGACCCCGTTCTGTCAATAGCTGCAGTGCCGGAAAATCTGCCATACAATCCTGACGGAACCGTTGCTGGTAGGCAACTCTGTCCAGCCCGTCCGCAATCAGCAGCGACTGAATCACAAACCGACGCCGCTGCTCTTCCTCACTCAATACAATACCATAGCGGGCTGCAGAGAAATCTTCCTGCGACTGCGAATGATAGTGATCAATAATCGCTTTAACCCCGTGACGACCAACCGCATATTCAGAAGAATAATGCAGCCGCTGTGTATAAGAACGCGCCCCGGCACCCAGCCCGAGCATACCGTCCTGCTGGCAGGAATACAGCGGCATGTCCGCATCATTAAGATCTGCCCGGCGGAACATCCGCATCGAGATTTGCCGGTAACCCTGGCTGAGTAAATAATCCCGGCCAGCCCGGTAAAGCGCCAGACGGTCCGTATCGGTTAAATCCGGCATGTATTTGTCACCGGCTTTGATTTTTCCCAGCCCGGTTGCTGCACGGACATACAACGGATACAGATATAGTTCTTCCGGATTAAATCTGAGCGCTTCCTGCAGTGAGTGCAGCCATGAAGTGACGGTTTGCCCGGCAATACCATAGATTAAGTCCAGATTCAGATCCGCCTGGCTGCCGGTACGAATCAAATCAATCGCCTGACTGACCTGACGGTTATCCTGCTTTCTGGCCAGATTTTTCACTTCCGCGTCAGTGAACGACTGAACGCCCATGCTGATCCGGCTGACGCCCCGCTCTGCAAGCAGTTTTATTTTTCCGGCAGTGATCGTCTCCGGCGAGCATTCAATACCAGTAGGCGTATTGGGCTGAATCCCGGCAAAGTCCGTCAGGGTAAATAAACGGTCAAGCTGTGCTTCCGTCAGATACGTCGGTGTGCCGCCACCGATGGCATAGCGGGCAAAACCGGCCTGCTCAATCACCGGTCTGAGCGCTTCGATCTGGCGGGATAAAGCATCAAGATACAGATCAGGCAGCGTTTGCTCCGGCTTCACCAGCGTAAACAGATTGCAAAACCCACAACGCATACTGCAAAACGGCACGTGAACATACAAAAACAGCGCATCTTTCTTTTCCGGCTGCCAGACCTGTTCCAGCGGGACCGGTTGCTCAAAAGCACGGTAAGCGGTCTTATGCGGGTAAGAATACGCATAAGCCTGATACACAGGTCCATTGAGCACCTGTTCAATCGAATCATGAATTTCCGCGTCCATTAACCAGCCTCCATCACGAAATCAGCATAAGGAACTTTCCACACCACTTCACTGGCCAGCCGGTGCCCATGATAACCATCTTCCCCGTAGCAGGTGCCATGATCAGAACAGATAATAAACATGGTTCTGCGGCGGAAGCTGAAAAAATCAAATAACCTGCCGAGCTGGCTGTCCGCATACCTTAACGCGGCCGCATGAGAATCAAGATCATCCTCCGTAATCCCCCGCAGGACCTTTTCGCCATGATAAAAATAGTTCGGCTGATGAATCGCAGAAATATTCATGAACAAAAAGATCCGCTTATCGCCTCGTCTGTGTCTCAACACTTCAAGTGCTTTGTCCACCTGATGGCAGGTTGAGCCCGGTGAGGTCACACCGGTTTCTTCGCGCCAGTGACTTTCATGAAACATCCCGGGCAACACACGCCCGAGCGGAGTCTGCAAATTGAAAAAACCCACGCCGCCAATACAAATCGTGTGATAGCCTTCATTCGTCAGTCCTTCCACAATATTTGCCGCTTCAAACACTTTCGTCTTTGCCCCGACAGAGCGGCTGCCCTGAAAATCAACCGCCATCAGTCTTGGTGCCAGCGGGTCATCAACAGGTGTCGGCAGAAATCCGGCAAAAAATGCCTGATGAGCAGCATAGGTAAAACTACCGGGGCTGTGTCTTGGCTCCCAGCGGGAAATATAGCGGGATAACACGGGCAACCGCCCCTGCTCAAGTTCATTCTGTGCCACGTCATACCGGAGGGTATCGAGTGTCAGCAGCACAATATCATGACTGCCGACGATATGATTCATATCATGCATGTTTGAGGATCTCTTCCAACTGGTTGATTGTTTGTATTTTATAGTCGCAGTGAATGTCGCCGGGTTCCTGTGAAACCCAGGCGGTACGTAATCCCAGCGCGCGGGCTGGTGCGATATCCCGCACCGGATCATCGCCAATCATCATACAATCACTGACATCGTGCTCTGCAATGGCACGTAAAAAAATCGCCTGTTCAGGTTTATGAATCCCTTCTTCACCAGAGATCAGGATCATTGAAAAACAGTCTTTCAAACCCGCCCGTTCCAGCTTTTCCCGTTGCATCTCACTGCTGCCGTTACTCAGAAGCACCAGCGTATGTTGCCGGCTAAGCCTGCCGAGCATCTGGTTCACCTGAAGATCAGGTGTAATCCACCGGGGCAGACAGCGAAAATGCGCCCACAGATCTTCATAACAACGGGGAAGAAAAACAAAACGTTTTTGCAATGCCTGGCAAAACGCGACTCTGGGAATTCTTCCTGAGCCGTCCATCATACATATTTCAGCCAGCTCATCTGCAGATAATGTGTCGCGATATTGAGAAAACAACGATTTAATACACGCGATAAAAGCAGCATCGCGATCTATCAGAGTATTATCCAAATCAAAAATTAACCGCATAACAACGCCTTTATCTGCGCCTGACAGCTGTCCATTCCATCAAATTCAATCCCGGGCAACAGGTCACCAAAAGCATTGAGCTCAAGCACGCGGGCCTGAATTTCAGAGGAATCGCTGCCGGATGCAGAATTTGCAGGTAAACCACTTTTCCCGCATATCACATCCGCGCCGATACACCGCCCGCCGGGTATGGCAGCTGCGGCCTGTTCCGCCACCTGCCGGGCCTGCATCAGCCACATTTCTCCCTGCGGATGTTGCAGAATGTCTCCCCGTTGATTCCCCAGATGCAGGTTGGTCATCGGCGAGCGGCTGCAGCGGGTCACATGATGTGCCGCCCGGCCATCAATCACCAGAATCCGTAAATCAAACCCCAGTCCTGCCAGCTGAGGTTTTGGCAGCCAGTGCTCACAATAGCCCTGCTGGCTGTATATCGCATCAAAACATGCCGCAATGGCCTGCCTGTCCTGATAAGTTCTGATTTTCAGAGAATTATAAAACCGGCCGTGAGTCCCCAGCTCAAGGCTGGTTCTGGCAATCATCCGGCGGCCATCCGGATGCACCCGCAGTGCCATCACACCGGATGCTGAAGAACCGTAACGGGTTTTCACAAACACCTGCCGGCAACGGTGAGTCAGCATATAGTCCGTCAGTTGTTCAAAGTTTTGCATCTCAGGCAACAGCGGCGGAACAGGCACCTGCTGATCGATCAATCGTCGCTGACAGGACAGTTTGTCTGTCATGGTGATAATCGCTTCCGGGGTATTGAGGAAAGTGAGTCGGGTCTGGCTGGATGATGCAAGGCTTTGCAGGGTGTTTGCCAGATCCAGTAACAGATGGCGAAAGGCAACAAACCAGAACTTAAGATGGCGGAAACAACCTTTGTCAAAAGTCAGGTCGTCATACTGACCGGGCTGCGCCCTGCTTAACAATGCTTTTTCAACCGCAAAATTCTCGCCGGGAGAATCAATTTTTACCAGCCACTGCCCGGCCTCATAGCCATGAAGCTGGTGCAGCAGGTAACTGTTGAGGCAAGGAGCCGCCAGCAGTGCCTGATAACTCAGCACCACCAGCGTTTCGCCGTCCGGCAGCGACTGAGTAAAAAACTGTTTGCGCCGGTTTTCAGGATGACCAATATAAATCCACAGCCGGGAACAGGTGACAGCCATTATTCAGAAACAGACACGTAGCGATCATCTTCATCATCGCTCTCATCCTGATCGTCCGCCTTCACATTCAGGCCAGCAGCTTTCAGCTGATTCACCATCTCATCAGACAGGTAGTTTTGAGACAGATCGAAGGATTTTCCGATAAGCCGGTCTTTATACAGCAACAAAGCCTGCGCGCCGGTGTCACTCATCACACCCATCGACATATCAATGCTTTCCAGCTGAGGCAGAATCTCACTTTGCACCAGCAACTGCGCCACTTCATCCTGTATTTCACTGTTTTTCAGCGCCAGATGTTTCAGTTTTGGAAAACGTGTCGCTGACAGTAATGAGTGAATATCTTCTGACGTGCCATCCCAGCCATAGTTTTCATCGCCCAGCCACAGCTCCAGATGTTCCAGCGCAGGTAATGAAGCATTGGCAATCTGTCGCAAAACATCACGGCCAAGCCCGCCACTCTCAATCACCAGTTGTTTGAGGTTGTGGTGAGAAATGGTTTTACCCAGTCTGAGCTCATTACCACCACGAATCGTCAACATTTCAAGCTGCGGATAAGCATCCCAGAATGCCTGATAATCGCCCTGAACAATCCAGGAAATTTCATTTTCAGAGACGGTCATCTCACCGATAAATACAGCTTTCAGGCTGTGGAATGTCGACGCCTGCTCAACCAGAAAATCGATGAACTCTGACGCACCGGTCTCATAAGATTCTTCCCACTCACCCAGCACCAGTGCTTTGATCGCACCCGCTTTCGGATCAGCGGTCAGCTGCTTCAGCAATGTGATCAATTTTGCCCCGCTATCCGCGGCCTCATAGTCCACACCCAACCGAATCGCTGCTGACTCATTCTGGATGCCTTTTTCCGGATTATAAGCCTCAACCGGCAAATTCCAGAATGTTTCGATATTTTCGTAGATAGCCATTATCTGTGTCCTGATTACAATTATTCTTACCCGGTCAGCTCAGGCTGAAACCGGCATTCTGTCCGTTATGACGATGTCTGCAGGAAACAAAAAACATTCACCCACAGCCAAATGACGCGGGGGAATTTTCCCCCGGAAACGGGGAAAAAACAAGAAGTTACTCAATAAGACAGACATATACCCAAGCAACCCCGGCATACCGGTTCAGAGCATTTTGGCCCGGATTTCAGACTGTTGCTGATAGCCCAGCTGCTCATAAAAAGATTTGGCTGCCTCATTGAAGCTCATCACTTCAAGACGGGTCTGAAACGCATCATGCGCCTGTGCCCACTGCTCACAGTGTTTGAGCAGCGCCCGGCCAACTCCCGACCGACGGCAGTGTTCATCCACAACAACTGTCCCAATCCGGCAAACGGGCATACTGGTGACAAAAGGAATGGTTTCATTGATATCTATTCTCGCAGTAATCAACCCGGCTATCTTTTCCCCGGTTTGCTGCTCAATCACGGCAACGCTGAACAACCGGGTTTCATCTTCCAGTGCTTTCAGCCAGAACGCCTGATGATCATCGGAAGGAGGTGTGAACACCAGCGGTTCGTGTTGATGATGCAACCGACCAATCTGGTTAAGCAGACTGATCAAACCGTCAATATCATCCCGGGTTGCCTGTCGGATTTCCATAGATACTCCTGAATATGATTTTTAATTGAACGAATTGTAAAAAACACAAAGTAAAACAAAAAGTCAACCGGGGTTGACCGGAGAGCCCGCCGGTGAATCGGGTGTCTGTCCCCGGAATCGGGCGTCTGTCCCCGTTAACCTGAGGGATCTGTTCCCAGAACCTGAGGCGTCTGTCCCCGCAGAACCTGAGGCGTCTGTCCCCGCAACCTGACAACCTGAGACGCCTGTCCCCGCAACCTGAGGCGTCTGTCCCCGCAACCTGAGGCGCCTGTCCCGGCTAAACATTCCATACACCTGCGCAGCGACTTTATTCAAATTGTCATGTTCTGTAACAGATCATTGGATCAATAAAGGGATATAATCCTGTTTTACCTGCAAAAGATTAAAAAACATGTTTCTGAATACAGAGAAGCGCCTGCTGTTTTCTGTTGTAACCTTACTGTTGTCGCTGCTTGTCAGCAGCTGCTCCGGCGTAGATAACGGCAGCTTCGGCCGGTTTAAACGATCACTCAATACCACGTCCTACGGCTATCAGGTCATCGCTGATCCAACCGGTCATGCCCCGGTTCAGCAGGTGGAAAAATTTGAGGTCCGCCCCGGAGACTGTGGTGAAGCCACCCACTGGAGCGACTGCGCAAACGACCGGGAACGCAGCGAGCTATCCGAAGCAGGAAAAGACAATTACCCCGGTGATGAGTACTGGTACGGCTGGTCACTGTATGTGCCGGCGGATTATCCGAATATCTACCCGACCAAAACAGCACTGGGCCAGTTTCATCAGCAACATTCGCATCCGGTCTGGATGTTTCATCACAGCAAAGACGGGTATTTTCTCGATGATCATGTGTTTGGCAAAAGCCGCCGGTATTATCCGCTGATTACCGAAGCAAATTTGCGGGGTAAATGGCACCGGATTGAAGTGCACGTGAAATGGGCCAAAGACAGCAACGGGTTGTTTCAGGTCTGGGTGAATGGCAAACAAAAGGTCGATTACAAAGGACAGACAATGGATGCGCAGCGGGTGTATTTTAAATATGGGGTTTACCGCGCTTTTCTCTCCCGGTATAAAAACAGATATCACACCCATGAAGTACCGACGCAAACGGTTTATTATGCCAACGTGAAACGGGGATATTCCAGACAGGATTTACAGCCGGAGCAACCTTAAGTGGAAAAGATACTCATCAGCGCCTGTTTGTACGGCGAAGCCGTGCGTTATGATGGGCAACATAACCGGCTCACTCACCGGGTTTTACAACAGTGGAAGGCACAAGACCGCCTGATTGTCTTCTGTCCCGAGGTCAGCGGTGGCTTACCCACTCCCCGGCCTCCGGCGGAGATTCAGCCAGACGGACAAATCAAAGACAGCACAGGTGCAAACGTCACCGCCGCTTTTCAGGCCGGTGCAGCCAGAGCACTGGCGCTCTGTCAGCAACATCAGATCCAACTGGCGTTATTAAAAGAAAACAGCCCGTCCTGCGGCAGCCAATTCATCTATAACGGCAGATTTGCAGGAATAAAAATGCCCGGACAAGGCCAGACGACCGCTGTATTGCGGGCACACGGCATCCGGGTTTTCAGCGAGAACCAGATCGATGAATTAGCCGCAGTACTAGCAGCGTCTGACCCCCTTCAGTCACGCTGAAAATTCTGCCCGGACAGCGGCACAAAAAAGAAAGGTCGAATATGTTAGAACAAGTTGTCGGGATTCTTTTCCCTATGTTTGCCATTGCGCTGGTGGGCTTTATCGTGGGCCGGTGGATTAAAACGGACTTTCGCCCGGTAAACCGCCTGAATATGGATGTTTTTGCCCCGGCACTGGTATTTTCTTCTCTCGCCACCATGCCACTGGGCACCGCTCAGCTTCCGTTGCTTGGCGCCTCTGCCGTGGCCGTGCTGCTTCCCGGCCTGCTGATGATTCCGGTTTGCTATCTGTTCAAACTCAACTATCAAACCTGGGCACCATCAACCATGTTCCGTAACAGTGGTAATCTGGCCATTCCTCTGTTTACTTATACATTCGGCCAGACGGCACTGGCTCCGGCCGTGCTGCTTTTCGTATTTTCATCCTGCGCTCAGGTCAGTGTCGGTCTGGCAATGCTCAGCAAGGGTAATCCGCTGAAAGTCATGCTGCGGATGCCGGTGTTTTTAGCCAGTGTTTTGGCGCTGACCATGAATTTGTGCCATATCCCGGTCTGGAAACCGTTGCTGGACGCAACTTCACTGCTGGGCCAGCCCGCGGTGCCGGTAATGTTGCTGTCGCTGGGCGCACAGATGTGTCATATCCGTTTTGATGGCCTGAAAACCGGCGTGTTATGCACCCTGCTTTCCCTGCTGACCGGCGCCATCTGCTTTATGGTGATTGATCTGTTCATCCCGCTGCCAGCCATGCAGCTGCAAATGATGGTGTTGTTTACCATGCTGCCGCCAGCGGTGATGAATTATCTGTTTGCCGAGCGCTTCAATATTGAGCCGGAGAAAGTCGCATCCATGGTGTTGTTCAGTAACTTTTTTACGGTGTTTACTTTGCCGGTGTTGCTGACTTTTGCGTTATCGATGATTGATACCTAAGCAACCTGAGGATGCAGGTTGCGTGGGGATAATCCGGACAAAACAGATATCATATCAGCCAGTGGCATTGCAAAATGCCACTGGCATTCTTATTATTTGAAAACTTTGGATTCAGCCGGTACGGCCGGGCGCAGGATTGGAAACGCGAATGGAAAAGGAAAATGGAATCCGGGCGGACAAGCCACAGACAAAATACAATTAATCGCGATTAACGCGCATTGATAAAACGTTCAGCATTAGCGAAAAGAATGTCACACTTTTTTTTCTGTTTGGCATACTCGGAGGTACCTTCCGGCATGGCATCAAGCACTTCTTTCTCTTTATTATATTCCCCGACCATTTGTGCGAATCTTTCTTCGAAATCACTTTTTCGCATTTTTTTACTGGTTTTTCTTACTGGTTTACGCATAACGCCTCCTTTGACACAAAAATCTCATCGCTTTTCTGCTCACGCAGATGCAATTTCAATATTGATTTCTGTTAATTTTCGATTCAATGGCTACTCACCAGACACTGGTGCAGAAAGACCCCGCCATCAACAGGTAATGAACGGGATCTCTTTGAACATCGTTACACGACAGTAACGTTCGCAGCTTGAGGGCCTTTGGCGCCCTGCTCTACGTTAAACGCAACTTTCTGGCCTTCAGCCAATGTTTTGAAACCATCACTTTCAATAGCTCTGAAGTGAACAAACACATCGGCACTACCATCATCCGGGCTGATAAAACCAAATCCTTTGGATTCGTTGAACCATTTTACTGAACCAGTAATTTTATTTGACATACTATATATCTCGATACATGAACAAGTTAAAAACAGAAGCTACTAAATCAGGAATAAAGAAAAAGGTATCGCAGAATAAATATGTCGAATTTAATCGAAAAAAAACTGAGAAGATCTTGAACTAAATATTTCATTAATAGCCCGCTATTTTAGCCGCTGATACTATACACTTTGTGGGAACAATATATAGTTATTTCGCTTTTTATTTTTGTTTTGATTAAAAAACAAACACATCAGATATGCCACCCAGGCAGGAAACCGGTGTGCGATATTACACCAGTGACACAGAACGCCTGCAGAAACTGACTCAAATCAATGAAATAAGACTCTCTGTTTGTTCCGTCACTGACGATGATGTAAAAATGACATCACTTCATCTTTGCACCAGGATTCATTTTCATGTCTCAGGCGATCGACCACCTGCTGCTCGAAATCTCACTTATGCTCAGTCAGGCGCTGACCAGCGATATTCACCACCAAAAACTGATTGAATCTGTTCAGCGCGTTTTTCCGTGTGATGCCTGCGCGCTGTTCATCCTCAATGAAAAGCAAGAGCTGGTGCCGGTTGCGATGAGCGGACTGTCCCCACAACTGACCAGCCAGCGCTTTAAAATCACAGAGCATCCCCGTTTGCAGGCGATTCTTGCCAGCCGCCAGTGTGTGCGTTTCGCCGCAGACTGTGAGCTGCCGGACCCGTTCGACGGACAGCTGCTCAGTGCCGGTCAGGCAGATCATGTGCATTCGTGTATGGGATGCAGCCTGTATGTTGAACAAACCCTGGTGGGCGCTCTGACTCTGGATGCCAGTGAACCCGGCCGCTTTGATGAAATCAGTGATGTCACGGTAGAAACCGTCGCTGCACTGGCGGCTGCCACACTGCGGAACCGTCAGCAATGGGAACAGTTGCAGCAGGCAAACTCGCATCAGCGCAGGCTGACACAAATGCTGCTGAAAGAAGCACAGGCTCAGTCACCCCAGCTGACAGGACAAAGCCCGGCCATCTGTGAGCTGAAAGCAAACATTGATCTGGTTGCGATGAGCGATCTCACCGTATTAATCAGCGGAGAAACCGGCACCGGGAAAGAGCTGGTTGCCAACAGGATTCATGAACACTCCCGGCGTAATGATCACCCGATGATTCGGGTGAACTGCGCCGCGCTGCCGGAAAGTCTGGCGGAAAGTGAGCTGTTTGGTCATGTTAAAGGGGCATTCACCGGCGCAACCTCAGAACGGAGCGGAAAGTTTGAACTGGCCGATCAGGGCACACTGTTTTTAGATGAAATCGGTGAACTGCCACTCAGTTTACAGGCTAAACTTCTGCGCGTGATCCAGCAGGGTGAGCTACAGCGGGTTGGCAGCGACCGCAGCAAGATTGTCAATGTCCGCCTGATCGCCGCCACCAACCGTAATTTGCAGGAAGCCGTTGCAGCCGGACAGTTCAGGGCAGACCTGTTTCACCGGTTGAATATCTTTCCGCTTCAGGTGCCTCCCCTGCGGGACAGAAAAGGAGACACCGGGCTGCTGTGTGACCATTTTCTCTCTCAGCTGAGCCAGCAGTTTCACAGTCCGGCTCTTCGCTTATCCGCAGAGGCGCTGGGTGTCCTGAGCCACTACCACTGGCCGGGCAATATCCGCCAGCTGGAACACACATTGACACGAGCCGCGCTCAAAGCAGCCGGACGAAATCAGCGTATCATTACACTCTCAGAACTGGATGAAAGTCTGCACACGCAAATACAGGCGGAGGCGGAACCGTCCCTGTCACTCACCGATGCTATGAACCGCTATCAAAAGCAACTGATTCAGCAGGCGCTGGCAGAGAATCAGGGCGTTTGGGCGAAAGCAGCCCGCAGTTTGAAAGTTGATCGGGGAAATCTGTACCGTCTGGGGAAAAAGCTGGGGCTGACAGAGAGTGAATCCGGCTGATCCGGCCGGGGCCGGATCTCAGATATAAAACTGTAACGGTAAAAAGAAGTCCAGCTCAAAATGCTCATCAGCGGCCAGAAAATGATTGCTGAAATAATGAACATAAGCCGGGGTTGCAGCCATTTTCAACCCGGATGCCGGTAGCCAATGTTCAAGAATCAGACTGATTTGCGGCAGTAACTCACCGTACTGACCATGCAACCGGAACACCGCATGCGGCCCGCCGGGAATAGTCAGCTGGTTCACCGCTCCCCGGTACTGCACCGGCCGGTCGATTTCAATACAGGCCACATAACGGCACTTTTCCAGTGCCACCCAGGCCGGATTCGAATGATGCAGCCCATACTGCACTGAGAAATCACGCTGTTCTGCGCTGGCCCATGCCTGTAACAACAACCAGGCATTTTTAATCGAGCGGTCATATCCGGTATGGCGGACATAAGCCACCAACCGGGAGGGCAGGTCCACCACTTTGGGCGCAGGAATACCCCGTTTCGCGACCCGGGCATAACCACCCGCAATTTCCGCATCGGTCAGATAAGGCGGGTCATTTTGCTGAATATCGTGCTTGCGCCACTCTCCCGGCGACATACCAAATGTTGTTTTAAACGCCCGGCTGAATGATGAAAGAGAATTGAATCCACACTGATTGCCAATCTCCAGTACGGAAGCTGCGGTGTCAAACATCAGCTGATTCGCGGCATATTCCATTCGTGTCCGGCGGATATACTGATGCACCGGTTCACCGACGATCTGTTTGAAAATCCGGTGAAAATGCTGTTCGGAATAAGCCGCTATCTCCGCCAGCTGAGCGGCGGGCAGATCGCGGCTGATATCCTGATGGATATAAAAAATGACATCATTAATGCGGGAGACATGCTGTGAGTTCATTGCAGAAAAAAGCATAAATGGACAATTTTATCAGCATAAACAGACAAACATGAACATGCAAGCCGCGCTATGCTCTGTCTGAAATGATAACGAACATAATAATCACCTCAATACAGGCAAAGAACACAACATGGAAACCGCAACCTCACTGCAACAAATTCAATCATCCTATATCCGGGAAATACTCAGCGCGGCCAGTGATGAGAATGTCATTTCACTGGCTGGTGGTTTGCCCGATCAGGCGACATTTCCGACTCATCTGATGGCACCAACCCTGAAGAAACTGGCTGATATGCCGGAAGTATTTCAATATGAGCAAACCGCAGGCTACGCGCCTTTACTGAGATTTTTGTCAGACGAATTCTCGCTGCCGGAAAATCATGAGGCGCTGGTCTGCACCGGCTCTCAGCAAGGGTTAGATCTGCTGGCCCGCGCCTATATCAATCCCGGCGATCCGATAGTGATGGAATCTCCCAGCTATCTTGGCGCGATGCAGGTTTTCGGGCTGGTTCAGGCCAATATTCTGACGGTCAGCCAGACGGAGGGCGGGCCGGATCTGGCAGAACTCGAACAACATTTTGCGGCCAGTGCACCAAAACTATTTTATGCGGTTCCTGATTTCCATAACCCAACCGGTGTTTGCTGGTCTGCAAAAACCCGCAAGAAAGTTGCGGCTCTTTGTATTCAGTATCAGGTCACACTGGTGGAAGACGCGCCTTACCGGGATCTCAGATTCAGTGGTGAAACCCTGCCTTATGTCTCGCAATATTGTCCGGATCTTGCGATTGTGCTGCGCTCATTTTCCAAAACAGTTTCTCCGGGCATGCGCCTCGGTGTGGTCACCGGAAAAGCTGATTTCATTCAGCCGATGATTAAAGTAAAACAGGGGGCAGATCTTCACACCAGTGTGCCGATGCAGGCATTACTCCTCGGCCTGCTGCAACATGAAGATTTTCCGGATCACCTGACACAAATGCGCCAGCTTTATCGCTCCCGCTACCAAATACTGTCGGCTCAGCTTCAGACGCAGCTGCCGGAAGGCTGCACACTGAATACGGTTGATGGGGGAATGTTTGTCTGGCTGAAGCTGCCCGAATGTGATCCTTTCAAACTGGCAACGCAACTGCTCACTCAGGGCGTAGCGGTTGTTCCCAGCCCGGTTTTTTATCCGCCGGGCTCAACGGAAATAAAACCGGCCCTGCGGCTGAATTTCACCAATTCAACCCCGGAAGAACTGACAAAGGCGGTCAGCTGTCTGGCAGAGACACTCAGTCAATATCCTGGCAGAAAATAAGATCAGGACGTTGACAGGACAGACACTTCAGACATGGAGACGTTGACTGGACAGACGCTTCAAATTCAGAGGTTCCTTTCAAAGGACAGTCATTCTGACCGGAATCTCATTCCAGCTCGGCCGCCTGTCCCCACTAAATTTTCCCACAAAATTTTTTGTTTCAGGGGGGACAGACGCCAGATTGATAAATACTGAGAGGAAACCTGAGAGGACAC
Source organism: Vibrio quintilis (assembly GCF_024529975.1). Taxonomy (GTDB): domain Bacteria; phylum Pseudomonadota; class Gammaproteobacteria; order Enterobacterales; family Vibrionaceae; genus Vibrio; species Vibrio quintilis. Next base: position 1,369,559 of record NZ_AP024897.1, on the reverse strand, counting down.
AGGAAGCTAGAGAGGACAGGCACCTGATTGATGCACTTCATTTCTGCATCCAGGGGAAAGAGCTGAATCACATATCTTCATCGAAATAAAGGGATTCCGGCAGTGATCCCACCTATTACCGGAAAACGATCAGTGAAAAGCTTAACCGAACAATAGTCACAATGTGTTGAGTTTCCCGTCAGGGTCAAAACTCAATCTTTTTTCGGGAAGGTGTAAGATGAATAAATTTAAATTACAGATCGCCGGTATTATGAGTGGGGTAATTGTCATCGTGGTCGCCCTGCTTACCATATTCAACTATCTGGACTATCGCTCGAACAGTGTCAGACTGAATAAAGCTATTTTGAAACAACAAAACGTGCTGATTGATATCAGGCTTACGGCAAGACTGGATGCAATCACCAGCCAGCTGTCAGCAGTCGACATTGAACTCAGCGATATTCATGGGAACCAACTTTCTTCCCGGGCCAAAGAACAGTTGAATGTTCTGTACCGGGAACAACATGGCATGGCAGATACCGTTGGATTATTTCTTAATGACGGCAGCTTTTATGCGCAGGACGGCAGGAAAATACCCACCAATGTCAAAGTTTTGGACCGCCAGTATTTTAAGGCAATCTATGAAGAGGGAAAAACCTATTTTATCAGCGATCCTTTCATCTCTTCCAGAAGCGGAAAAGAAGTCATTGCGCTGGCCTACCGGATCAATCCTCACATCGCTATCTTAACTGCAGTATACTCTAACGCCATTCTTGGGGAGATTTCCAGAAACCAGAATCAGTTCATTTATACGCAAAACGGAACAATCCTGGCATCGCCCTACGCTGATTTTATCGGTAAAAATATGTTTCTTCTGCGTCCGTTTTACCGCAAATTCAGGACAGAGAACCCGGAGATGTCATATACAACCAGTATTAATGGCCGCCCCGTTGATTTCACTGCTTTTTGGGGAAAACTGCATACTGCGCAATGGAATTATGTGTCTTTTATTTATGATCATGAAATTTATAAGGATGCCGATAGCCAGCTAAGGAATTCATTAGCAATTGGCCTTTTCGCACTGCTGGCTTCGATCCTGCTGGTGTTATTCATTCTGCAGAAAATGGTCCTGCATCCTGTCGGTGGTGCCCCACGGGATATTGCTGCATATATGGAAATCATGGCGCAGGGAGACCTGCGGCAAACATTTCCGGATACAAAACATGCATCCGGAATTTACCGTTCTCTGATTAATTTATCGCAACATATCCGAAAGTTAATTCAAAGCTCTTATACGATTTCAGAGCAGGTGGCTTCTTCGTCCGCCGGATTAAATGAAGTCATGGCGAACAGTCAGGAAAATGCTCAGATTGAGCTACTTCAGGTGGAACAGATTTCAACAGCCATCAGCGAACTGGCTTCAACATCTCAGGAAGTCAGTCAGCAGGCAACAGCCGCCGAAAACGCAGCTAAAAATGCGCTGAATTATGTCGCGTATGGCCAGCAGATGCTGAATCAGAATATCGGGATGAGTCAGCAGGTCAATGATTCTGCGACTGAAACTGCGCAGCTGGTGAATGACGTCAGGCAGGTTGCCGTTGATATCGGGTCGATCACTGATGTTATTAATACCATTTCAGAACAAACTAACCTGCTGGCGCTCAATGCAGCAATTGAAGCTGCCCGAGCCGGTGAACACGGCCGCGGGTTTGCCGTTGTTGCCGATGAAGTCCGCAAACTGGCTTCAAAGACTCAGACATCAACAGAAGACATTCAAACCCTGATTGAAACGTTGCAAAATCAATCAGGGCAGGCCAGCCAGAATATGGCGCAAAATGTTGCGTTAATACAGAAATCGGTCACTTTGGTCGATCAGGTAAAAGCTTCTTTTACTGATATCTCAGACGTAGTTCATTCAATGTCAGATATCAATACAATCGTTGCGACAGCCGCTCAGGAACAGGTCAGCGTTACAAGTGATATTTCCCATGTGGCCGAAGCGGCCTTTATGTCGGTTAACGAGAATGCAGATGCGATGAAGGGGACACTCGCCGCTGCAACAGCGTTGTCTGAACTGGCGAAAAAACAACGTCAGGAGTTGTCGGTGTTTGAATTGTGAGTTTTCCTGATTTTCCGCGGACAGGCCTGTTTATCTGGGGACAGACGTTCTGATGGCCGTGATACAAAACTATTCAGGCCACTCAAAACAAATCATTCAAAGGACAGACAATTCAAACAATCCAACCGGACCGGCACTTATGGTGACTGTCCCATTTAAACACCAGGTAAACATATGAAAACACGCCAAATAATTAATGAAATGGCTGTCCCGATAGTTATTTACAATCAACAAATACACATTTGCCTGCCGAAAGTTATTCAGCATATACCCAAGTAACCTGAAGATGCATGATTCAGCGTACAGCCGAAAGGTGCACCTTCAGGTTGTTTGGGTATAGAATAAAAGATGATTCTGTCGTCAGTAAGAAATAGAAATGAATATGAAGATCTAAAGGCGAATAGCAGAAATACGTTGTTTATTTAGTACCTTTTTCGCTTGCTTAAGTTGTTCAGAAGTCCCAATCCACAAACATCGGTATCGTTCGATAGATTGGCAAAGATACAGATATTCATCAGGATCAAATGCAAGCCGGGTTAAAATTTTAGGGTAATGGTTTGCAATATGACCATTCTTATCATCGTTCTTCTGACGTCCGACCCGGTCGACCAACTCCAGATAATCCATCAGCCGAAACGGAAGTCCCTCCGTTTGATGGGAAGTACGACTGCCGGTAAAAGGAAACAATCCGGGCGGTGTTGGCTGATTCTGCTTCAGCGCATCAAGACGCTTTTTCACCGACGTATATTCCGAAGTCTCAGGTGTCGAAGCAATACCAGAGCGCAACGGGTTCAGATCATTGTATACCATCGCTGCAAGGAGTGCCCTTTCATCCAGCAGTGCTTGTGATTTGAACCGCCCTTCCCAAAAATGTCCGGTACAGCCATCTTCCAGATTTGCCTCTCTGGCAATCTCATAATTCAGCTCTTTCATCAGCCAGCTGAGCGAGTAAAGGCGCTGTCGCCAGATTTGAATCAGTGCCTCACTCCGGCGAACTTCAGCGGCCGTCAATGGTTGACAGAGATATCGCTGGATCAACGGCGGTAGCTGATGCTCCGCTCCCCAGCGTTCAATGACTTCAACATTGGAAAGCTGCCCGGCTTTTGCCTGATTGATATGGACCACCAAATGGTAATGATTGTGCATGACGGCATAAGCACAGATATCAATGCAATAAATCCGGGCCAGTGCAAGGATCCGGTCTTCCACCCATTGTCGGCGATGTTCATAAGAACGACCAGAGTATCGATCCTGCCCACATAAAAAAGAGCGCCGGACACAACGGGAAATACAGTGGTAATAAGGAGTGATATCAAGAGAAACCTGCTGTGATCTGGCAATCGTCATCATAACTCCGGGCAAATGGCTTTAAACGATGATGAAGCAGAATCCATGAAAGAAAAACCCGCAAATACATGTTTTGCGTCATATCCGGGAAAAGGATGTAATATCTATGTTGGCTGAGAATGGCAAACTGACCAGCAGCTTAAGATATGTGCCCTGAACTACCCTGACTTTGTTTTCCTGAAAGTTGCAGAAACAAATTTTGCAGGCAAATTTTGCAGGGACAGACCATTCAAACAGCTATTATTCGGGTGACTGTCCTTTCAATATTCGCTTTCAACTTTTTTGATAACACAATGATATCCGGGCAGAAAGATGCCTGTCCCCGCAAGTATCCCCGCAAGAACCAACAAATACCTCCAGGTATTTCCCAAAAGTGTTTAGCCTCAAAAGACGGCTGTCCCTATAAACCTCACCTGCCTATGAACCTAATGTCCCCATAAACCCTCACATAAGTCTACCCACAAATCTCCCCTGCATCCTTTCTCTCTGATCATCATCCACTGCTCATGAATCATTTGTAAATGATAATGATTTTCATTACTATTAATTGATAATTCAACAGGGAGAGCTCGCTAATGCCTGATCAAACCTCACTTTATAATGCCTTCTTTAAAGCTCAGTCCCGGTTTTTGCAACAAACCTGTCCGGAAGGCCACGAAGCCGATGTCGTGAGTGACTACATTCACTGGGGCAAACGAATCGCAGGCTATCATGAGCGGGACGCTTACGCTGAAAATACACTGCTATGTGAACTGTTTTTAAAGCAGGTTTATCTGCATGTGGTCAGCGCCATTTCTGATCCTGAACGCACTCCGGTATTTCGTAAAATCTGTCTGGACGCTATCTATATTCCACTTTCAGGTTTGCAGCGTTTTTATATCGGATTCGAACATGGTACCGACAAGTATTTTGCCCTGAAAAAAATCCTGCAATCCTGCCAGCTTCCGTAAGTCAGCAACTATATCTCACAAACATAACAACAGATAAACAAAAGGATAAACCAATGACTCAATCATTCAGAACTGAACAAGACAGCATGGGAACAGTGCAGGTTCCCGAAGATGCTCTGTATCAGGCTCAAACCCAACGCGCCGCAGATAATTTCCATCTCAGTCATCATTTGATGCCTGAAGATTTCATACAGGCTCTGGCACTCATCAAGCAGGCAGCCGCAGCCACCAATGCACAACTGGGATTATTAGAAAAGGATATTGCTGTCGCCATCAGCGATGCTGCACAGGAAATCATCGAAGGCCAGCATTTATCTCACTTTCCGGTAGGCGTGTTTCAGACCGGCTCAGGTACCAGCTCAAACATGAATATGAATGAAGTCCTTGCCACGCTCGCCAGCCGGTCATCAGGTAAGACAGTCAGCCCGAACGATCATGTCAATATGGGGCAAAGCAGTAATGATGTCGTACCAACCGCAATTCAGGTCAGCATCATCCTATCCGTTGAACAACAGCTATTACCAGCCCTGCATCATTTAAGTGAAATCATCGGAGCCAAACAGCAAACGCTGACTTCAGTGATTAAAACCGGTCGGACACATCTGATGGATGCCATGCCAATTAGTTTTGCTCAGGAGCTCAGCGGATGGCAGCACCAGATTAACCATGCCGCGCAGGCTATCCGTCAGCAACTGCCGGCAATCAAAGCTCTGGCTCAGGGTGGTACCGCCGTTGGAACCGGTATTAATGCACATCCGCAATTTGCCGGAAAGTTCGCCAGCCAATTGTCGCAGGTTACCGGCACAGATTTTACCACCAGCGACAACTACTTCTTTAATCTCAGCAGCCAGGACACCACTGTTGCCCTTTCCGGGCAACTGAAAACCACGGCAGTTGCAATGATGAAAATTGCTAACGATTTGCGCTGGATGAATTCCGGTCCTCTGGCAGGACTGGGGGAAATTGAATTACAGGCGCTGCAACCCGGTTCTTCCATCATGCCCGGAAAAGTCAACCCGGTGATCCCGGAGGCAGTGGCGATGGCATCAGCCCAGGTGATTGGTAACGATACTTCCATCACCATCGCAGGACAGTCAGGAAACTTTCAGCTGAATGTCATGCTACCCGTCATAGCCCACAATATCTCTGAAAGCATTCATCTGTTAAGTCAGAGTGCTATCGCCCTGGCAGATCAGGCTATTGCAACATTCCGTGTCCGGCATGAACAGGTAGCAACACCACTTAAGAAAAATCCGATCCTGGTCACAGCACTCAATCCGGTGATCGGATATCTCAAGGCTGCATCTATCGCTAAAAAAGCTTACCAGCAAGGCAGAGCTATTCTGGATGTTGCCGAAGAAGAAACCGATCTGCCGAGAGAAACACTGGCTAACCTGCTGGATCCGGAGAAACTGACCCACGGCGGTCTGGCTGAGTAGCGCTTTCTTCACCATGACTCACCATGAATGAAAAGCTGGCGCATAAATGCACGGCTTTTCATTACGGCGGCGCAGGTGCCTGTCCCGAAGATGCTGTCTGTCCCTTGAAGTTCGTTACCTTATTGTTCGTGAGGAACAGACATCACAAAATCATTCCTTGTACTGAAAAAATCGAGAACAACACCAAACATCTTCATTTTTTTTCGGTATTCCTGTTGCTCAGCAATGACTTCAACATCTTGATAACGTTGATCGGCGGTCATACCAAAATAGAGCAGCCAGTACAGTACCAAATGATAATCATGCTCAAAAAATGCTTTTTCTTCATCATAGCGACGGCTGGCATTTAGCAGGATATTCCAGTCGTATTCACAAACTTCTTTTTGATCACGTATAGCCAGAAACAAGTGGCCAATCCTTCTGAAACGATCAATCAAAGAGATTGGCCCCGGCTGCCCCGGTAAATAGAAATTAAAGTTGTCAGGACCAACCAGCGGCTGACTTACCCTCAGCCATTCGATATATTCGTCCAGATCATAATAATCCTGGAACAAATCATCATCGAGATAATTTTCAGCCTGAACTCTTCTGATGATTTTATAAGCATCCTGTTTTCTTTCCAATTCAAACAGCGTCAGTATTTTCACATACGACAGCTCAGCGATAAACGGTGAATTATCTTCATCACATAGTTCTCCGCTTAACATAATTTTCAACGATTCTCTGAGTTCCTCAGGACGATCATGATTCACAAGAATATAAAAAGCCAACAGCATAGCAACAAAGACCATTACATCTTCATAGTAATCTTCATCGAGTTGTCTGATCGCACTATCTAAATCTTCAACAGACTCAAGCCGATCATCACTGAAACATGCATCCTGCAATAATTTCAGTCCCGGCTGAATCAGGCGTCCGGATAGATCTTCAGCCTCATCTCCGATATCAAGGCATTGCTTAAACTGAGCAAGCAGTTTTTGAAAATCCTGATTTTTATATCCAGCAAAGAACTGAAGGTCAAAATCTTTCACATCCGTGATTTCATAAGTATCCACCGGTCCACTGACACCTGAGTTTTTGATGACTTTTATCGGATAAATGTTTGCACAGTCATGGCACAAGCCATAAGTATCACCACAACCCCGGCGATCAATCACAATATGATCTCCTGTTCCCGGAGCCACATCACCACCAATCACATCATAATCGTTCTGATAGTCAAAGTAGTCATCACAGCCAGCCAGATCCCAGTACTCAGAGCTATAAAATTTCATTTGTTCCAGGAATCGTTCCGTTATTTCATTCATTTCACAACAGCCTTTTTTATAATTCATATTCAATCAAACACGATTATAAACAGTGTTATTATTAAACATAAATAATTACTTATTGCATATTTGTGATCAATCCGGATGAGTCAGCCTTTCAGACAGACACAACTCAGTCCGGTTAAGACCTGGCTTTTTCAAAACAGATAAAAGTAACGCACCTATCCTTCCAAAAATGCAGTGCCTGTCCCTGAGGGATCCCCACAAAATTATTCTCTAATCACCTGAGACTCAGTGACTTTTTCTCGTAATATGAGGATGGCTAAATGCCAGTCATCGAGAGAGAGATCTGCGTTGCCATGACGATAAAAATGAAGACCTAATGTCACATGACTAAGCACTCTCCGATCTTTGACTGTGTTGGCTTGATAGTGTCTATGAAGCCCTTGTTCTTCCATCATAATACCAAATAATATCAGTATGTTATGCGCTAGTGTTCCAATCAAAACGATCACACTCAGACGCGAGTGACTCTTTGTTCGGTGCTGTTCCATCCCCATACCAAACTGACTGGATTTATGGTCTCTGAACGCTTCTTCTATCTGCATTCTCTGATGGTAAATTTGAACAATCTGAGCGGGTGACTTTTTTGATAAATTTAATGAGGCTGCAAGGAGCCACGGCTCCCTGGCCCGACGGGCATTCTTCTTACTGTAGTTTGACTGCTTTCTTTTTCCACCAGCGGTTTTGGCGATCCGGCCTTTGGGTCGTTCTTTATATAAAACCAGCTGAAGCGGATAAGGGGATGTTCCTCCCATGAACCAGTTTTTCAGCCCACGAGCGGATGAGGTTGCACAAGGATACAGGGTTTTACAAAGCTGCATCGTCTTGCCATCCGGACTCAGGCAAATCCGTCCACGAATACGACCGACAAAGTCCCATCCTAAAGCCTGAACGCTCTTGAACCACGGACGTTTGAAGCCGGCATCAGTTACAATGATGGGGCAAGTATTTTTGGGCAAAAGGAGCTTGAGCGTTTTCAGAAAAAGGTCATGAGTCGCTGGTTTCTCTTTCGTCTCCAGTGGATGAACTTCTTCATAGAGTGTGAGTGCCCGTCCCTGAAAAGAGATGGACGCCCGGATAAGGAAAAGGGTTTTACTCAGGTTTAAGTCAGACCAGTCAACATGGATGGTTGGTCGTGAATTTTTGGAAACAATGAGTGTGCAAATTCGCTGATAAATCAAGGGGATTTGAGCCCAAAGGTGTGGATTGGAACAGAGTCGGTCAGCCCGTTTAATATTATGTTTTTGATGGGCTTTTGACTGAATCCCCCGCCCCATAGAAGTCACGGTCAAGGCGTTCCCAGACATGGCACTTTGTACGCAGGCAGTGAGTGATTGAGTACGGGTTTGATGCCCCCCTTGAGAGACAGAAGTAACAAATTGAGATATGATTTGGTCGACATTCATGGCTGTGGTCTGGTTTGTTGTGGTGACAATTAAGATCACAAAAAGCCATGAATGTTCCTGCCAACCTGATTTATTTGAACATTTTTTTAAAATTTGTGGGGATACCTCAGTGCCTGTCCCCACAATATGTCGAAAAACAAGCACTTTACCGGCTTACAAAGCATACCCGCCATCAACCTGAATAACAGCATTACGTATTGCCAGTGACGCATCAGAGAGCAGGTATGAAATGGTTCCGGCGTGATCATCCGGGGTCAGCACCCGGCCGAGTGCCGTACTGTCCAGACTGTTAAACAACGCTTGTTTCTCTGCCTCACTGATCCCGGCTTTGCCCTGAATCGGTGTTGCAGTGACCCCCGGACGCAAAATGTTGATGCGAATCCCCCGCGATGCCAGATCGATATTCGCCACCCGCATAAAAGCCTCTGCCGCCGCTTTACTGGCCGCATAAGCAGCACATCCGGCAAACCCTTTATCCACCGCAATACTTGATACAAACACCACACTGCACGGATGACTCAAACAGGGCAACAATGCCTGAAGGGTAAAAAACGGCCCTTTGGTGTTAACCGCAAAGCTTTTATCAAAATCAGCTTCAGTTGTCTCTTCAAACCCGGCCGGAATAAACGTCCCTGCATTCAAAACCAGCCCGTCTAAGCGGATATTGTCCTGACGCAGCTTGTAGGCCAGTGCGATGACAGACGCCATATCACCACTGTCAGCCACCAGCCCGGTACAACCGAGTTTTTCTGCCGCAGCTTCAACCCGTTGTGGATTCTGCCCGGTGATGATGATCTGACGCCCCTCAGCAATCAGTTTTTCAGCGGCGGTAAAACCAATACCAGTGGTTCCGCCAGTAATTAATGTATATGTGTTCATGATCTGCTCTCCGGTTTAAATTGAATCACAGACACAGGGTAGCGGGATTATTTGTTTTCAATTAGTCTACAATTTATGAATTTATTGTTTCCGGAATAGAACGAATTAATGAACCCACTTTATCAGTCACTACCCCTGATCCAGATATTTCTGACCGTGGTTGAAAAAGGCAGCTTTCAGGCTGCTGCCAGCTATCTGAATCTGCCGAGATCCTCAGTGAGTAAAAAAATTCAACAGCTTGAAGATACCTTAGGACAAGCCCTGTTTAAGCGCTCCACCCGCCGGTTACTGATCACTGAGTTCGGACAGGCACTGGCAGAACAAACCCGTACGCTGCCGGAGCTGATCGCCGGTGTAAACAGGCTCAAAGAACAGGTTCAGGATGAACCGGTTGGTCAGGTAAAAATCAGCACCGGTATTATGCTGGGACAATCTTATCTTGTGCCACTGTTAGCCGGAATCCGACGCCAGATGCCGGGCATCAAACTGGAGATCAGCTTCAATGATGAGCCGGCGGATATGCTGGCTGAAGGCATTGATATGGCATTACGGACCGGCACTCTGCCGGATTCCTCACTGGTCGCAAAGCAGGTCGGCACCATCAGCTGGGGCTGGTTCGCATCCCCGGAATATCTGGCACGTTTCGGCCACCCGCAAACACCGGACGACCTGAGTCAACACCAGTGTCTGGCATTTAAAAACAGCCGCATGGCTGGTGATCACTGGTCCTTCAGTCAACCGGGAAAGGAAACAGAATCAGTCAGGGTCAAAGCAGCCATCACCACTGACAGCAGCCGGGCGCTCACCGATATGGCATGTGCTGGTCTGGGCATTATGATGATTACACCGCTGGTTCTGCACGAAGAAATTGCTGCGGGTCATTTAGTTCGTATCCTGACAGACTGGCACCACCCGGACAGTGCGCCCATCAATCTGATCAGTTTCAGAAAGTCACAGCGCAGCCGCGCAGCTGAATGTGTCTGGCAATATCTGGTCAATCACCTGAGAATTGCTTGAACAGGATACCACCCTGGTCCCACACTGAGGATTCAGCACTGCGATAAGCCACCCCCTGAGGTTGAAAGGACAGACGCCCTAAAATGAAGGCTTACGCTGTCTGTCCCCACAACACTTTCAGACAGACACAACTCAGTCCGGTTAAGGCCTGGCTTTTTCAAAACAGATAAAAGTAACGCACCTATCCTTCCAAAAAATGCAGTGTCTGTCCCCACAATATGTCGCCTGTCCTCACAATAAATACCAACGTCTGTCCCCGCTATAAACCAATCCCTCACTCCGGATCGGATGTGATGTCATCTCGACATCACATCGATGTATAAATGACATCATCCTTTCAACAACCTATATAATAATTTACTTAAAATCAGATAGTTAACAAATGGCACAATTCATGAAACACAGTGAATGAAATCTTGATCATAAAAAATAAGCTGAATGATAAAAGCCGGAAAAACTGTCTCCCGGCTCATCACCCTAAAGGAGTTAAATCATGTTTTGTGCTCAGTGTGAACAAACCATCCGCAGACCGGAAAATAATGGCTGTGCTTATGCCGCAGGTTTATGCGGAAAAACGGCTGAAGTTTCGGATTTGCAGGATGTACTGGTGTATTTACTCGAAGGACTGTCCTTTTGGGCAGAACAGGGGCGCCGTTATCAGATTATCGATGATGAAATTGACCAGTGGGCACCCAAAGCTTTCTTCTCAACGCTGACCAACGTGAACTTCGACCCGGTCCGCATTCTGGAATTTGCCCGTCAGACACAGGACTACCGGGACAGACTGGCCGGGCAGGTCGAAACCGCCGCTCTGGCCTGTGGTGAACCTATTGCCGCGATTAGTAAAGCCGCCTGTTTTCAGCTGCCGGACAACCATGAAGCCATCATGGCCATCGCAGAGCAAACCGCGGTTAACCGTGGCCGGAATACGGTCAGCGAAGACACCATCGGGCTGCGGCTGCTTTGTCTGTATGGTATCAAAGGTGTTGCGGCTTACATGGAACACGCCCGCGTACTCGGTCAGACTGACCGTGAGCTATATGGCGAATATCACCGTATCATGGCATGGCTGGGCACCGACCCGGAATCCAATGATCAGCTGTTTGAAACTGCAATGCAGATTGGTCAGCTGAATCTGAAAATCATGGTTCTGCTGGACATAGGCGAGACGGAAGCGTTTGGTCACCCGGAGCCTTCACAAGTCAACGTCAGCCCGGTTGCCGGGAAATGTATTCTGGTCTCCGGCCATGATTTACATGATCTGCAAAAAATTCTCGAACAGACACAAGGCACCGGTATTCACGTTTATACCAACGGAGAAATGCTGCCCGCTCATGCCTATCCCGAACTGAAGAAATACCCGCACCTGGCAGGAAATTATGGTGGTGCATGGCAACACCAGCAGAAAGAATTTGCACAGTTTCCCGGTGCGATTGTGATGACCTCCAACTGCCTGATCGATCCCAATACCGGTCAGTACGCTGACCGTCTCTTCACCCGCAGCATTGTCGGCTGGCCCGGTGTCAAACATATTGAAGGTGATGATTTCAGCGCTGTGATTGCGTGTGCGCTGCAACAGCCGGGATTTGCCGCAGATGAGCCGGAACATCTGATCACCACCGGCTTCGGTCACAATGCGCTGATGAAGGCCGCACCCGCTGTGATTGAACAGATCAAAGCAGGCAATATCCGCCACTTTTTCCTGATTGGCGGCTGCGACGGGGATAAATCTGAACGCAGTTATTACACGGACTTTGCCCGTCAGGCACCGGATGATTCCGTGATTCTGACGCTGGCCTGTGGTAAATACCGTTTCAATAAATTCGACTATGGTGACATTAACGGCATTCCGCGCCTGCTGGATGTCGGCCAGTGTAACGATGCCTATTCTGCAATCCGGCTGGCGCTGGCACTGGCAGAAACCTTTGACTGTGGTGTGAACGACCTGCCGCTGACACTGGTGCTCTCCTGGTTTGAACAAAAAGCAATTGCGATTCTGCTGACGCTGTTTTCACTCGATATCCGCGGTATTTATGCCGGTCCGACGGCACCACCGTTTTTAACCGACAACCTGCTCCAGGCATTGCAGGATCGTTTCGACCTTCGCCTGATCAGTGATGTGGAAACGGATATGAACACCATCCTTTCGGCTTAACCACTAGCGGTCACAACCCGGACTTCACCTTCAGAAAATCGTCTGTTTCCGGCTATTTCTGAGGGTGATCGTTCTGAGAATGAAAGTCATGAAGGTGAGGCGCCTCCGGCAGCCCCAGTGCGCGCTGTTTTGATTTCGATAATCCAGAGGCCACAATACGGTAAGACTGTTGCAGGTAATAACGCAGTGCTTCATCCTGCTCTGCCCTGCCATCTGTCTGTTGTATCCACTTCATCCCCCGGGTGGCAAAATAAGGCGCAGGCCGGAATCCTTCATGATCGCTTAGAAATTCAAAATTCAGATCGGATGTCTTAAAAGTCACCGCAGGCAATCCTTCCGGCCCCTGTGCACCAATGGCAAACACCTTCCCGCCGATTTTCCATACATCAGCCCCGCGCCATTGCACCACGTGGGTTGTGGCAGGAAGCTCACTGCAAAACTGATTAAATTCATCACGAGTCATTTTGCTATGCTTACTAATTAAACGTGAACCCATAGTTTATATCATGACAGATTTTTCAATCCGGGTAAGTGTCTTTCTGGCTGTGCTGACGGTGTTACTCTGGTGGCAATGGCGCAAACCAGCCAAAATACTGCCACGACAACAAACCGGGCTGCGCTGGCGACATAATCTGTTGCTGTTCGGCTCGGGCATTCTGGTGGTCCGCCTGTTTCAGCCACTACTGCTTTCATTCGTCAGCCTGTACGGCCATTCCGGGCTGCTCTCTCACCCTGAACTGCCGTTCTGGGCGGCCATGGTGATGAGTCTGATCTTACTTGACGGGGTGATTTACTGGCAGCACCGGCTGTTCCATACACTGCCATGGCTCTGGCGTCTGCACCGGGTGCATCATTCTGACCCGTCGCTGGATACATCGTCGGCTCTGCGGTTTCATCCGGTTGAGATTTTGCTGTCACTGGGGATTAAATCCGGGGTGATTCTGCTGCTGGGAATACCGTTTGAAGCGGTGTTGTTGTTTGATATTGTGCTCAATGCTTCCGCCATGTTCAATCACACCAACGTCCGTATTCCGGAGCCATTTGAAACCTGGCTGCGCCGGTTGATTGTCACACCGGACTATCACCGGATTCACCACTCGCGCAGCATACAGGAAGCAAACAGTAACTACGGATTTTGTCTGAGCCTGTGGGACCGGATATTTGCCAGTTATACCCCTCACCCGCACCGGGGAGAAGCGGAACTGAGCACCGGAATGCCGCAAACACGTCACTACGCTCCGGCAACGCTTAATTCACTGTTGATGATGCCGTTTTGGTCAAAACGGCAGGAAAACATGGTATTCAGGGGGACATCAGCCCGGTGCAACCGGTAAAAACAGAGGGTGCAACCGGTAAAAACAGACACGACCCGCTCTCCGGAGCGAATCAATACTCAACCAGCCCGGCTTTTTTCGGGAATAATGCAGGATGGTTCTGACGCAGGAAACGCTGCTCCTCAAGCATATCTTTAAATGTCGGCCCTTCTGTGAGCGCAAAGACCATTTCTTTTTTCTCCTGACGAAGTACTTTCCCCTTCACAAAGATTTTTCCGGCCGTATGCAGCTCAATATAACCACTAATGGTCCGCTGTGCGGTAATCGCTGATTCACCCATCAGCACACGAATACCACCTTCTGAGATTTCACTTACTCTGAAGACTTTGCCAAACATATACAAATCCGGCATAAGTTCTTTCATCTCATACCTCAGGCGAAAGTACTGTCTCTTCTGTTGAGAATCCTGATCACTCATTTACATTTGCTCCACTTTTCAAAACGTGAAACTCCCTCTTCGAAGTCATTGTATTTACAGTAATTGTTGATCCGGTTACAGCATGGCGTAAGTTCATTGCGAGATTAAGCACATCGGTTGCATTCTGGAAGGAATATCTCAAAAAACGCTGTATAAAGTTTAAACAATACGGTGCTTACCGGACACATATCAATTTCCGGAAGTATACCGAAAAGCATTGATACCAACAATAGTTGCCGGGCAACACAGTCATCGTGAACCTTCCCGGCTGGCGGTCATCATTACACCTCAGAAAACAGTTTCATATGTCCAGGGTTTCACTGCAGCACACCGGATTACACCCCACTCAGCTTACGCAGGTATTGCCGCTCCGGTCTGCCGACACTGCCGTAAGAAACCTCGGCATGCACTTCACCGGTCGACACCAGATGTTCGAGATACCGCCTCGCAGTCGTCCGGCTGGCACCGATTTGCTGCCCCAGCGCTTCGGCAGTAATCTGATGATCCCATGTGGTCAGCACCCGTCTGATCTTATCCAGCGTCAGCCCGTCAATTCCTTTCGGCAAACGGGAAACGGCTGCGGGCGCAGCGCTGGCCGGGGAATGAAACAAGCCATCGACATCACTTTGCATCAGCGCCGTCATTTGCTGCAACTTATAATAATGCCCTGCGTACCCTTCAAGCGCCCGTTTTAAACGCTCAAACACCAGGGGTTTGAGAATATAGTCAAACACACCGCAGGCCATCGCAGACTTCAGCGTACTCACTTCCGTCGAAGCGGTGATCATAATAATATCGGTGCTGATATCCTTCGCCCGCCAGGATTTCAGCAGATCAATCCCTGTCCCCGTCGGGAAGTGATTATCCAGCAACACCAGATCCGGCTGAAAAACCTCCATCAAATCGTGTAATTCATCCAGACTGTGCGCCACGCCCCGGGTTTCAAATCCGTCGACACGCTCAACAAAGCGCCGCTGAATTTCAGCATTTTGCAGATCATCATCTGCGATGAGTAATTCAATCATGACCCTTCCTCATTGATTTGTTCCGGCAGATGCTGGTCTTTCGGTAAGTCATTGCCCTGTTTCTCTTTCGGTAAATACACTGTAAACCGGCTGCCCTGCGCTCCTGCAACCGGTGACTCAATGGTAATCAGCCCCTGAAAACGGGTGACTAAGGTTTTCACCAGATGCAGGCCTATTCCGTGGCCGGGCTGATTTTTCGTGGTGTAACCATGGTCAAAAATACGTTGCTGCTGCATCTCACTGATGCCCGGCCCTTCATCTTCCACTTCCAGAATCAGCTCGTGACCTAAATCCGTCATACTGATGCGCACTTCCCCCCGTTCACCCCGGTGATGAAAGGTCGCTTCGAATGCATTATCGATCAGATTACTGACAATACTGATCAGCTGCCCGCGGGAAATCGCCGCCGGGATATCATGACACTGACTGTCCGGGTCAATCACCAGCCTTAATCCCAACTCCCGTGCCCGGTTAAACTTACCCAGCAGACAACCCGCCAGCATCTTGTCATCCGTCAGGGCCATGACCTGATGAATAAAACTCTGATGAAGCTGGGTTTCATGACCAATCAGCGCTAATGCTTTATCGTAAGACTGAATCTGAATTAACCCGGCAATGGTGTTAAGCTTATTATTATATTCATGCGACTGACTTCTCAGCGTCTCCGCATACTGGCGAATCCGGGTCAGTTTACGGCCCACCAGGTCCACCTCATTCTTCAACCGGAAACTGGAGACCACGCCCATCACCTGTCCGTTTTGCCGGAGCGGGATCCGGTTCACAATCAAATGATGATCCGCCAGCCATATCTCCTCATCATAATGCGGCTCCCCGGACTGAAGTACGTCCAGCATTTCACTGTGGGGGATTACATCCAGAATATGCCGGCCCTGATAACTGACACTGTCATCCAGCTGAAGCGCCCGTAAAGCCGCAGAGTTAATCAGGGAAACCTCACCATGCTGATTGATGGCAACAATCCCTTCCCGCATGGTTTCAAGAATGATTTTCTGCTCATGAAACATCCGGCCGATCTGTTCGGGTTCAAGATGAAAAATCGCTTTTTTGAAATGATGGCTGAAGCCAAGTGCTGTCAGGACACTGAACATAAAAAACAGCCCGATGGCGACAAACATACTGCGCTGATACGTCTGTATCGTCTGATGCACCGTATCCAGCAAATAACCCACCGAAATGATGCCGGTCACCTGTCCGTGCTCATTTTTCACCGGGGCTTTGCCGCGCATCGACAAACCGAGGCTGCCTTCCACTCTTGATACCGAAGGCTGTCCCTGCTGAAGCACCTGATCATCCGTTTCACCGTCATCATCCCACATCGGATGACCGACCTTAGCCGCATTCGGATGTGCTAAACGAATGCCATGCTGATCACCAATCACCACAAAACTCACTTTGGCAACGCGGGCCAGTTCAAGGCTGAATGGCTGAAGCTGATCCGGTTCCCCGTGGGAAATCGCCTCACGGATCAGCGGCATATGGGCGATGGTCTGTGCCAGCTGAACCGCCTGACGCCCCATCTGCTCGTTGAGCGCCTGATCGAGATAATGCAGGGCAAAATAGCCGAGTCCCACCGTTTGAATCAGGGTGATCGCTCCCAGAATCATAATCATCCGGGTTTTAAATCTGAGCTGACGCAGAGAAAAATGGCGGGATAAAGTGCGGAGAACAGAAAACATCAACGCAAAATCCATTAGCAAAAATGTAACATAAACATTACAAAAAACCGCTTCACAGCGCTGTGAGCCAGCGAAAAGTTCCTTTGGTTTTTTCAGGTAAAAATCCGATCAATCACACACTCTGATCAATTGAAACTGTCCAGGGTTGGTTTCTGATGTTTCTGCTCAGACCAACGAAAATAACAGGGACAGACGCAACAAATAACAGGGACAGACGCAGCAAATAACGGGGACAGACGCAGCAAATAACAGGGACAGACGCATCAAATAGCGGGGACAGGCGCAACAAATAACAGGGACAGACACATCAAATAACAGGGACAGACGCATCAATTCAGCCATCCGCTTTCATCGTGAACAATATGAACAAAATGACCAATAGCTTTTTTATTCACTTTAGATTTACAAACTATTCACATTTAAATTCACAGGCTAACTTGTCAGGTGAAAACTAAAACAAAGCCCAACAAGGAAGAATGTATGTTAAACAGAATCCGGGAGAAATCCCGCGCAGTCATGTACACGGTCGCTTTATGCTGTGGCACCATGTCAGGCGCGCATGCAGCCACACATATGATTGATGATGTTCACTTTCTGATTCCCGGAGGCGCCGGGGGCGGATGGGACAGCACCGCTCGCGGGCTTGGTGAAGCCCTGATGAAATCAAACGTCGCTGAAACAGTTTCATTCGAAAATATGTCCGGTGGCGGTGGTGGTAAAGCCATTGCGCACCTGATCAAAGCCGGTAAACAGGCCGAAGACACCCTGATGATCAACTCCACCCCGATCATTATCCGCGCCCTGTCCAAAGTGTTTCCGCAATCCTTCCATGATCTGACCCCGGTCGCCGCCGTTGTCGGCGATTACGCTGCATTTGTAGTGGGGAAAAATTCACCTTATCAGAACTTTCAGCAGGTCGTGGACGCTTACCTGAAAAATCCCCGCTCAGTGACAATTGGCGGCGGTTCAGCCAAAGGCAGTATGGACCATCTGGTGGCTGCACTGGCATTTCAGGCAGCCGGCGGCGACCCACGCCGGGTGAAGTACATTCCCTACGATGCCGGTGGTAAAGCGATGGCGGCTTTATTGTCTGGTGAAATACAGGTTCTCTCCACCGGTCTCAGCGAAGCTATCAACCTGGCTCAGGCCGGAGAAGTACACATTCTCGCGATGACAGGGGAAACACGCTCGCCGGTTGCACCGACTGTCCCGACACTGAAAGAACTCGGTTATGACGCCACTTTTGTCAACTGGCGCGGTGTCTTTGGCCCGCCGGGGCTCAGCGATGCTCAGGTCAAACACTACGATGACGCCCTTGCTGCCATGTTTAAAACCCCGGAATGGAAAACCGTCCGTGATCGCTACGGCTGGGTTGACCTGTACAAACCCGGCCCTGAGTTCCTGACGTTCCTCAGTGAGCAGGAAACTCAGATTGGTCAGTTAATGAAAACGCTGGGCTTCCTGCGTTAACAGAGCCCCATCATCCTGTTTCATTTTTTCCCGTTTTACCGCCTGTCTGGTCCGGAGACGCCCGGACAGGCATGATGAGGAGTCTCATATGACCATCACAAAAGATCATGCAGGCGGACTGCTGTTTCTCTGCTTTTCCATGTTATACGGATACTACACCCGCGAAATTGCACTCTTTCCCGGCGATGAATTCGAACCCTTTAACGCACGTTCCATGCCCACCGTACTTGCCGGACTTGGCATCGTGCTCTCTTTTTTACAACTCATCACCGTGAAGCGCCAGTTGCAGTCCGGCCAGAGCCGGGCAGGTATTCAGTACACACAGGCTGTGCAGCTGCTGATTTTGATGCTGGTGTTCTCATTTGCGCTGCCGTGGGCCGGGTTCCTGATTGCCACGATTGGCTTTCTGCTCGCCGGTTACCGGATACTGGGCGAACGTCGTCCCCGGATACTGCTGGTTGCGTCTGTCCCCTTTGCCGTTGGTTTCTGGGTTTTACTGACTCAGGTGCTTGATATTTATCTGGCACCGGGATGGCTGGCTGAACAACTCTGGCTGAACAATTAAGGGAGATGCGTCATGTTTGAAGGATTATCGATTGGTCTGTCCACGGCAGTGATGCCATTCAATCTGCTCATGGTGATCATCGGCTGTTTTGCCGGGACTTTCATCGGCATGTTGCCCGGTCTCGGGCCGATTTCAGCCATTGCACTGATGGTGCCAATCACCTATGGTCTGGAACCCTCTTCCGGCATTATTCTGATGGCCGGTGTTTACTATGGTGCAATTTTCGGCGGCTCAACCTCTTCAATTCTGATTAATGCACCGGGGTGTGCCAGTACGGTTGTCACCGCATTTGATGGCTACCCGATGACCCGGAACAATCAGGCCGGGAAGGCACTGGCACTGGCGGCCTACTCCTCTTTCACCGGTGGAACTGTCGGGGCTATCGTGTTGCTGTTCGCTGCGCCCGCGCTGGCACAGGTGTCACTCAGCTTTCAGTCCGGTGATTATTTCGCCCTGATGGTACTCGGCCTGACCGCAGTGGCAGCGTTTTCCGGTAAAGGACAGGTGCTCAAAGCGCTGATGATGACCGTATTTGGTCTGATGATTTCGACAGTCGGCAACGATGTGATGACCGGTATTCCCCGGTTCACCTTCGGACAAACCGATTTGATCGATGGTATCAGCTTCCTGCTGCTGGCAATGGCAACCTTTGCCCTGACCGAAGTAATTTTAGCCGTGATGCGGGGCGAACACCGCCAGAAAGATACGCAGATTAAAATGAGTGAACTGGGCAGTATGAAATTGTCGAAAGAAGAGATCAAACAGGTTATCCCAACGATTTCCCGCTCTTCTGTGTTTGGCTTTTTAATCGGAGTGCTGCCCGGTGCAGGCGCGACCATTGCCTCATTTCTGAGCTACGGCATGGAAAGACACTTTGCCCCGGAGAAAGAAAAAGCGAAATTTGGTCACGGTTCTCTGCGCGGTCTGGCTGCGCCGGAATCGGCCAATAATGCCGCATCAACAGGGTCATTCGTTCCGCTGCTGACACTGGGAATTCCCGGCTCAGGCACCACTGCCGTGATGCTCGGAGCGCTGATCGCTTATGGTATTCAGCCGGGGCCGCGTCTGTTTGCTGATAATCCGGACGTATTCTGGTCGGTGATTGTGTCAATGTATTTCGGCAACCTGGTATTGCTGATTCTGAATCTGCCGCTGATCCCTTATATTGCGAGATTACTGGTGATTCCAAGACCGATTCTGATTCCGCTGATCCTGTTCTTCTCCATCACCGGCGTTTATCTGGTCAGCTTTAACACTTTTGATATTCAGATGATGGTCCTGATTACCGCGGTTGCCATGCTGTTGCGCCTGCTCAATTTCCCGATGGCCCCGATGCTGCTTGGTTTTGTACTCGGCGACATTATGGAGAAAAACCTCAGCCGCGCCTTATCACTGCATGACGGCGCTATCAGCTTTCTCTGGGAGCGCCCGCTAACACTGGTCATCATTTCTCTGGCCGTGATTGCTCTGCTTTATCCTTTCGTCAAGCATCTGCTCTCATTCCGGCGGACGAAATTGTCGTCTGCGCATTAAGCTCCCCCAAAGGGATCTGCATAACAACAGATCCCAACACGCCCGCCCCGTCTGATGGGCGGGCGTATTTCTTAGCAGCCTGTCCTGACAAAATTCAGGCGTCTGTCCTCACAAAAGCACTTTCCTCACAAAAGCATGTCCTCACAAAAAGCACCCATAAAGAGCAGCCGCTGCAAAAATCATCCCTCCAAAAGCGTCTGTCCTCACAAGAACACTCATATGAGCAGGTGTCTGTCCCCACAAGAAAAATGAAAACCATCACTCATCAACTTTACTCATATACAACATGGATATATCTTTAATAGTCCGGGGGGTTGAAATCCACCTCCCCGGCAAACACCGGATCACCCGCCACAGGAGAAAAACATGCTCGACGATTGTTTGAATTACCTCTGTGAGCGGATGAATCAGTCGCTCAGACCCGCCTTTGATCTGGCTGAAGAATTGGTGGTGGTTTCACCGCCGTCGGGTACAGAAACCACCGGCCAGGTAACGACGGAGAACAGAATACTGGTGTTTCTCAGTAATCTGGAGCGGGATCCGTTTTCCAAACCGGGACTGGTGCCGGGCGGACAGACCCGGCAGCGGGTAGCCCTGACCAGCAAACCCTTATATCTGACACTGTCTGTAGTGATCGCCGCAAACTTTTCCGGATCAAACGCTTCCGGAGCAAACTATAGCGACGGCCTGAAAGTTTTATCTCATCTGCTGGCTTTCTTTCACCGCAATCCTGTCTTTCACCGCCAGAACGCGCCCGATCTGCCGGAGGACATCGAACAAATTGCGATGGAGATGGAAAGTATTCCCGGCAATGAACTCAGCCATATGTGGAGCATGCTGGGTTCGAAGTACCTGCCCTCTTGTGTCTACCGGGTGCGGGTCGCTATTCCGGACAGTGAAACCATTCTGACGCAAACCGGCCGCCTGGGCACGACGGACCCGTCAATTTACAGGAAGGGGGAATGATGGTGTTCTATCAACCTTATTTATCCATCATGGTGGCGCACAGTTATTTTGCGTCCGGGATCGCACATCCGATCACTGTGACCCCTGCCGCTGAAACCCTGAAATGGCTGAACCAGCATCAGATGTGCCTGAAAGCTGCGCCGGGCGGGCTGAATATTTTTGCCGATCAGGCCACACTGGCAGAGATACCGTCACCACAATCGGTGGTGCAGCTTCAGTTTAAACTGTTCAGCAGCGACCCTTATTTTCGTCATTACACCGATATGCCGTTAACAGTTCCGCTTGCTGCCGCGCAATTTGAAGCGGTATTTGACTCTCAGGAACCGCTGTTCATCCCCCCGCAGCAATGGCTGTCGCCAGAGCAAATGCAGCAGTCGCCCGCTGCTGAAATCGTGAATCAGCAGGATTTCAGCCAGAATTTAACCGGTCTGGTCAACCTGAAGCTGCCACCGGAATCCTTCTCTGAACCCGGTAAAGAAGTGACCCTGACTTTCACCCATTGTGAGGCTTACTGGAAATACTATTTTCTGTCGCTGACGCCATCCGGAACACCGGAGATTCGCGACCCCAGACAAATCTATGTATTTGATGAACCGGTCCGGAAACAGCTTAATCAGCACAACGTGATGACATTTGTCTCTCAAACGCCGGTTCCGGTGTTACAGCACTCTCCCTTCACTTTTCAGCTGAAAGACCGGCATCAGATGATTTATAAGCGTCTGCCCGCAGCTGACCCGCAGCAGCTCGAAATCATTCGTGATGGCAAAACCTCTCAGCGACTGTGTCACCTTTATGTGAGATGAGTCATCTGTCGGCGTCTGTTCGTCAGTTAAGTTTGTTCATCTATAAAAAACAACAGCTTGGCAAGGGTTGCCTTTCTTGACACAAAAAGTAGTAACAACTATACCTAAGTTAGATACCTGCATGAATGCATAGCAACTGATTTTATTCATGCACATTATCTTGCTTTGAGAACGACTTTGACATCGTCTCTCATGATGTAAGGCATGAGGCAGCAATTCATCTCAGACCACAAGGATTTTATTATGGGTGTCATGAAAACCCCCGGCGTGTATATCGTCGAAAAAAATGCCTTTCCCAATTCAGTTGTCGAGGTTGCTACTGCGGTTCCCGCATTCATCGGGTATACACAAAAAGCAGACAATGGCGGGAAATCCCTTCGTAACCAACCGTGGCGTATTACGTCGATGTCAGAGTTTCGCCAGTACTTCGGCGGACCGCCGCTGCACCAGTTTGAACTGAGTGAAACCGGTGATGATGCCGCCGCGCGTCCGGTTTTCAGCCAGGACGGGACTGACTATCAAATCAAGCAGTCCAACGCCCGTCACCTGCTGTATTACAGCATGATGTTCTTCTTCCAGAACGGCGGTGGCCCCTGCTATATCGTCTCTGTTGGCAGCTATACCGATGACCCGGATGCCGGTGCACTCAAAGGCGGTATTACCCCGCTGATCAAAGAACAGGAACCGACCATGCTGGTGATCCCGGAAGTGGTCCAGCTCGCCGAAGATGACTGCATTAATGTGCAGCAGGCGATGCTGCAACACTGCGGCGGAAAGATGAAAAACCGGGTGGCTGTTCTGGATGTCTGGGAAGGTTTTAAAGACCGCCAGGATCCCGGTGGCGACTGTATTGAAAACTTCCGCTCCAAGCTGGGCATCAACTATCTCGATTTCTCCGCTGCTTATTATCCGTGGCTCAACACCTCGATTGTTCAGGACAGCGACCTCGATTTCCACCACATCAGCAACACAGACAAACTCACCGAATTGCTGACAGCCGAAGTCAACGCTGCCTTCAAAGATCTCGAAGGCTTATCCGAAGATGATCTCAATACCGGCGGCAATAAACTCCGGGCGACCCGCAAAAAACAGATGCTGGATGAAATCGCCAAATTAGCCGACGAGGCACTGCCGGATCAGGAACAGGTGCTGCTCAATAAAGTCCTGCTGACCATGAGCCCGCTGTATCAAACCATCATGGAAGACATCAAACTCCAGCATAACATTCTGCCGCCTGCGGCTGCGATGGCGGGCGTTTATACCATGGTCGATAACGCGCGGGGCGTGTGGAAAGCACCGGCCAATGTCAGCTTAAATGCTGTGGTTTCTCCGACCGTCAATATCAGCGATGACGAACAGGAAGATCTGAACGTCACCACTCAGGGAAAATCCATCAACGCGATCCGGCCGTTTGTCGGCGAAGGCACACTGGTCTGGGGTGCCCGGACATTAGACGGCAACAGCCTTGACTGGCGTTATATCAACGTGCGCCGCACCATGATTATGCTGGAAGAATCCATCCGGCTGGCTTCCAAAGCCTACGTGTTTGAGCCGAATGTTGCCAATACCTGGGTTTCCATGGAAAGCATGATCGGCAACTTCCTGTATGGCATCTGGAAGCGGGGCGGGCTGGCAGGCTCTTCACCCGATGAAGCCTACAGTGTCAGCGTTGGTCTGGGAAAAACCATGACACCGGAAGATATTCTGGAAGGCATTCTGAGAATTACCGTTCTGGTTGCGATCAGCCGTCCGGCTGAATTTATCGAAATCACCTTCCAGCAAAAAATGCAGGAATCGTAGCGCCCGGCTCAGCTGAGAAAGGCGAAACAACACAGAATTTTAAAAGGAGAATCCCATGGCAGATGATGGCTCAGCACAATCCCAAACCGTCTGGCCCATGCCCAAGTTCCACTTTGAAGTAAAGTGGGACGGTGGTGCCGGTGCGGATATGGTGGCTGCATTTCAGGAAATATCCGGGCTCGATACCGAGGCACAACCGATTGAATACCGCGCGGGCAACAGCCCGGTATTTTCGACCATAAAGATGCCAGGTATCGTCAAAACCAGTAATGTCACGCTCAAGAAAGGCATTTTCAAAAGTGATAACAAGTTCTATGACTGGTACTCGAAAATCAAGATGAACACCATCGCCCGGACCGCCGTCACCATCAACTTACTTGATGAATCCGGTGCACCGGTAATGAGCTGGAAACTGAAAAACGCCTGGCCGACCAAGGTCACAGGCACCGACCTGAAGTCAGACGGCAATGAAGTTGCCGTAGAAACGATAGAACTGGCCCATGAAGGGCTGGAAATTTCGGTCTGATCAATGCCGGTATCCGTCAGCCATCACCACTTGCAACGGTGTTTTTTGCAGCGGGTGATGGCTGAATCCGGCACAGGTTCAGCACATTGATCTTTAACGACGTATACATCTTTTACGTTTATCACAGAGAAACATTTATCGCAGAGAAAGAGTCAATATGGCAGAACAATGGCCGCTTCCGGCGTTTTATTTCACCGTTGTGATTGACAACAATCAGGACGATTCTGCTTTTCAGGAAGTTTCCGGGATTGAATCTCAGATCGAGACGGAAGAGTACCGCGAAGGCGGCAACAATCTGGTCTATTACCTGCCCAAAACGATTAAACACAGCAATCTTTCTCTTAAACGGGGAATCGCCGGTTCAGATTCGGCACTGGTGAAATGGTGTCAGGGCATCATGGAATCACAGCTGAGCAAACCGGTTCAGCCCAAAACCGTGTCTGTCCGGCTTCTGAATGAAAAAGGCGCACCATGCTGCGTCTGGGTGCTTTACAACGCCTATCCCGTGAAATGGAAAGTCGATGGTTTTCAGGCTACAAAAAATGAAGTCGCGATTGAAGAAGTTGAATTGTGTTACAGCAGAGTCAAAAGAACGAAATAAGTCAGGATTGCAGAAAAATCTTATGACAAGACAGAGTAAAGCCAATGCCTATAGAAGTTAAACAGATGACGATTCAATCGAATGTCACCAGCACACCGGCTGACCAGACAAAGCAGGAAACCGTCAAACCTCCCTGCCCGGACGATGGTTTGGCCACACTTTGTCCGCACGACGGTGAACAGTATCAGGCCATGAAAGTGCTGTTCCATAAGCTGGAACAGGACCGACGGGAGCGCTGAGCATGGTCGATAAACTCAAAATTTCATCGATTGCGGAATCGGGCAATGCCGCGGAAACCTTTCAGGCGATGCTCAATCCGGAGTCCCTGTCCCATGAAGTGGGCATCAACTATACCGATGACTCGTGTAAGAATCGTCAGCCCCAGGGCAATAATGGTAAGAAAGTCGAACTGAGCGGCTATCAGAGCGAAACGCTTAAATTTGACATACTGATGGATGCCACC
Organism: Vibrio quintilis; assembly: GCF_024529975.1. GTDB lineage: Bacteria > Pseudomonadota > Gammaproteobacteria > Enterobacterales > Vibrionaceae > Vibrio > Vibrio quintilis. The sequence continues at coordinate 1,343,736 of NZ_AP024897.1, read as the reverse complement.
GGTGTGGTGGAACAGAAAAAAGCCAAATCGATTGCACAGCAGCTCAAGTCCCTGAAAAAAGTCACCTACGACTATCGTGGCAGCCAGCACGAACCCAACAAAGTCAAAATCTTCTGGGGTACCCTGACCTTTCAGGGACGTCTGTCCTCCATGAGTGTCAGCTACACCCTGTTTAATTCTTCCGGTACACCGCTCCGGGCCAAAGTCAGCCTGAGCTTTAAAGGCTATCTGTCTGAAGAAGAGAAGGAAGCAGAGGCTAAAAAATCTTCGCCGGATCTGACCCACCTGGTTGAATTCAAAGCCGGAGACACCCTGCCGCAGCTGTGCGAGAAAATTTACAGGGACAGTCGCTATTATCCGGACGTTGCGCGGGTGAATCATCTGGCGAGTGTGCGTCATATCCGGCCGGGCACCCGGCTGTATTTTCCGCCACTGGTCAAGTGAGGCGATTGTATGGCTGAATCTCCCGCAAAAAACAGCTCCGGCGTCACGTCATTCACGATTAAGGCCGATGGCAACACCATCGACAGTAAAATCGGTGTGATTGCTGTTCATATCAATTATCAGGTCAATCAGATTGCCTCCGCCGATCTGGTGCTCAGTGACGGCAATGTGGCGGAGCAGACATTTGAAGTCAGTCAGGGAGACACCTTTAAACCAGGGACTAAAATTTCCATCAGTGCCGGTTATGCCGGGGACGAAGAGACCATTTTTGAAGGCATTGTCATCACGCATGCGATCCGGATTACCGGCAACAATCAGTCCACCCTGAATATCACCTGTAAAGATCAGGCGGTCGCCATGACGATTGCCCGCCACAGCCAGAGTTATCTGAAGCAGTCAGACAGCGACATTATCAGCAGCCTGATCGCTGCCTGTTCCGGCGTCAGCGCAGAGAAAGTCGAAAGCATCTCCGAAAAACATGATGAGCTGGTTCAGTTCAACTGCAGCGACTGGGATTTCATGCTGGCCCGTGCTGAGGTCAACGGTTTCGTGGTGTGTAATCAGTCCGGCAAAATTTCTGTCGCGCCGCCCTCGGTCGATCAGTCTGCAGTGCTGGCGGTGACCTATGGGACAGACTTAATTGATTTCTCGGCAGCGATTGATGCCCGCCACCAGCTCAAACAGGTGACAGGCACAGGCTGGGATCCCGGCCAGCAAAAAATGCTGAAAGGACAGCCCGCCGCGCAGTCGATTGCCGATCAGGGCAACCTGAGCGACAGCGATTTAGCCAAAGTACTCGGTATTGATGATTATCGCCTGCAAACTTCCGCAACGCTGAGCCAGGATATGCTGACCAGCTGGGCCAAAGGCCAGCGGGTGAAATCCATGCTGGCCAAGGTGCGGGGGTCACTCACCTTTCAGGGCTCAGCCAAAGCGAAAATCGATACCCTGATTCAGCTCACCGGCGTCGGAGACCGCTTTAACGGCGCTCACTATATCGGCGCAGTCCATCACCGCATTGAAAACGGACAATGGCTGACCACAGTTGATTTGGGCCTGTCCCCGATGTGGTCTGCAGAACACCGCGACCTCGGCGCACCACCGGCGGCGGGCTGGCTGCCGCCGGTGGACGGCCTGCAAATCGGGCTGGTGACCAAACTTGATGAAGACCCGGAATCACAAAACCGCATTCAGGTTGAAATACCGGCACTCGGTGATGAAAACAACCTGGTGTGGGCAAGATTCGCCAGCTATTACGCCACGCAAACCAGCGGTAATTTCTTCATTCCGGAAGCGGGTGATGAAGTGGTGCTCGGCTATATCAACCAGGATCCGGGCCAGCCCATCATACTGGGCAGTCTCTACAGCAGTAAGCACACACCACCTTATTCGCTGACGGCAGAAAATAACACCAAGGCCATTGTGACTAAAAGTCAGTTAAAGATTGAATTCAGTGAAGAAGACAAGGTCACCACAATTTTAACCCCCGGCGGTAACAGCATCACTCTCAGCGATAAGGATAAATCGATCAAACTCGCAGATCAGAACAGCAACACCGTCACCCTCAGCGACAGCGGTATCTCGCTGGAAAGCCCGAAAGACATCAAACTCACCGCCAAAGGAGAAATCACTCTGGAATCAACCAATAACACCAGTATCAAGGCCCAGATGGATGTAAAGATACAGGGGATGAATGTCGATGCCGAAGCTCAAACCGGACTGACCGCCAAAGGCTCGGCAACTGCAGAGCTCTCAGCCTCCGGTATGACCACTATCAAAGGGGGACTGGTCAAAATTAACTGATAAAAAGTCACTGATAAACAGTTACTGGCAGAAGAGATTCATGAAAAAACGAATTGACAGAAAACAGATACAGAACAACAGGAAAAACAACCCATGACATTTGCTGCACGAATTACAGATATGCATGTTTGCCCGATGGTGACTCCCGGCTTACCACCGGTGCCGCATGTGGGCGGTCCGGTGATTGGTCCGGGTGTCCCGACTGTCCTGATTGGCAGCCTGCCGGCCGCCGTTGTCGGCGACATGTGTACCTGCGTCGGCCCGCCTTCGACAATTGTTCAGGGTTCAGCAACCGTGATGATCGGCGGCAAACCCGCAGCAAGAATGGGCGACACCACCAACCACGGCGGCAACATTGCCATCGGCTGTCCGACCGTCCTGATCGGTGGTTAGCGATGCTCTTAACTAAAGAAGCGCTGTGACTCACGAAGAGCTGTGGTTAACGATGATCTGCTGAAAACACGACCTGTTGAAAACATGATCTGTTATAAAAAACAAATGGTTAACAAAAAGAAAAAAGGAATCAACCATGAGCGAACACAATGCATTTCTCGGCACCGGCTGGGCTTTTCCCCCGAGCTTTGCCCCGGCCGGTCAGGCAGTCACTCTCAGCCGGGATGAGCAGGATATTCATCAGAGTCTGACGATTCTCCTGTCCACCTCGCCCGGAGAACGCATTATGCATCCGGACTACGGCTGTCGCCTTAACCGTTACATGTTTGCCGAGCTGACACAGACCACGCTCACCGAAGTCGAATATGAAATCCGTCAGGCGATCTTATTTTTCGAATCCCGCATTGACCTGATGGCGGTCAGTTTTATCCCGGAACCGATGCAGGGCAAACTGATGGTCGATCTGGACTACCGGATTGTCACCACCAACACCCGTGGCAATATGGTGTACCCGTTTTATTTACAGGAAGGCACCCTCGTCAACCCGGCGTTACTGCCTGCCCGTGAGATTCAGGACGGCTAAGCAATGACAACGCGTCAGGAGAGAGCCGTTCAGGCACTGTCGCCCGGATTTTTTCAGCTGCACGAACTAAGCTTTGAGCAGCTGTTAGTCTGGGCCAGACAGTTCGCGCAGTTACTGCCCTACCGTAACGCTGACGATCATGAAGCGGGCAGCTGGGAAGGTATGTTCGCTCAAAGTGAACTGGTGGTCTGTGCCACGATACAGAGCCTCGACCTGCATCACTGCCAGCAGCATTTCAGGCAGGCCAGACAACTGGGCACACAACCCGCGCTTGACTATCTGCTTCACCTCTGCCGGCAAATGAACCAATGGTACATCTGGCTGCCGGACTCTCCGGCGCTGGCTTTTGAATTGAAATCTTTGTTGCTACACTGCTATCAGACCCGCCTGACAACCCCGCTGCAGCAACTCATCGGCAGTCTGCCACCGGAATCCTGCCCGGATTTAAGCAGCCTCGACCCGCTGTGGGGATTGAATCATATTGCGCAAACTGCCGGGGAAGCTGATCATCTCCAACACTGCTTTTCCAAAATCATGCTGGCGATTGCCGCGCTGCAACAAGACTGTCAGGGCTTACTCAAGCGCGGCCTGAATCACGGCGAAACCCCGCCTCAGCTGGCGCTGTATGTCAGTTTTCTCAAACTGTTTCAGCGTGCCCAGCAAAAGATCAATCAGCTGACGCAAAACCACCTGACCTTTTACTATCGCGACGTCCTGAAACAGGCCGGAAAATCCGCGCCCGGCGAGCAGGTCTGTCTCAAATTATCGCTGCCGCCCAACCGCAGCAAACCGCTCACCGTTGAAGCGGGAGATATTTTCAGTCCGGGTCAGGATGAACAGTTCCGGCGGATTGATTACCGGGCCACCCAGCCTCTGCTGGTCACTGATGCGGAAGTCACGCAGGCTTTTCATCTGACCTTCAGGCGCGACCCGCTGGTTTCACCGGAGCGGGTGACCGGTTTTGTTTGCGGCGTACACGGCTGCCGGACCAGCATCGACCCGGCATCAACCGGGGCCGGATTGCCACCGGAACAGGCTTTCCCGCTGTTTTCCAGTGATACACTTTCCAGTCAGGAGCCTGCCAGTCAGAATCATTCTGATCTTCAGACCATGGGACTGGTGATTGCCGATCCAGTCTTTGCCATGGCAGAAGGACAGCGGCAACTGACGATTCACTTTCGTCTGCACGAAGTGCGCAGTAACCTGATTGTCCAGCAGGTACAAATGCTTGGGCATGAGCCGGAGCATACAGAGACAGACGAAACCAGCATCCGCCACGGGTTAACCCTTATTTTTGAACAGCTGCTCCTCACCCATGGTCATCTGCTGGGTGACCAGCGCAGGCACATTGAGCCCAGGCAACTGGTCAGGCAGCTCAGCAGTGCAGAAATCGAAACACTGCGCCGCCATGAGCCATCCGAACGGTTCGATGATGTGTACCGCTGCTTCTTTCTCAGCCTGCTGTATCAAACCCGCGATCAGGATATTTTCTTCCGCCTGTTCGGCCAGCTCATCTGCCGCCATACGCTGAGTAACCGCAACTGGCTGAGCCGTCAGGAAAGACGGCTGATCTGGCGTAAAGCCAAAACACTGCACAGAACCGAACGCATCGACACCATTGCCCTTGAAACGCTCAAAGGACTCCTGCGCCATGCCAAAATCACGGTGTTTTACCAGCTGTTCAGCGACATTTTTGACTTTCAGCTTACGACCACCGAAGGCTGGGAAACCATTTCAGATACCCAGATTCATCCGCTCAAAGCGCATCTGTCCCGGCAAAAAGGCTTTGTCTTAACTTTTAATCTCGACCCCGGATTTTCTGCTGCTGTTCCGGCTCAGGCAGAACTGCACGGCTCACAGTGGCAACTGAAACATCCGGGACTGAAACTGACGCTCAAAGCACAAAGCAACTGTTTTCCTTACTCGATCTTCCGGGATTTTGAGCTGGCAACCATCGACATCACCAGCAAGGTTCAGGGGGTCACCCGCTTCAAGCTGTTCAACCATGACGGACAAGCCGACCCCGGTCAGCCATTTTTTATGTTTGGCGTGCAGCCCACCGACGAATCCGCACTGGTCATTGCCAGCGAGGAGCTGGCGCGCAAACAGCTTCAGGCACTGACCTTTCATCTTGACTGGGCCGGGCTGCCCCGCGGCAGTGACGGATTCAGGCAGCATTATCATGGTTACCCGTTCGCTTATCGCAATCACAGTTTTCAGGTGACCACAGAAGTGCTGAGCAACGGCCGCTGGCAACCAATGGGTAACCCCGCGCAGCCGCTGTTTCAGCCTGCCAGCGGTCAGTTAAACAAAACCAGTCAGCTGCACATTACTGCCATGCAGCAGGCATTTACCCCGGTCATGCATGCCTGGCCGCAGGCACCGTTCAGCCATCAGTCCGGGCTGCGCAACGGATTATTTAAAATCAGACTGATCAAACCGGAAACCGCCTTCGGACATCACCTGTACGGTCCGCTGTTCAGTCAGGTACTGACGGAAAATGCCCGGCGCAAAAAATGGCTGCCTGAAAAATTACCCGCCGGGAAAAAGCTGCTCAACACTCAGGTGCCTGTCCCCGCAGCACCGTATACGCCGGTGCTGAATCAGCTCACCATTGATTATCACGCCCACAGCCGGATCGATCTTGCCAGTCTGAATACCCGCCACCCGGCGCAAATCATTCATCTGCACCCTTTCGGACAGCAGCAGATTTACCCGCCTGCCGACCCGCAGCGCTACACAACACCCAGACTGCTGCCGGATTATCAGCACGACAGCCATCTGCTGATCGGAATTTCAGCCACTGAACTGTCCGGTTATCTGAATCTGTACTTTTTGCTCGACGGACAGTCGAAGCTGCTGACACCGTATCCGTCCACCTGTTACCACTGGCAGTATCTGGTCGGGGATGAGTGGCGAACGCTGCCGGCGAAAAATATAACTCAGGATTCCACGAAGGGCTTTCTGACCAGCGGGCTGATCACGCTGGATATTCCCGCTGCCATTGATACCACGCACCGGGTGATGCCGGATGGCTGTTTCTGGCTGCGCGTCAGCACCAGTAACGGCATCGGGTTTTATCCTCACTGCCGCCATATCGCCACCCATGTGATCACGGTTCAGGGAGCGGGTGAGACCAGGCAGCGGGATATGTTATTCAGCGACTGGCAGCGCTTCCCGGGACAGTCCGGTGCCGGTGATATCATTCAGCTCACCCCGGCAGGCGGGTTACCGGCACAGGAAACCCGCCCGCAGTGGATCACCCGCGTCAGCGAACAGCTGCGCCATAAAGGACAGGCGATTACACCATGGGATTATGAACATCTGGTGCTGGAGCAGTTTGACATCACCGGTGCTGCCGACTGTTTTGCCCACAGCCGTTTTGACAGCCACCAGCCGGAAGCAGGCCATGTACTGATGATTGTCCGCCCGGCAGACACAACATGTGACCACACGCCCTGTCAGCCGAAAGTACTGGATTCCGCCACGTTGCTGGAAATCCGGGATTATCTGCGTTCGGTCAGCCGCCAGAGCTGCCGGATTGAGGTCCGCAATCCCGGTTTTGAAACCATTCAGGTGCGTTGTTACATCAGCTTTCATCCCGGCGTTCATCACGGACCGGCACAGCGCCAGCTCAATCAACGGCTGAACCACGCCCTCTGCCCTTGGCATCAAGACAGCATGAACACCGGGCTTGGCTGGCAACTGTCGCTCAATAAGCTGGCCGCCTTTATCGGACAGCAGCCAGAAGTCGCCGGCGTCAGCGGCGTTTCTGTGCTCAAAATCAGCCAGCAGCAACAGACCGGTTACACCTTACAGGACAGCGCGGTACAACAGCAGCCGGTCAGGGCCGGATATCCGTGGAACCTGCTGATTCCGGCCGCCCATCATTACCTGCGGGTCACCGCCAGCCCGGTCAGCGCCGAACCACAACCGGCAGGCATCGGGGAACTGGTGATCGGGGAGCAACTGATTATTGATTCATCCGGGGATTTCTCAAATAAGGGAACAGGGGAAACGCCTGAAGAAACAACCAGGGGAACAGACTAATTATGCCAAAACGAAACCGGAGTACACTGAAAAATTACTTTCGTCAGGGGATGATGCCGTCTGCGGAGCACTTTGGCGATCTGATTGATTCATGCGTCAACGAATTAGATGAAGGCTTTTCCAAACCACCCGCCAGCGGGCTGCAACTGACAGCGCTCGATCAGCAACATCTGCTGAGTTTTTATCAGAAAAGTAACCCGAATACCTCACTCTGGCATATCGGATTCACCAGCCAGTCCTTAACCGATCATCCGCAAACCGGCACATCAGACGCCAATGATCAGCACAATTTCAGCCAGCAGGCCGGACTGCAGTTTGTCGCCGGTGATGGGGAAACCACCCGACCGCACGTGACGTTCACGGCAAGCGGTCAGGTCGGCATTCAGACCGAAACCCCGCGACATGCTCTCGATGTCGGCGGCATCATTGCCTCAAGAGGACGTCAGGGTTATCAGCCGGTCACGGATGCGATTCCGGCCGACGGCGAATGGCACGATATCACCGGAGCTCTGGAAGGATGCCAGATGTTTGAAGTGGTGGCCGGCATCGGTATCCGTCACAGCGGCCGCTATGCACTGCTGCATGCCATTGCCTCCAATACCTGCGCACCGGCACACTGGTGGTGGCAGTTCTGGCGACGGAAAAACCCGATTAAAACCCAGCACGCTTATTTTAATTCAATGGCTGACCGGCTGGCCCTGCGCTGGAAACAGACCACAGAACAGGGCGCGATTCGTCCTTACGTACTGCAAATCCGCACCAATACCAGCTATGGCGCGCATCAGTTTATCCGTTATCACATCACACAGCTCTGGGATGACGCCTACATGACGCGCTGTGAAGAAAAACCTCAGACAATGCAGGACAACTAACGATGCCGGTGACCATCTCAAAACGCGGCAACCGCGATAACCCGGATAGTTTTGAGCAACTGTTTCAGTTGGGGCTGACGTATATCCAGCAGCTCAGTGGTCACATCTGGACCGACTACAATACCCACGATCCGGGCGTAACGATTTTAGAACAGGTTTGCTTTGCCCTGACCGATCTGATCTACCGCAGTGATTTTACGGTCGCCGATTACCTGACCGGCCCGGACGGCAGCATCGATTATACCCTGCAGGGGCTGGCGCATCCGGCTGAGATTTTACAGGCCATCCCGCAGCAGAGTGAAGATTACCGGTGCTGGCTGATGGCTGCCCTGCCGGAGCTGGCACAGGTGTCGGTGCAGCCGGGTCCGGCCCATGACGGCATCTGGCAAATCAATGCCCGGCTGTACCCGGTTCATCAGCAAAATCTTAACGAGACTGAACGGGCAGCTCAGGCCAAAGCAGCCATTGCCGCGGCTTATCATCAGGTGCGGCACTTAGGAGAAGACCTCGGACAAATCCGGCTCATCACAGACACGCCGCTCTCCCTGCATGCCACGATCGATATCTGTGATGACATTCACGACCCGAACGCACTGGCGGCGATGATTTATCATCAGACCAGTCAATGGCTGCAACAGGATTCTCTGACAACTCACCCCGCAGAACTGAAAGCACAGCTGCTTGCCATCGCTGACATTCATCACATGCCACATTTTGAACTGCTGGCCCACGGGGAGTTCCCTGAGCAAGCTGATGGTGATGTTGATGAGGACAGCCTACCGGCTCCAAACCACACCCTGCCTGCACATGCCTGCCTGATGATTCCGGCGCAACCCGATGCCCTGAATCTGACACTCCGGCAACAGGGCAATACGGTCCGGCTGGATACCGCAGACATCCGTCTGTATTACCAGCAGTTGCAGGATAAAAACCGGCCGGAGCCAGAGAATGATGAGATGCAAACGCTGCCATCCGGCACTTTCTATGACCTTGCACAATATGAATCGGTACAGCAGCTGTTTCCACGTACCTATCATCTGTCTGCGGGGCATCCGGCTCACTATCATCCCCGGCAACAGTCAGAGCGGCACCAACTGCGCAGTTACCTGCTGCTGTTTGATCAGCTGATGGCCAATTTCTGCGCCGATCTCGGCCAGATCCGGACGCTGTATTCCACGCAAATCAACGCACCACACAGCTATCAGACCCAGCCCCTGACCGGGCAGCAGTTCAGTCATATCGGGCAGCATTATCCGGACGACATCAGGCAGCGGCTGCGTCAGTTGCAGGATCAGTTTGATAATTACCCCGAACGCAAAGGGCGGATTTTTGATTATCTGCTCGCGCTGTACGGTGAATCCTATCCGGATACCTTCCACCAACAGTTCAATCCTTACGGTTCAACCAGAGAACTGCAGTGGCGGCTGCTGCGCCATAAGCAGCAGTTTATCCGCAATATTGTACCGTTGACGGCCAGACGGGGACTGGGGCCGGACCTGCGTCAGCCACACGATCCGGGCGGCTATGCCAGACGCCTGTCCCTGCTGCTGGGGCTGAGAACGGAAGAAGAAGACACCTTCAGCCGGACAATCACCCAGTATTTACTCAATGTGGTCAGCGATGACCATTTTACCGCCAGCCCGGCAGGACAAAAAATTCTGTTCCGGTTACAGGAACCCCTGCTGTCACAGATGGAAGCGGTGCCTGAACGCCCGGATCATCTCAGACTGACCGGCCAGCAGACCCGGCAAATCCGCGCGGCAGTGATGGCTTTCAGTGATCAGACAATTCCGCAAACCCTGCTGTGCAAAGGCATGACACACCATGCCTACCGGATTTTGCAGCGTACCCAAAACGGGGAATATCAGCTATTCCTGCACTTTGCCGGGCAGCAGTGGCTGTATATCGGTCGTCAGCGGAAAAAAAGCAAACTGATTCAGTTTTGCCATTATCTGCAACAATGGCTGATGCGGCTCAACCGGGAAAGTGAAGGCTTATACGCCGTGGAACACCTGCTGCTGCGCCCGGCACAAACGACGGATACCACGTCATACGCTCATCAGGTCAGCATTGTGCTGCCCGGCTTTACCGCCCGCCACAACAATCCGCGTTTTCGCCAGCAGGCCGAAGCACTGATTCGCAGCAACAGCCCGGCTCACCTGCTGATTCATGTTCACTGGCTGTCGTTTTATACCTTCAAATCGTTTGAAGCCCTGTATCTGGAATGGCGGACACACAGGGCCCGGCTTTGTCGTCAGCCTGACGCGGGACAGCCTGAGCTGTCACATGTGGATACACTGGCTGAACGGCTGCTTCAGTGCCTCAGTCAGCCTGATGTTGCACAGGGAGGGCTGACGCTATGACAGAGATACGGCCGCATCAAATCGGCAACGCCCGGCTCGAACTGAATTTTGACAGCCAGCCGGTGGCCGAAGCCTTTGAACAGCAGGCCCATCAGTGGGTGATGCAACGCCTGCTGCCGCATCTCGAACAGCTTTTCGACCAGCTCTGTCCGCCCGGAGAAGTGATCACCATTGACCAGCTGCAGCTGGATGTGGGCAATATTCCGGCAGACAGCCTTTACGACGATCTGCTGAGCGGCATCGACACCCGGATACGCGGGCAACTGCTGCCTTATCTGCAACAGCATCAATCCGCCCAACGCACTCAGACAGGTGCCGTGACGGCAGAAGCCAGCGGCCCGCACAGAGCGGAAGAATTACAGCGTTCAGAACCACAGGGAATCACACGCCGGACACACACGGATGATATCTGGTTTCAGGCCCGCTGTTTTCTGGAAACCGGCCGGCTGCCCTGGTCTGCCGACCCGCAACAACCCGCCACACTGGCACGTCTGACTCAGGCATGGCTGGGCCATCCCGAATGGCTCAATCAACTATTTCGGCCAGAGAACCTGCAACATCATCAGCAAAGTGAGCAGCAAAGTCACCAGAACATGCTGCTGAGCCGGCTGATCGAGCAGACACCGGCAGAATCACTGGCTGATCTGCTGGTGACGCTGTCACCCATGATACAACGGCAGGCGATACAGCGATTGATCCGTCATCCGAAACGCGATCATCCACGCTTGAAGGTGGTGCTGAACCAGCTCTGGCAAACCCGGCTGACGCAGGCTTTCAGCCGTCATCAGCTCACCGGACTGCTGAATGACTGGGACACACTGACACAGGATTATCGCGAACCACTCCTGAACGCACTGCGCCAGAACGCACAGGATGGCGCGCTGCCTTTTGTACTGGTGGATTCACTCAGCGAAGCACAGCGCTTTGCCTTACTGGCCTGTCTTGAACCCACAGAATATCCGTTTCTGAGCCGGATACTGCAAGCCCCACACCTGTGGCAAAGCCTCAGTCAGCCAGAGCAGGTCACTGGCAGACCGGACAAGGCAAAAGAGACACCGGAAAGGCGTCTGTCCCCGGAAACACCGGAAACAGGAAAGCGCCTGTCCTCAGAAAATAAGCCGGAAAATGGCCCGGAAAGTGGACTGTCCCCACCTGCTTTACCCGTTTCCCGCCCACTGTCGCATCTGCGGCAACAACTCTGGTGCTTTACCCTGCACTTTCTGCTGACCGAACGCGGCAGTCAGTTTAACCGGCGACAGTTTCTGATGACGTTGCTGATCCGGATGGCTGCTGCCAATAACGACAAGCCGGTACTGTTACTGCGGGGATTACAGAACGCATTACAAACAAAAACCACTGACTCAACGTTGCAGGCACAGATGCGTGGCCTGCTGGACGACATTGCACAAACATGGGAAAAACCAGACACCCGCAGGCCGGAATCTGCGAAGAGTACACCGCAGCCATGGCCGGAGGTACAACAAGCGATGTCAGCATCCTGGCTCAATGCCGCGACGCAGTCTGCCGGTATACAGACTCAGATCTCCGGTGATCCGCTATCAGTGCCGGTACAGGAGGGAAAATCCGTCCGGCTCACTGTTCAAACCACAACCAGCGACACCACCGCCCTGTTGCTGGCGCTGAAACAAGGCAGTGAAACCACGCTGAAACGCTTGTGGCCGGATGAACCGGAGATTCTGAGACCTCTGTTGCTGAAGGCCGGGCAACTGGCGGCAGTCCGTCAGCACTGGGCTGAAGATTACACTGACCCGATGCTGCTGGATTTCACCACCATGATTGCACCGGGTGCACGGGATTTTGTCCGGCACATCATCGGCAAACGCCGGATTTTTATCGCGCCTGTCCCCGCTAAATCTGCAGCACCTGCGACAGAATTTGGGGCGTCTGTCCCTGCAAAAACAGAATTTGGAGTGCCTGTCCCTGCAAAACCGGCTGCCCTACCGGCAACAACAAAAGCGCCTGTCCCTGCAACTTCTCCTGCAACTTCTGTAAATTCATCAGCGATGACAGATGCAGCACTGCGGGTCAGCCTGTGGCAGTTCACTTTGGGCTATTTGCTGACAGAGCGTGGCAGTGAGTTTAACCGCCGCAGCTATCTGCAATCACTCGTACGCCAGATGGCGGCCCGGCGAAATATCAGTCAGAATCTGCTGATTGAGGCGATGATCGCCGCATTGACTGATGAGCCGCAACACGAGCTGATGACACTGTTGCTGGTGCTAAGGCAACACGGGCAACCAGAACCTGCCGCCCCGGTTGATGCATTGACCAGCGATGCATTGTTGAAAGTAACCCAGTGGTGGCAATATCAGTCAGAATCATTTTCACCAGCACAACAACCCGCGTCTTTGACACATCTTCGCACCCTGATACAGATACTGCTGCACCCTGATTCCGGCAAATGGAAAACGCTGCCGACAGAGTGGCTGGACACGCATCAAACGCAGATTCAACCCCTGCTGCATCAGTTGGGTGCAAATGAAACCCGCCGTCAGCAGTGGGCAGAACAGTTTGATCACCCGGCACGACTGGCACTCGTCACGCTGATCGACCCGGCCGCTGCACCTGTGGTCGAAAGCGTGGTTCACATGGCCCCAACAGTGTCCCGGCATCTCCCGGTCACACCGCCACTTCCTGTCCATGCGCTGCAAATCAGTCTCTGGACGATCAGTCTGACCTATCTGCTGGCAGAGCGCGGCAGCGAATTTAACCGCCGCAGTTATCTGGCGTCCCTGATGACACAGCTGGCAGCACGGCACAATCTGAATCTGCGTCTGCTGATTCAAACCTTCCTGACCATCGACACGTTACCGGTCAGGTTTCAGGATGACTTAACCCCGATTCTCACCCACTTCGATCATGCGGCCGGTCTGACGGCCAGCCAGTGGCTCAATCAGTTACCCGGGCATCCGGACGGAATCATACTGACTGAATCCCAACGGACAGACGTTCGCCGCTTTCTTCGTCACATCAGCCACAGCGACGCCACTGACTACGCGATCGGGCATTTTTCTCCGGATGCCCAACAGCAACTCATCACAACACTGGCACCATCACTGTGGCAACATTTACGTCCGTTTCTGCCACAACTTATCCGTCTGTTTCAGGCAACAGCGCTGCCAGCATATGTGTTCTACCGTCTGATCTTCCGGCCTCAGCCCCCCAAAACCATCAGAGACTGGTGCCATGCGTTACGCCGTGAGCTGCAAAAACTTCATCCTGACCAGACAGAAATTCAGGCCAGTGAACAGTTACAACTGCGACTCAGACAAACACTGAACGGAAGCAACCAGATCCAAACGCAATGGCAACCATGGCTGGCTGCATTGCAGGAACCCGCCGGACTGACAGCGTGGCTGAACGGTGATATGGTCACTCTGCCGGACATGCTGACCAGCAATGCAGTCTGCCACCTCATTCACAATCACCATGACACACTGTGGCGACGACTGGCGATTCAGCTTCAGTCACAGCAGCAATGCAACCGCTGGATTAAAACACTTGATGATGAATGTCATATGGCGCTTTTTAGCAGCCGTTATCCGCAACGGATGGCTTTTCTCACCACCCTTTACAGCGCGCTGATGCTGCTCACCGGAGGACAGTTCACCGAAAGACAAACATCCGTTCGGATGGCTTTCTGGCATATCGTCTATCACCGCTGGTTACTACAGGATATTCAGGGCACCTTCAGCACGCTTTTCCGGCAATTGCTCAGTGATCTGGCAGATGATGCCCGTATTGCAGCCTGTCTGAATACCGCAGTTCCACATCCTCCCTCTAATGAGGACAGACGCGATAATCTCCTTTCTGAGAATTGTGAGGACAGACACCACACCGCTTCAGGAAATAGTGGGGACAGAGGAAATAGTGGGGACAGACGCCGTATCCTAACTCAGCAACTGGCACAGCAACTGCCCTCAGAGGCAGCATGGCTGAAAGCGCTGGCGGATGAAATGAAAAGTGATATTGAAAGGATTGAAAGGACAGACGCCTCAATTGCCCCGGCTGGTGAGACTGAAAGGACAGGCACTCTGTCTCCGAAAATTCCGGGGACAGACGCCCCTATTCCTGCAGGGACAGACACCCCAATTGTTCCGGCAGAAGCGCTTACAGGGACAGACACCTCAACTCTTCCGGCAGAAGCGCTTACAGGGACAGACACCTCAACTCAGGCAGAAATTTCCAAACCCGAACCGCTGCAATGGCAGCATCCGGATGCCACAAATGACAATGAAATCACCGGAGAGCCCATCCCGATCATCAATGCCGGGCTGGTGCTGGCTTCGACCTATATTCCCATGTTGCTGCAACGCCTTGAACTAACCGACGGACAGCAATTCATCAGCCCGCAAACCCGCCAGCAGGCGATTTTCTGCCTGCAATGGCTGACAGACGGCACCAATGAAGCGCCGGAATATCTGCTGATGCTGAATAAAGTCCTGTGCGGCATGGCACTGCATGAACCGGTGCCTTTCACCATTTTACTGCCGCAAGATGCGGAAAGCCTGATAGAAGGACTGCTTCAGGCAATGATTGGTCACTGGAAAGCCCTGGGTTCGACCTCGGTTGAAGGGTTACAAACCACCTTTTTTCAGCGGGGCGGCAATCTCTCCGAAACGGAAAAACAGTGGCAGCTGGATGTGTTTCCCGGTCCGTTCGATATGTTACTCGATCAGCTGCCCTGGAGCTTTCAAACCATCAAATACCCATGGATGGACAAACCCCTGTTTGTCACCTGGCGTTAAGGAAGGTACATCATGATCCAATTACTCTCCCGATGTCTGAAAAACCGGTGCACACGACCGGTTTCACTGCTTCCGTGGTTGTTCTGTTTCGTCCTGATTTTCTGGGGATTTATCCCGCCTGTCCCCACTGCTGCATCCTCCACAACGGCAACAACGTCTGTCCCCGCAACGGTGCCTGTCCCCACAACAGCAACCACCGCCTCCGCAACGGTAAATAACACCAGTCAGACATCATCCGACGCCATCCGCGCAGGCAGCGAGTTTGAGAAATGCAATCTGCGGCTACGGGATGACAAAGCGCCGTATGATGTCCGGACCATTCAGTATCAGCTCAACGCGCTGTATCAGGACGATCCTCAGTTCCCGCACGATGACAAATATCTCAATGACGGTCGCTGGGGCAAAGTCACCCGCAGCTGGCTGGCCTATTTCTGTGCTGAATTTGACGTCGTACAGCCCGCCAGCCATCAGGCATTCATGGAATCCATTCTGATTGATTTAGACCGGGCCACCTACTTAAATGCCTTGTATCCGAACTGGCGCGGATATATTGCACCCACCACATTACTCCACCTGAAACAAAGTGAAATCGCCGATAAAATTATCGCCGGAATTGTTCAGAAAACTTCACAACCAGAAATACGGAAAGAAGACACGACACCGGATTTACCCGTTTATTATCAGCTCACGGCTGCAGATTTAACCCGGCTCGGCCAGCGTCAGGCCATTCTGGCAAAACTACAAAAGCTGGAATCCCAACAGTTTGAACAACGCAGCACGTTGTTCAATACGTTGCATGAAGCGTTTGCCAAACTGGGCAAAAGTGTCGATATCAATGCATTAATTGAGTCTCAGAGACTGAGTTTACCCGCCGCACCGGCTCAGACCCTGAAAATCAAATCCGGCGGTACAGATAACCCCCAAAATAAAACCGATAGCAACACGACTCAACCCGGCGACAAAGAAACCACGATTAATTTTCAATCTGCTGCACCCCAACAAATCATCTGGCAAATGAAGCCCGGTGCGCTGCAAAATATCCTGAATCAGGACAATCTGGTACCAGTAGACAAAGCTCTGCTGAAAAAGCTGGCACCACTACAGAATCAGGCATTTGCCAGCGATCTGATGATTGCGATGGCCTTCAAACTGGCGGGTTTACCGACTTCCGGCGAAGCCGCAGAAAGCATTCTGGATTTGGCGAAAAAAGAAGGAAACATGCCTCAAAGCCAGACACCCATGCTATGGGAGGCACCGGATGATTGTGGCTGTCAGGACAGTAAACCGGCTATACAAAGTGATGGTACTTTCTATGGTTTTGCGCCGTACTGGTCCTTATCAGGAAGCCCTGCCGCAAAAGGCGGCACCCCCCGGGAGACGATTCGCTTCAGTCAGCTTGACCGGATTGGTTACATCGCCGCCGTCATCAAACCTGCCGGGGACAATGCTGAACTCATCCTGCCACCCAACTGGCAAAATCGGCCTGAATTTACGCAATTTCTTCAGACGGCAAAACGCTATCGCAGTGCCGTTGATTTGGTGGTCACCACGCCGAAACATCTGACTAAAGCACAGTTGATCCGGATATTGACCAGAAGAACCAACGCAACCGATCTGGTGACCTCACTGGTGGCAGCGGTGAAACAACCGCTCGGCAAACGATTTGTCAATCAGATGAAACCATTGCTCTCCTTTGGTCTGTCCCCGGTGCCAACCATGGGAGATGGCGTGACACTGTATCTGGACTTATCCCCGCTGAATGACGAAGCCAGTCAACAGATCTTTCTTGATTTTGTACGTCGCCTGAAAGCAGCGCTGCTGGGTGTGCCGGTATCAGACCAGCTTACCGCAACCCCCGGCGACCGGTATTTTCTGAATATTGTGATTCCGGTGAAAACCATCACCAGCCACTCATATGGTGATCCGGAAAACATCTATGATCTGGACAACCTGAATCAGTTAGCCCGGCTGACCAACCTGCTCATTACCCTGCCCGGCGATCCCGCCAGCAATCCGCCGGACAATACTTCTGCAGAGCAGCCTGCAACACAGCATGATCTGGATGAAATCAGTCAAATCCGCGAGTTACAGGCGTGGCTTGGCGGGCAACAGGATCAGGAAACCGTGGCAAAGATATTTCCGGATATCGTGCCGGTCCTGGTTACCGCTGACAGCCGGGGACAAAAAAACGCACTTGACCGGTTGGTCAGGTTATCCAGCTGGAATTATGCCGGTGCCGCGTTCTGGCCGGTTCCTTTAGACGAAGCAGACCAACAGCTGATCAGTGCCACTTTTTTTCCTGAAAGTCCGCTGCTTTATCCGCTGCTGAATCAACTCAGGCAAACCTTCACCCATGTGATGAACTTTGTCTGCCCGAACCGCTGGCTGCTGCGGGTCACACTGGCCGGTATTTTCACGATAATGATTGTGCTGCTGGTCAGCAGTATGTGGATTTATCCGCTGCGCAGGCATCTGAACAGCCTGCCATTTGTCGCATTCAGCTGTGCATCAGTGTTGGCCCTGATGCTGGTATTTATCGCCGACCCGTTTTTCAAAGATTATCAGCTAGAGATTGTCTTTGCGTTTATGCTGATGACGGGACTGATTCTGGCAGCAGTCTGGCTGGCAAACCGGGAAGGAGATAAGCCGTAACATTGATGAACGAAAATTTGCAGGGACAGGCGGGGTTAACAATTCACTAATATTCAATTGAACAATAAATCCCGATATGATCTGGGCTGAATATCTGTTTCCTGCTTTTTATATTTTTATACAATAGACAGCATCAAAAGTGGAAATTAAAATATCCTCATTTGAGTTAACAGAAAAAAGATATCACGACTACCCGGACCCAAGCCAAATTACCCCGGTGATTTTGATGAATTATATCGAAAAAGCTCCCTACCCGATTCGTCAGTATTCAAAATTGCCCCACAGGTGCAAAGGTCAACAATGAAAAAATATATATTACTTATTCTCTGTACCGGACTGTTATGGGCTTATTATTTTTTTCCGATCCCTCAACCAAACAAAAAACTGCCTGAATCATTGCTCAATTTAAATCAGGTGATGATAAACCAGACGCCGAATACATCAAAAGTATTTAAAGATTATTGGATAAACGAATTGAGCAATAAAAAACAGCTATCGCATGTTGAGAAACAAATGATAAATTTAGCAGATAAAGCCGGTATTCACCGGATCATTTTTGGATACAGCGCTGCTTTCAGAATTGCATATTTTACTAACTACTCCAACTACTATTTAACGAACCGATACTATGTTTATTCTTCTGATGACTCTACTGAAGAAACACAAGTGCCTTCAATTGATCAGGCGATTGCACAACTAAAAGATAAAAGCATCTACTATTTCTGTGAACCTGCCGATCATCCGCACTGGTTTGTTTGTGCAGGTGAGGACTGATGTTTTTTCACCCTGTAAACCTTTGACTTATACCCAAACAACCTGAAGATGCAGGTTTCAGTCAAGATTCTTTTTCAGCCAGATCAGAAAATCAGCCGCCGGCATCGGGCGGCCGGTCAGGTATCCCTGCGCTTCATCGCACCGGTAGACTTTGAGTAATTCCAGGATATCTTCAGTTTCGATGCCTTCGGCGATGGTTTTCAGGCCGAGACTCTTTGCCATATGAATGACGGTACGGACGATCACCGCATCATCCGGATTCCGGGTCAGCTCATGAATAAACACCTGATCGATTTTTAATTTGTCGACCGCAAACTGCTTCAGGTAAGCCAGACTGGAATAACCGGTCCCGAAATCATCAATCGAGAGCTTACATCCCATCATTTTCAGGCGTTTCACCGTTGCCAGTACATTGTCCGTATCCCGCAACATGATGGACTCGGTCAGCTCCAGTTCCAGCATCTCAGGAAAAATGCCGGAAGATTCAATCGCCCGGAAGACCGCCTCTTCTATATTTCCCTGCTCAAACTGTACCGCAGATAAATTCACCGCGACAACCGCATTGACAAACCCCTGCCGGCGCCAGTTATCTGCCGCCCGACAGGCTTCCTGCAGCACCCATTCCCCAATCGGAACGATTAAGCCGGTGTCTTCCGCAACCGGAATAAACTGCCCCGGAGAAACCAGACCAAGCGTTGGATGGTGCCACCGGATCAACGCTTCAGCACCAATCAGCTGCCCGGTTGCGATGTCGATCTGCGGCTGGAAATATAATTCAAACTGATGTAATTCCAGTGCCTTGCGTAAATCAAACGCAATGGTTAATTGCTGGCTGGCATGGTCATTCATCTCAGAATTGAAAAAGCGATAGGTATTTCTTCCGGCATCTTTTGCTTCATACATCGCCATATCAGCTTTACTGAGCAACTCCTCGAAGTTATCGCCATCCTGAGGATAAAAAGCAACGCCTAAAGAACAGCTCAGCAGTAACTCACGATCATTGACGATGAATTCTTTTTCAAACTCGCTGAAGATCTGGCTTAATACCGGAAAGCAGCCATCGGTATCGGATAACTCCGGTAACAGAATCAAAAATTCATCCCCTCCCTGACGGCACAATGTGTCCTGTTCACCGATACAGGACGCCAGACGCTCAGCGACCCGGACCAGTAACTGATTACTGTCATGGTAACCCAACAGTTCATTGACGTGCTTGAACCGGTCCAGATCCAGATTAATCAGACCCGTCACTTTCCCTTTCCGGGCGGCCGCTGTAATGGCCTGATTCAGCCGGTCTTCCAGCAAGCGGTGATTGGGCAGTTGAGTGAGTGCGTCATGGTGGGAAAGAAAAACCGCCTTCTCCTGCGTTAACCGCAGCTGGTTGATATCAGAGATAATCCATACACTGCCATTTTCCTCATGACAGGACTCAATCGAATTGCCGGTTAATTCGCACCAGATTGGCTTGCCATCGGCCCGGCAGAGCTGAGTCGCACCGGTAAATGCTTCTCCGTTTGACAGTGCCCGGTAAGCATCAGTGCCGAAGTCACTGAAGGTTTCATCGCTTTCATACAGAATCCGGGTTGATTTGCCGTGAATGGCGCCCGGCGCGTAGCCAAGCATCTCCTCAAGACGCCGGTTGCAGGAGATAATGATCCGGTCCCGAATCCAGGCCAGCCCGACAATCGCATTATCTAATATCGCTTCTTTTTCGGCTAACAACCCCTCCAGCAATTCATGCTGGCGCTTGCGCTCGGTAATATCACGTCCGACCATCACGGCATAATACTGTCTTTCCAGACGGGCGACCCGATAAGAAAGGTCCAGCCATACCGGTTGTTGCTCCTTAATTAACCGCAGCTCAAAAAAATGAGTCTCGACCGAGACCTGTTTCTTTGCCCTTTCCAGATCATCCTTCAGGATTGTAATCACAGCATCAATCCCATCAAGGGGCAGCGTTTTCAGCGCATGTCCGATCAACCGGCCGGGCATGACACCAAACAAAGTTTCTGTAGCACGATTTACATCTGTAATCACCTGCTCCGGCAAAGATACCAGCATGACAAAATCTGACGTCTGATCGAGCAGGGTTTTAAACCGTTCGAGACGCTCAGTATTGCGCTTAAACTGCGGGTAATAGCTTTTACGGAAAGAACGCTCTCCCAGACCGATGATCTGTTCACGCCGTTTGCTTCTGTCATTCTTATCACATTGCTTCACCATAAATCGCCTTTATATCCGCAATGGATGCCTGTCTCGGATTTGTCACGATACATGCATCATGAAAGGCATGGTGTGCCAGTTCCGGTATATCTGAAGAATGAACACCGACCTGAGACAGCCGGCTCATAATATGAACCCGATCGCGAAGCTCACTGATAGACTGAGCGACTTTTCGGCTGCAGTCCTGCGTCGTCATGCCTTTGGTTTTAATGCCGATTGCCTGCGCAATCTGCTGGTATTTATCACTGCTTTTCAACATGTTAAAACGGATGACGTGATCGAGCAGCATCGCATTACACTCACCATGTGGCAGGTCTAAATAACCACCCAGCGCATGCGCCATCGCATGTACCGCGCCCAGACTGGCATTAGAAAAAGCCAGCCCGGCCTGCAGCGACCCCAGCATCATGTTTTCTCTGGCTTCAATCTTATCCGGATGAGCCACGGCCTGTTCAATATTATTCCAGATAAGCCCCATTGCTGTGGTTGCATGGACATCGACAATCGGAGAGCTTGCCGTTGATACATAAGCTTCAATCGCGTGGGTCAGCGCATCAATACCGGTGGCCGCAGTTAATCCCTGCCCGACTGTGGTGGTGGTCATCGGGTCAACCAGCGCCACATCCGGCACCATACTTTTACTGATGATGGCCATTTTGTAGCGTTCCTGAGAATTCAGAATAATACAAAACTGAGAAATATCGGCCGCAGTCCCTGCCGTGGTCGGGATACAAATCAGAGGTGGCCCGGGGATATCAATCCGGTCAACACCTTCATAATCCCAGATATCCCGGCCATTGGCATGCACCACACCAATCGCTTTGGCGCAGTCAATCACACTGCCGCCACCGACAGCGACAATCACATCGCACTCATTATCCCGGTAGAATTTAGCACCGGTCATGACTTCATAATCTTTGGGATTCGGCGTCAAACCATGAAATACAACCGACTCGATACCAAATTCGTCTAAATCGTCTTGCGCCTGCCGGGTCCATCCGGCATCCATCACACCATCATCAGAAACGATCAGCACCCGCCGGGCATCCATATTTCGGGCATAAAAACCAACCCGGTGGCGGGCTCCGACGCCAAAAATAAATTCAGGAGCGACAAACTTCCTCATATCGTAGAGCGCCATAACGATCCCTCCATAACGACGTCCAAATGCCACAATGGCAGTGAGCTTAATATGGTATGATCTCTTTGTTTTTATTAAGTATCTTATAAAGGTTTAGTTCATATTGATCCCCGGAGCAACCCGGAGGATTCAAAACTATAGATTCAAAACTATATAAGGAAACCCACAGCGCATGGGGGTCAGTCATTCCTGAACACCATCGCGGCCGATGCAGAGAGAAACGCAAGTAACCCGCCGAGAATAATATTGAATGACTGAGTCGCCAGTTCCTGCAGACCCTCATCATTCTCAACTTCGGATTTCATCATTTGTACCACGACTTCATTCATGGCTTTCGGCAGCGTTTTACCTGCATCTGCCTGATCCTGAAGCACGTGTACATAGGCATTCAACGTATTTGTCGGATTATTAAAATCCTGATCATAAAAGGCAATATAACCAACGACGGTGACTAAAATCATATACACCATCACCACGGTCAGCCAAATCGTGGTTTTATAAAAGGCCCGTTTCTTTTTTGTTTGAGGAACAACATTGGTTTCATCGGCTTTGATTTCATCGGCTTTGTTTTCAACTGCAACGTCCATACCGTCAGCTCCTTAAAATCGGTCAGTGATTCCTGATATAAATATAAAACAGATAGCACATTTTGGTAATAAATTTACCATGATGGAACACGAGATTTCGAAGCCTCCCCCGTTTATTATGAGATATACCCAAGCAACCGAACAAACCGCCGCGCCCCGCGCCTTTAATCTTCAGTCGGTCGATGTCAATGCTGACACAACCCGGACACTGACCTTTTCATGGAGAAAAGCAGTGATGCAGAGCAGTACATTCTGTGCAAATATGACGCGGACAATCACTGCAACGCCCTGCTCTTTGGACTGACAACTCTGTCGGCAAGTTATTCTTTCCCGTCGTTTATTGGTGCGTCTGTCCCGGGTCTGTTGACGTGTCTGTCCCCACGAGTTTCCCCGCTGGTTGGGTGTCTGTCCCCGCTAGTTCCGCTATGCACTGATACGCCACAGTGTGCCTTGGATCATGGTTTATCACCTAAATATGCTTAATCATGCATATAAATAAATGACTGTGGATTTGCTGAAAAATGTTCAAAAATCTATGTACTCTGATATTCATCCTCGGATTCACCGCCTGTCCGATGGCAATGCCTGCATCTGCGTCTTCAACACCTGAATACCAGGTTCAACGACTGAAAGTGTCAGACAATCACCGTTTTCTGCAATATGAAAATGGTCAGCCGTTTTTCTGGTTAGCAGATACCGGCTGGCTGCTGTTCAGCAAGCTCAGCCGGGAAGAAGCAGAGCAATATTTACAGAACCGGCATGACAAAGGATTTAATGTGATTCAGGTGATGGTCGTCCATGATCTGGCGGAAAAAAATTATTACGGCAATACACCATTTATCAATGAAGACCCAACCCAGCCGGCAGTCACACCGGACAGTTCACCGGATGATTCACTCGCTTATGATTACTGGGATCATGTTGATTACATTGTCCATCTGGCCGCACAAAAAGGCATGTATATGGCGATGGTGCCTGTCTGGGGCAGTGCCGCAGGACAGGTCAAAGCACAGGATGGCTGGGCTGACAGTTATGCAACATGGCTGGCACAGCGCTACAAACAAAACCGCAATATTATCTGGCTGAATGGCGGCGATAAAAAAGGCAGTGTTCTGCCACAAATCTGGCAACAACTCGGCCTTGCTCTGGACAAAGCAACACCAGATAATCTGATTACTTTTCATCCGTTTGGCGGAACACAATCCTCAACCTGGTTTCATCATGCTTCGTGGCTTGATTTCAATATGTTTCAGTCCGGACACCGCCGTTATGATCAAAAGCGGGATGATGTGCCTGCAGCAGAATGGAAAGGTGAGGATAACTGGCGCTACGTGGCTGAAGATTATGCTTTGAAACCAATCAAACCCACCATTGATGGTGAACCATCTTATGAAAATATTCCGCAGGGGTTACATGATACAACCCAGCCGTACTGGACAGCCGCAGATGTCAGGCGCTATGCGTACTGGTCGGTATTTGCCGGTGCATTCGGCCATACCTACGGCAACAATGCGGTGATGCAAATGCATAAACCCGATTCCGGAAAAGGCTCTTACGGTGTCCGTGACTACTGGGATCATGCGATGAACGATGAAGGTGCCCGGGAAATGAAGTATCTGAAGCAACTGATGCTGTCCCGGCCTTTTTTTGAGCGCAGACCGGCTCAGTCTCTGCTGGCGGGTGAAAACGGGCAGAAGTACAACCATATCGTTGCCACACGGGGGAAAAACTATGCATTTTTCTACACTTATACCGGCCGGCCGTTTGAAGTTGATCTGAGCAAAATGCCTGCCGGCTTAATCGTCGCCAGCTGGTACAGCCCGCGGGACGGACATACGCTCGATGCCGGTGTGTTCAACACCTCAGGCATTCAGTACTTTCATCCTCCGGGTACAGAAAAAGAAGGCAATGACTGGGTGTTGATTCTTGATCGTATCTGACCGATAACAGTAACCTCTGTATAATTATCAGCTACTTATATACCCAAACAACCTGAAGATGCAGGTTGCTTGGGTATATGCAAATATCTGGTAGCTGTCATTTTTATTCTGGCAGAAAAAGTCTGAGCGCTTCCGACATAAAATGCGGCGTATGACTGTCAGGAACGATTCCCGGAGCAGGTTGATTCAAATCCGGGTGTCCAGATAAGGGTGTCTGTCCCTGCTCCGTCCCGTGGGGACAACATGAATAATTATGCGATCTGCAATTCACAAAATAAATGCGTAATTTCAACAAGATAAATTAACCATTCAACAGGTGAATACAGACCTGACTTCTCACTATGCAAGTTTGTGAAAAGCCTTCCAAAAAATCACTCTTCCCTGTAAATACAGTTTCCAAATGGTATGGCCCATTTTACTTTGTGATTAGCTACGCATTATCAATGAATATATTTTCAGGTGTGTAGTCAATATCTAACAATAATTAAGGCTAAAGA
Organism: Vibrio quintilis; assembly: GCF_024529975.1. GTDB lineage: Bacteria > Pseudomonadota > Gammaproteobacteria > Enterobacterales > Vibrionaceae > Vibrio > Vibrio quintilis. Next base: position 1,318,645 of record NZ_AP024897.1, on the reverse strand, counting down.
TTATGAATAAAGTATGGCTCATTCCACTCGCAGCAATAACAATCCCTTATGCTGCGTTTGCAAAAGATATTTATATTTCTCCACACGGTTCTGATAATAATTCAGGAACGCTTTCCTCACCGTTGAAAACGATTATGGCAGCCCAGAAAAAAGCGAGTGAAGGTGACACGGTTTACATCCGCGGCGGAACCTATCACCCGGACAACAGTAATATTACGCAGCACCAGGGTTTACGTGCCATTGTGAACAACATTACCAAAAACAAAATTAAGTACATCAACTATCCGGGTGAACGCCCTGTATTTGACTTCTCGAAGGTGAAGCCAGTTAATTATCGCGTCACAGCGTTTCTGATTCGTGGTGATCATAACGTTTTCAAAGGCTTCGATGTTGTGGGTGTTCAGGTCACGATTACCGATAAACGTACTCAGTCTGAAGCATTTATGGTCAAAAAAGGTGACTATAACCGGTTCGAAAACCTTGCAATCCATGATGGTATGGGTATCGGCTGGTATCTCACTGAAGGGAAGAACAACGAGGTGATTAATGTAGACGCATACAATAACCGCGGCCTGAACGAATACTCTGACGGTAACGTTGATGGCTTTGGTATTCACCCGCGGGACGCTTCAAGCACAGGCAATATCATCCGTAGCTGCCGGGCATGGTTTAATAGTGACGACGGTTTTGATTTGATTCACGCTCAGGCGGCTGTGACCATTGAAAAAAGCTGGGCGTTCTATAACGGCTATTCAAAAAAATTCAAAGCACTGGCTGATGGTAATGGCTTTAAGGCTGGTGGCTATGGCCGTAACGGAAGTGCTATTCCAAGTGTGATTCCAACGCATACGATTCGTTTCAATCTTTCCGTGGGTAACCGCGCAGCTGGTTTCTATGCGAACCACCAGATTGGCGGCCAGAAATGGCTGAATAACACCGCGATTGGCAATCACAGTGCAAACTACAACATGCTTTCAACGAAGAGTGATAACCTGACAGATGTTCCGGGATATGGTCATTACATGCGTAATAACCTCGGTTTTAAAGGCCACAAAGAGGTGATCAATCTGGGTGATGAGAACAGTAATGACTTATCTTATAACTACTTCGACTTACCTGTCACCGTCTCTGCGGCAGACTTCGTCAGCCTGGATGAAACACAGTTGATGAAATCACGCCAAAGCGATGGTTCTTTGCCTCATATTAAATACGCCAATTTGAAAACAGGCAGTGATCTCATCGATGCCGGGACTTATGCAGGCTATAAATATCACGGTGCGTCACCCGATCTGGGTGCCTTTGAATCCAAATAATGGGTTGATGATTTGACATAATCAACCAGCTCAGAATGCATTCAACCTGCATTATATGACTGAAAAGCAGGCTGACTTAAACGGCCTGCTCTTACCGGTTATCCCCAAACAACCTCAGGAGACAGTTTCAGCTTTGAACACACTGAACCATCATGTGTCTTTTGCACCTGTAACATGTCTGTCCCCGGTCATTCCCCCGGTAGTTAATGCGATCGTTTTTACATAATTTTACACGCCTGTCCCCGGTAGTTAACGTTAAATCAACCGGATGCATATTATTGTTATTCAGATTCAACACAGAAATAAGGAAATATTATGCGTAATATCAACCATGGGTTAAGGATCGCTTTTATATTCTCGTTCGCCGGCTTTTCTTTACCGGGGTATTCGGGGATCAATAACACCACACCGACACTCAGTTCATTTAATCTGTCTGATATCGCTGCCGGGACTCTGGGTGTTAAACAAATGACACTGGCCTGGACCTCCGCCTCTGATGACGCGGGTGTCACGTATTCCGTGTGTAAAAAAGATACAACGCAAACCAACAACTGTGATGTCCTGACATCAGTCACTGATGTGCTCAGCGCTACCGTCACCGTTGACAGTCTGGTTCAGGCATTATCGGCCGGTTATTTTATTCTGGCGCAGTCCGGAGACAAGACGAAAGCGTCTTCTGAAGCCAGCCTGACAACCGATACAGTGACCCGGATGATTGGCTACTTCAAAGCCTCGAACACCGGAATCATGGATTATTTTGGCTATAATGTGGCACTGAGCAGTGATGGCAACACCCTCGCCGTCGGTGCTCCCTATGAAGATAACACAGGTAACGTCGCCTACTCCGGCGCGGTCTATCTGTTCAGCAACAGCAGCGGCAGCTGGACGCAGACGGCTTATCTCAAAGCTCCGAATCCCGGAACAGGTGACGGTTTTGGTTACAGAGTGGCGCTGAGTCATGATGGCAGCACACTCGCTGTAAGTGCACCTTATGAAGGGAACACTGACGCAACAAACGACTCAGGTGCGGTCTACCTGTTTGGTCACAGCAGCGGCAGCTGGACACAGACGGCTTATCTCAAAGCGTCAAACACCGAAGCCGATGACGGTTTCGGCATGAGTATGGCACTGAGCAGTGATGGCGGTACACTGGCCGTCGGTGCACCCTATGAAGATAACAGTGCCACCGGCGTGATGACCGACGGCTCAGAGACCAGCGACACCGGCACTGCATACGGCTCCGGGGCGGCCTACCTGTTCAGCAACAGCAGCGGCAGCTGGACACAAATGGCCTATTTCAAGGCTTCGAACACCGGAGCCGATGATCAGTTCGGCACCAGTCTGGCGCTGAGCAGTGATGGCGGTACACTGGCCGTCGGCGCACCCGATGAAGATAACAGTGCCACCGGCGTGGTGACCGACGGTTCAGAGAGCAAAGACACCGGCACTGCAGCCAATTCCGGCGCAATCTATCTGTTTAGCGACCACCGTAAAAACTGGGCACAGGTTGCTTATATCAAAGCCTCAAACACCGGAGCCGATGACAATTTTGGCGCCAGCCTGGCACTGAGCAGTGATGGCAGCACACTCGTCGTTGGTGCACCCAATGAAGATAACGATGCCACCGGCGTGATCACTGATGGCTCAGAGACCAGCGATACCGGTACCGCAGCCAATTCCGGCGCAATCTATCTGTTTAGCGACCACCGTAAAAACTGGGGACAGGTTGCTTATATCAAAGCCTCAAACACCGAAGCAGATGACGGCTTTGGCGTTAGTGTCGCACTGAGCAGTGATGGCAGCACACTGGCCGTCGGTGCACCCTATGAAGATAACAGCGCCACCGGCGTGATAACTGACAGCACGGAGACCAGTGACACTGGTACAGCAGACTCCTCCGGCGCAGTTTATCTGTTCAGCGACACCAACAGTTGGGCACAAATTGCCTATATTAAAGCCTCAAATACCGGGGAAAATGACAGCTTTGGGCTGAGTGTGACACTGAACAATGATGGCAACACACTGGCCGCCAGTGCACCGGGTGAAAGTAACAGTGCCACCGGCGTGATAACTGACGGCCCGGAGACCAGTGACACCGGCACTGCAAGCTTCTCCGGTGCGGTCTATATGTACTGACACTTTGATTCTCATGGGTTTTGACCCGGCTTATTTATCTGGCCGGAAACAAACACCGGACAGGTTTATCCGGAAATACCACCCCGGGTCGATTATGCGATAACCGATTATGGCAGAACGCTGACCCCGGTGATTCATGCATTGTCTCAATGGGGGAAAAGGAAGCAACGGTAACCGTTGCTTCCGTGGCTTTACCGAACCAGCCTGAGTTTACAAAAGCGCCAGAATCGTTTCTGCCTTACTGGCTTCAAATAACTTCCCTTCTTCTACGTTCAGCGTCGTCACCACACCATCTTCGACAATCATCGCATAACGTTGCGAACGAATTCCCCCAAATGTGGCGGTATCCATTTCAAGTCCCAATGCTTTGGTAAAGCTGCCATCTCCATCAGCAAGCATCATCAGCTCAGATGCATTCTGTGTTTCTCCCCAGGCTTTCATCACAAAAGCATCATTGACAGCAACACAGGCAATCAGGTCCACACCTTTGGCTTTAATCTGATCAGCCAGCACGACATATCCCGGTAAATGCGCTTCTGAGCAAGTGGGTGTAAACGCCCCCGGTACCGCAAACAGAACCACTTTCTTTCCTGCAAATAGTTCTGATACCTGATGATTTTGCATCCCGTCTGCCGTCAGATAACTGAGTGTCGCTTCTGGCAGTTTTTTTCCTTGTTCGATCATGACTTTTCTCCGTTTTTTATAATGAAGGATATCTGTGTATCCAAACGCTGTGTATCAGACAGCTTAATCCGGAATTTATTCCATGAAAACTTTTTCGCTCATTTCAGCAGCGGCAAGCAGTCATGCGTCTGTCCCCGTTAGCCCGTCGCCTCCGGAGTCCTGTTTACTCTGATGGCCTGTTCAACGACAGCAAAAAGTGACTATCCCCGAACCGGGTTGATTAACGCTGCTCTGTTTTTCATCAGCCGTTGTTTCATCCTATGGAGACACAGTCACTGAAGTCGATTCAGGGAGGTATCCATTTCATTAGTTCCTGAATATGTGCCACTTTTGGTGACGAGGCAAATATCGATAAGCAGACCTTACGGGTGCGAATTTTGTTCAGCCTAAAAATATTCTGAGCAAAAAATGAAGAGAGATGTATATCCCCAGGCAACCTGAAGATGCATGATTCAGGTTGTTTGGGGATAGTCATTCTATGTGAATAACGAATATTGCCTGAATTTTAACTGCTTTGTCCAAAAAGGCATCATTCGACTCAATTTTTTCAGAAAAGTCTTTACAGACCAAATGAGTTTGTTAAGATTCGCTCCGCACTCACGGATGATACGGGAATCACCGTTGAGGAAGAAAATTTGGAGGGGTTCCCGAGTGGCCAAAGGGAGCAGACTGTAAATCTGCCGGCTCCGCCTTCGATGGTTCGAATCCGTCCCCCTCCACCATATTCCGAATCTGTTTGATTTTTGAAATCAGGCAGAATCACTAAAAATTTGAAAAATTCCGGAGGGGTTCCCGAGTGGCCAAAGGGAGCAGACTGTAAATCTGCCGGCTCCGCCTTCGATGGTTCGAATCCGTCCCCCTCCACCATACAGAAAAGCCAGCAATTTGCTGGCTTTTTCTTTTTCTGTAACCGCTCAAAGCAATCAGGAAAAAGAAAGATAAGCAAAACGCTCACTTCCCTTTTCAATCACCTTATCTGCTTTTCAAAAATCCGGGAACATCGCCAAGACTATCCAGAACAACATCCGCAAGCTGCTCACCCTCTTCTGTGACTGCTTTACCTGTCCGGACCAATACTTTGGTGCCAACGCCAGCTGATTTTGCTGCCATCATATCCGCAGGCTTATCACCAACCATCACTGATTTTTCCATATCGATTTTGAGATAATCCCGTGCAGAAAGAAGCATGCCCGGTTTTGGCTTCCTGCAATCACAGTCCTGTTTATAGTCACCGACACCGTGTTCAGGGTGATGAGGGCAATAATAAATCCCATCAAGCTCAACACCGTTATCAACAAAATTCCAGTCCATCCATTGCGTTAAAGACAAAAAACGCTCTTCACTAAACATACCCCGTGCAATACCGGACTGATTAGTGACCAAGACCAGAAGAAATCCCATCTCCTGCAGCTGCCTTGCAGCCTCAAATACACCTTCAATAAAATGGAAATCATGCTCATCATGAACATATCCCTGATCGACATTGATGACACCATCCCGATCTAAAAACACTGCTGGTTTTGCCAAAATCAGACTCTCTTATTCATCACTGGTTTTGTAAATCTGAACCTGTTTTACCAGATTTCATCAAAATTTAAACTGGTAATTCATATACCAGTTGCCACTTAAATCAGGATATACAGCCAGGTTGCCGGTAAACCCCGGAAACAGGTATTCTGTCACGCCCATGGTGACGAATGCGGCATTCCAGGCGATCATATTCTCTGTAAAAATATCACTTTCAGATTTTTCATCTTCGTCAATACTCAGATTATATGCACCAATCGCTGCCACCGAAACAAAACCAACCGTTCCTGTGGTTACATTCATGGCATCAGTCATTAATGGACTGATAGCAATCAACCCCCAGCCAGTCGCTTCCGGATCTTTTGCCGCCAGGCCAGATAAAGCGGCAGCCGTCAATTCAGCAAGAACAAAGGTGCCACCAGCTTCCGTCAGACTCCAGTGAGATGATGGAATGTCTTCCTGTTGATTTTCCGGAACCCGGCTTATCGTTTGATCAAAATACAAGTCAACCGGCTGCCCGAAAGCGCCAATATCAGCTGAAGACTGAAAAGAAGAATCCTCACTGACAAATGCCTTTGCCTGAAAACACACAATTGATAGAATTAAAATTAATTTATTTATCATAGATTATAAACATACCGATACCATATAAAAACAAGTGCAACTGTATCATAAAGCACACAAAAAAAGTGAAGAATGAATGAATATCAGCGGAACCATACATTCCGGGTATCCAACTTAATGATGAAAGCATGTTTAGACGTCTAGACGTAAAAATATCTATTGACTTCGTTCTTCCGAAGCCCTAGCATCCCTAACAAAACTATTATCAACCAAATGATCTCTGACAATCAGAGCCTGCGCAGGTTATCTCATGATTGAAATAAATCACGTCAACAAGGTGTTTCAGCAAGGAGCAAAGCAGATACATGCCTTGAAAGACATTCATCTACATATCAAACAAGGGACTATTTTTGGTGTGATCGGCTCTTCAGGCGCCGGAAAAAGTACATTAATTCGCTGTGTCAATATGTTGGAAGCCCCAACAGATGGTGATGTCATTGTCGATGGCATTAACCTGACAAAGCTCAGCCCGGCAGATTTATGTCAGGCCCGAAGAAATATCGGGATGATTTTCCAGCATTTTAACTTACTGTCTTCCCGGACTGTGTTTGAAAACGTTGCCTTGCCCTTAGAATTCGCTGGAAAAGCAAAAGAACAGATTAAACCTAAGGTCAATGAGTTACTGAATCTGGTGGGACTGACAGATAAAGCCCAAGTCTACCCGGCGAACCTCAGTGGCGGACAAAAGCAACGGGTTGCTATCGCCCGGGCACTGGCCTCAAATCCAAAAGTTTTGCTTTGTGATGAGGCCACCAGTGCTTTAGATCCGGCAACCACTCAGTCGATTTTGCACCTGCTGAAAGAAATCAACCAGCGCTTAAACATTACTATCTTACTGATTACTCATGAAATGGATGTGGTCAAAAACATCTGTCATGAAGTGGCAATCATCGGTCAGGGTGAACTGGTAGAAAAAGGGACGGTCAGTGATATTTTCGCGCATCCCAAAACAGAGCTGGCACATCAATTCATCAGATCTACACTTGATTTATCTGTCCCTGATGATTATCAGGCAAAACTGTCTGAACACCGGCAGGCGGATACCCATCCGCTCATCCGGATGGAATTTACCGGAGCAACCGTCGATGCTCCACTGGTTTCCCAGATTTCACGGGATTTTAGCATTGACGTGAATATTCTCAGTTCTGATATCGATTATGCCGGCGGGGTCAAATTCGGCATGATGATGGCTGAACTGTCCGGCAGTGAAAGTAATGAAAATGCAGCCATCAATTTCCTGAGTGAACATCATGTAAAAGTTGAGGTTTTAGGCTATGTCAATTAATACACTTACCGACTGGCTCAGTCAGAATACCTCTCTTTTACTGGGAGCAACAGGTCAGACAGTTTATATGGTTGCCGTCTCCGGACTGATCGGCTTTTTGGTCGGGATTCCGCTCGGTGTGATACTCCACACCAGCAAAAAAGGCGGATTACTGGAAAACATCAGACTCAATCAAATCCTTGGCGCAATCGTCAACATTGGCCGCTCGGTACCGTTTTTAGTTCTGATGGTTGCTATCATTCCGGTCACCAAGCTATTAGTCGGCACGTTTATCGGTACAACGGCCGCGATTGTGCCACTGACTATCGGAGCGATTCCGTTTGTGGCGCGGTTAATTGAAAACGCATTGCTGGAAGTGCCATCCGGTCTGGTCGAAGCAGCGCAGGCAATGGGCGCCAAACCGTTCCAGATTATTACGAAAGTCCTGTTGCCGGAAGCACTGCCGACAATTTTAAACTCTGTCACCATTACCCTTGTCACGCTGGTAAGCTATTCAGCGATGGCCGGCACCGTGGGCGGCGGCGGTCTGGGGGACGTTGCAATCCGGTATGGTTTTTATCGTTATGACCTGCTGATTATGGTGGTCACCGTCATCATGTTGATTATTTTAGTTCAGATTATTCAATCCATCGGCGATAGCATTGTCCGGCGGGTTGATCACAGATAATAGCAAATATAATACCCAAACAACCTGAAGATACAGAATTCAGGTTACCCGGGTATAACATAATTTTATGAAAGTTTAGCAAGGAGAAACAGATGAAATTTAACCTGAAAAGTCTGCTGACAATTATTACGGCTGCTTCAGCATTGGTTCTTTCCGGCTGTGGTGAGAAGACAGCTGACAATCAAAAAATTAAAGTTGGTGTTATGGCCGGTGCAGAAGCTCAGGTTGCCGAAGTTGCCAAAAAAGTTGCCAAAGACAAATACGATCTGGATGTTGAACTGGTGACATTTACAGATTACGTCACACCGAATGCAGCTTTGGATGATGGCTCTGTTGATGTCAATGCATTCCAGCACAAGCCATATCTGGATCAGCAAATCGCTGATCGTGGTTACAAACTGGCCATTGCCGGTAACACGTTCGTTTATCCGATTGCCGGCTATTCAAAAGAAGTCAAATCAGTAGATGAGATCAAAGAAGGTTCGCGGATTGCAGTACCGAATGATCCAACCAACCTGGGGCGTTCATTGCTACTGCTGCAAAAGCAGGGATTAATCAAACTGCGGGAGAATGTTGGCCTGAAAGCGACTGTTCAGGACATCGTAGAAAATCCGAAGAACATCGACGTTGTGGAGCTGGATGCTGCACAACTGCCACGCTCACTGGATGATGTCACCGTTGCTATCATTAACAACAGCTTCGCCAGCCAGATTGATCTGTCACCGAATAAAGACGGTATTTTCGTTGAAGATAAAGATTCTCCATACGTGAACCTGATCGTTGCCCGTGAAGATAATGTAAATAACGAAAACGTCAAAAACTTCGTTAAAGCGTATCAGACAGAAGAAGTCTATCAGGCAGCAATGAAAACATTTAAAGACAGCGTGGTGAAAGGCTGGTAATCCCGGTTTTTATAGGTTGTCAAAGGAAAGCCGATCGTATGGTCGGCTTTTTTGATCGCATCTGCACCGGCAAGATTATTTCAGATAATCCCAGGACAAATTGGAAATAACCCGGCAGTTATCACACCGGAAATGAAAGATATCGTGAACCGGTTCAGACAGGCGCCATTCTCCGCCACAAACCGGGCATAGACGCTGTTGTTCAGCTTTCAGACTGGTTCCGCCAACCTGATATTGATAATAATAAGTCGGAATACCCGTCAGATATTCGATTCGGCCCCGTAAATCCCATCCCCGTCTGAACAGGTCGCTTTCAGGGTTATTCAGCTCGTTTAACGCCGCATGCTCTGCACGGCAGCCACCAGCCATTTGTAACTCATCACACGCCTGCCATTCCGTCTGCCATTTGATCACGGCTTTATGATCGCCATTGAAGGTTGGCGGAATACGATACAAAGGAACAGGCAGCAAATTATCGCCGTTGCGCAATGGAGAACAGGTATGCACGTAAGTTGTATATAAAATCTGCCATTGTCTTGTTTCTGATTCATCCGTTTGTTCTGAATGAATATCCAGTCCGATAATTTTCACTTTGGGTGCCAGTAAGCCAGCATCCGTTAACCGGGACAGACACACTTTAACAAAATCGGAATGGTAATCAGAATGCAGACTCTGTTTCTCAGGACACATGCCCCGCACAGAAAAAATCCCCTCTTCACCCATCACAACCGGAAACTCACGCCCCAACAACTGCCCATTAAAACGAAGTGCTTCAATCAGGCCGTAAATCGCCCGTTCTACCGCTGAAACGGTCGTATTATCAAAGCACTCAAATTGCAATTCAACAACGTACATCCATCATACCCCTGGTGTTAGCTGGTCCAGAAAAACATCTAATGATGGCGCCAGCACATCCCGTTGCTTTGTTCCCACCCTTTCAGATAAAACCTGCCCCGTCAGGTTGCACACCGAGATGACATCAAACTCAGCCGGTGTCGAGGCAATAAATACCGTTGGTTTCAGCTTCAGTCTTCTTTGTGTCACCAGGTGGCCTAACATATTTTCCTGCAAACGGACAAAGTCATCATCATTCCATACCTGAAGTAACGTCAGTTCCATATTTTCCCATGTTGCATCCATATCCGCGCAATACTGAGACCCGTAGAAATCCTTGATATCTGTGTGCAGCAATAACTCTATCGACTGTTCAACCTTAGAAAAGTCAGCCGGTTCCCGGCGGACGGGCTGCCAGAAAACGGTCTCTTTTTCACAGGCAGTGACACATTCAGAAGGCCAGTCATGTAAATCCGGATTGTCCGGAGACCGGCCATGAGCCTGAAAATAATCTTCCTGATAACGCTGACTGAATCGGGTTAAAGCATCTGAAACCATATGACGGGTGACTCCTCGGATTTGGTTCAATAAGCAGACCCGTAATGACACAGGCCCGCGGATTTCGTAGAATTCTGATATTCTAAACAAATTTAGCACTAAGTATGAGCAAATATTCTGACGCCAAAGCGCTGGCAGGTCTGACTTTGGGTAAAAACACGCACTATAAAGCCCATTACGACCCATCCCTGTTACAGCCGGTTCCCAGATCACTGAACCGGGATGACTTGCAGCTGAGTTCCCCGTTACCCTTTACCGGATGCGATCTCTGGACGCTTTATGAGCTTTCCTGGCTGAATCAGAATGGGTTGCCTCAGGTTGCGATCGGCCACGTTTCAGTTCCGGCAGAGAGCCCCGCCTTAATCGAATCAAAATCCTTTAAACTTTATCTGAACAGTTATAACCAAAGCCGGTTTGATACGATTCAAACGGTACAAAAACAGCTTGAAACCGACTTATCGGCATGTGCAGGTGCACCCGTACTGGTTGAATTAAAAACAGTCTCAGACTTCACAGGCGAAGCCATTGTTCCGATGCAGGGAGAGTGCATTGACGATACAGAGATTCAGATAGACTGCTACGATTTCAATGCCTCTTTACTCGAAAATGCCACCAGTGATGAATGGATTGAAGAAACACTTCACAGTCATTTGCTGAAATCAAATTGCCTGATTACCAGCCAGCCGGACTGGGGCAGTATTGAAATTCATTATCAGGGACATAAAATCAACCGGGAGGCACTACTCCGCTATCTGATATCATTCAGGGAACACAACGAATTTCACGAACAGTGTGTCGAAAGAATTTTCACCGATGTCATGAAGTATTGCGCACCGAAATCACTGACTGTATATGCGAGATATACCCGCAGAGGCGGACTGGATATCAATCCGTACCGTTCTTCAGAAAATAAAGCACCAATCCATACTGGCCGGATGGCCCGCCAGTAACGCAGGGACACAACATGACAAACAGAAGCTGGAAAACACTTTTTCTGTTGCTGGGCACTTTACTGTGCTACAGCACAAGTGCCAGTGGTTATTCATCCCCGACACTCAATGAAGCTAGTTTATTACTGGATATCGATCCGCGGGAAGCGCAATCGCTTATCACGGCTTTTCTGACACAGCGAAAGCTGGTCGACACGACAGAAAAGACCCCTTCAACCATTACCAGAGACGATACCGAGCATAAAATCCGTACACCGGGAGCTAGTGTCGAAGCACTTGAAATTCTGGCTCAAGCCAAGTCACATCAGGGTCATCAGACACAAGCCATGGACTACATCCGTCAGGCAAAAGAACTGGCGAAAAAATATCAGCTTTTGTATTTAGATATCGATGTCCGGCTGCTGGAAATCAAACTCACCTGGCTGTTTAATCAGGATAAAGCACAGGCCCGGCAGCAAATCGCCCGGGTTGAATCCAGCCTGGAGCAAATGAAAAGCACCTCTCAGCTGATTCAACGAATCAGATATAAAATACTGATGTTACAGGCGCAAATTGCTTCCAAAGCAGATGAGAATCAGCTGGCAGAAAAATTATATAAGCATGCCAAAGACTACTTTTCATCCATTCAGGCCGTCACCACACAAATCAAATATCATATTGAATTCGGCAAACACTTTCTCTATCACGGACAATACAATAAAGCACTGTCAGAGTTACTCACAGCCTACTGGAGTGCTCTGGAAGCCGATGATGGCGCCCAGCTGGCAACCACAAATACGCTGCTGGCTCAGCTTTTTTTCGAGCGAAGAGTATTGGATAAAGCCCTGCTCTACCTGTCACAAGCCGCCGATTTTTACGATACCTATGAACGTTCACCGGTTTGGGTGAAAATCATGCAACGGATGGGCGATATTTACTTCCGCCAGGGAAAATATAACCTTGCGCTGGTTTCTTATCTCAATGTGCTGGATCATCCGGTCACACAACATAGTAAAGCCCAGTTTATTTCCGTCAGAATCAATCTGGCCGCAACCTATCTGCAACTTTACAATTATCCGCTGGCAGAAGACTACCTGGAAGCGATAGAACCTTTACTTAAACAAAATGATTATCCCCGACTGCAGGGAAAAGCGATGTTGCTGAAAGCAGTGATCGCCTATGTGCAAAAACAATCTGCAATGGCAATCAAGCTGGGATTAAAATCGGAACGACTGACAAAAGCAACCCACGATCAGCATACACACCTTCAGGCGCTGAAACTGCTTTCAAGTGCCTATGAACAACAGGGAAACTACGAAAAAGCGCTTGATTATGCCCATCAGCACTATCAGCTGAATCAGACTCAGCAGCAAAAACTGAACCAGCTCAGTGAAGATGATTTTAAACAGCAAAAAGCTTTCGTTGAACAAACACTGCATCTGGAAGGATTGGACAGAGAACTGAAGCGTCAGAAAAACCGTTATAGTTCCTTAAAAAATATTTCATATAGTATCGCTATTATCGGCTTTGTTTTCTTCCTCGTCATCTTAAGACGCGGATACGTTATTCGTCATCAAAATGAAGAAATTGAAGAGTTGAACAACCACTTATTTACTCATTCCCGATCTCAGCTGAATAATTTAAGAATGCTGAATGTCAATTTATCCTCGACATTGATGCAAAAAAGAAATCAGGTTTACGAACAATGGTACATGGGAGAACTGATTCATAAGCCGCTGAATGACAAACTCAGGTTCGCCATGATCGATGTGCCGTTCCTCAGAAACATGTATTTACAACACGGTTACACTGAAGGTCTGAAATTAGAGCTGGCTTTCGGTAAATTTCTGAAAGAAAAGTTAACATCAAATGCCCGTATCTTTCATTTCACTGATGCTAATTTGCTTTATATAGAAAACAATCTGGAACAGGATACTCAACCCCAGGAATTATTTGATCGCATCCAAACCTGGGTGAATGAGTTCCAGTCATCCATGCCGTTAAACCGGATTATCCGGATCGGGATTGCAGATTACCCTTTTCTGCCCAAAGCACATACGGCTATCAATGAGAAAGAATTGCTGGATATTTTACTGATGGCAACCAGCGCATCCCGGGATTTAAGTATCAAAGAAAAATCAAGCCATTGGGTCTATTTAAAAGCAATCGATAATACACCGGCAGCAAGTTTTGCCTCTGACAATATCAGAGAAGCCTGTCAACAGGCGATTAGCCAGGGATTGGTCAAAGTACATTCTTCTTATAACAATGAAGAAAGCATACAAAACTTATTAAATGTCAGCGAAACATCTTAATCCGATGTCACCGGGCATTTTTCAGAGCAGTTAGTTAATAGTTATGGAAAAACACCTCAACAATACTGAATACCTGATACACCAGAGCGGTAAAACATTACTGAAGATCCCCGGTCTTCCTCCAAAAATTAAGAGAGAAATCAGAGATTTACTTAATTTTAGTGAGATTCATCATGAGACCAAAGCAAAGCAGGCTTTTCATCTGCTCAATCTTTACGAGCGTGCGATTAAAATCTTTGCAGTCAATCCGGAGCTGAAGGAACACAATATCCGGCTTTCAATCGAGCAGGAGTTATTTAACCGGCTGTCAGATGAGCTTCAGACATTAATCTCTGAGCTGGATTTCGGCGGAGAAGCCGGAGATATTCTGTTTGATATCCGGGCCAGACTGCTGACCGGGGTCAAACCTGAACAGTTGCTGGAACTCACGCTGGAAGTATTTCAGTTACTGATCCAGGGAACCGGCCACGAACGCAGCCGCTCTGAGCAATATCTGAAACAGATCAATAACTCGCTGGCAAATTGTCTGAGTTCGACCAAGCGAAATATTGAACACCACCACCAGATTTGTCTGAACCGTCAATCGATGCATCAGGAGTTTTCACAGCTGGTCGGAAAAAGCCATACGATTTTGCAAAGCACTCAGGATTCTGATGAACTGAAAAATGAATTATCGAAACTAATCAATCAGTTCACCACCTTATCACACCAGTTTGAAGCATCTGAAAGTCATGATAAGGCGTATCAGGAAAGTCTTGAAGTCACACAAAACCGGATCGAAACAAGCTATGAAATCACGCAAAACTTTCGTCACCGGCTGGAAGATCAGGCAGAGCGGGCGCTAAAAGATCCACTCACCAAGGTCTATAACCGGACTGCGCTGCATCATCGTCTGGAACTGGAATATCATCGCTGGATACGAACCCGGCATCCTTTAAGGCTCGCTTTGTTTGATATTGATAACTTCAAATCAATTAACAGACATTTTGGGTATCCTGCCGGGGATAAAGCACTCAAGATTATTGCCAGAGCGATCATGAAAGAAACAACAGCCACAGATACCGTGGCCCGGATTTCCGGTGAAGAGTTTTTAATCATTCTCCCGGATCGGGAAGAACAGGAATGTTATTCATTAATCCAGAATATCCAGCACAACATCCGGAATATCCCTTTTAAATTTAAAGATCAGGAGCTGAAAATAACCATCAGCAGTATCTGTGTCCCTTTTCAGGAAGATGACTCACCGGAAGAAACGCTGGAACGACTTTATCAGCGACTTTACAGAATCAAAGATAAAGGCCCCGATCAGACATCATGGCAATAACTGTACGTTTTTTAGCCGCAATTGTATCAATCATGTGAAGAGTCTCTCATAATTGATGTAAACAAGTTTCCGGATAAACTGACACCCAACTAGATTGGTAATGAAAATCATAGAGTTAAACGAATACCCGGTCACTGAGATAAACATCAGTAATAACCGGGTTATACAACACATTATAACCAAGAGAACTGATCCAGTTTCCGGGAACAGGAGACCTTCATGATTACACATATTAGTCCGACAGGAAGTATGAACTTATTGTCGCAACTTGAGGTTGAGCGTTTAAAGAAAACCGCCTCAAGTGGCGATTTGTATCAATTGTACCGTAACTGCACGCTGGCTGTTCTCAACTCAGGCAGCCACACCGATAACTCGAAGGAACTTCTGGATAAGTACCAGAATTTTGATGTTAACGTTCTCCGCAGGGAACGTGGCATCAAGCTGGAGCTGTCAAACCCGCCGGCCCATGCCTTTGTTGATGGGGAAATTATTAAAGGAATTCAGGAGCATCTCTCCTCCGTGTTACGTGACATTGTGTACGTCAACATGCATGTTGCCGAAAGTCAGCGCCTGAACATGACCAATTCGATTCATATTACCAATCTGGTCTTTAGTATTCTGCGTAATGCCGGGACTTTAATTCCGGGCGTCGTTCCCAATATGGTTGTCTGCTGGGGCGGGCATTCCATCAACCCGACGGAATATCAATACACACGGGAAGTGGGGAATGAACTCGGACTACGTGAAATGAATATTTGTACCGGCTGCGGCCCCGGTGCAATGGAAGGCCCGATGAAAGGTGCAGCCATTGGCCATGCCAAACAAAGGTATAATAACGCGCGTTATATCGGGCTGACTGAACCCTCGATTATTGCTGCTGAGCCACCAAACCCAATCGTCAATGAACTCATTATCATGCCGGATATTGAAAAACGCCTTGAAGCGTTTGTTCGTATGGCACACGGCATTATCATTTTCCCGGGCGGGCCGGGCACGGCTGAAGAGCTGCTCTATATTCTGGGGATCATGATGCATCCGGAGAATGCTGATCAACCCCTGCCAATTGTGTTAACCGGCCCGAAAGAAAGTGAAGACTATTTCCGTTCACTGGATGAGTTTATCAAAGATACACTGGGCGAAGCCGCCCGTAAGCATTATCAGATTATCATTGATGACCCGGCAGAAGCGGCCAGAGTGATGAGCCAGAAAATGCCGGAAGTCCGTCAATACCGGAAAGAACAGGGCGATGCCTACAGCTTTAACTGGTCACTGAAAGTTGCGCCTGAATTTCAGCTGCCATTTATTCCGACTCACGAAACCATGGCGGATCTGGACTTACATCTTGATCAGGCACCTGAATCACTGGCTGCCAATTTGCGTAAAGCTTTCTCCGGAATTGTTGCCGGGAATGTTAAAGCGGAAGGTATCCGGGAGATCGAAGAATTTGGTCCATTCATCATTGATGGCCTGCCGGAACTGATGCGGAAAATGGATAAGCTACTGAAAGATTTTGTTGCTCAGGATAGGATGAAACTTCCGGGAGGTCATGCCTATGACCCCTGTTACCAAATCTCAACCTGATAACAACTGCATGCTTCGCAAATTTCCCGCCTTTGAAAAACAGTGCGATTTGATTACAATAAGGGCCCCTGCCCTTATTATTTTTAGCTCATGTCATTACATCTGGTCATCATCGATGCACTCAATCTCATCCGGCGTGTTCATTCCGCACAACCCGACCCTGAAGATATCCGGAGAACCATCAATACCACGACTAAAACTCTTTCAAAAATCATTCAGGAAACACAACCCACGCATATGATTGCTGTTTTTGATCATGATTCTGAAGATAAAGGCTGGCGGGGAAAACTGCTGCCCGGA
Source organism: Vibrio quintilis (assembly GCF_024529975.1). Classification (GTDB taxonomy): domain Bacteria; phylum Pseudomonadota; class Gammaproteobacteria; order Enterobacterales; family Vibrionaceae; genus Vibrio; species Vibrio quintilis. The sequence goes on along the minus strand of NZ_AP024897.1, from coordinate 1,301,666 downwards.
TACAAAGAAAAGCGTAAACCGATGCCGGAACCCCTGAAGCAAAATCTGGATGCAATCCAGCAATCCTGGTGGGAAATGGGCCTCGATTCACTGCTTTCTGAGGGGGATGAGGCAGACGATCTGGTGGCAACACTGGCAATGAAAGTTGCCGCCCGACAAGAGCAGGTGACCATCATTTCTACGGATAAAGGTTACTGCCAGTTATTATCGCCGACACTCAGAATCCGGGATTATTTTCAGCACCGTTGGCTCGATACGCCATTTATCGAACGGGAGTTTGGTGTCCGCCCGTCTCAGCTGACAGATTTCTGGGGGCTGGCCGGCATCAGTTCCAGCCAGGTATCCGGCATCCCCGGAGTTGGTCCAAAAGCCGCCAAAGAGATTCTGACCCATTGTAAAAACATGGAAGAAGCATTCAATTGCGATACACTGGCTGAAAAGTACCGGAAAAAGCTGACAGAACACCGGGAACTGGCGATTGCATGTAAAGCCGTCGCAACACTCAAAACAGACATTCAACTGGGCTTTAACCTGCAGGACATCCGTTATCACCAGCCTGAACATTAAACCGGGGAAAGAAGCTTCAGGGGCAGAGTCAGCTCAGCCCCTGAACAGATTAATAAGGAGAAATTCGGGAAAGGATCTGAACATGAACCGTGATTTCTTCCCGGTCATGATAAAGATGTTTTGCCTGAAGCTTAAACTGTATCTGATTCTCCTTAAAAAACAGTTTCAGATTTTCGATATCTTCAGAGACCTCTTCGTAACGACCTTTCATTGGTAATTTCAAATTAAAGATCGCTTCCTTCGCCCAGCCGCGAATCAGCCATTCTCCCATTAACTGCGCGACTCTGGAGGGTTTCTCAATCATATCGCACACCAGCCAGGTGACGTTTTTCTTCAGTGGCTCAAACTTAAAACCATCTTCCATGTGATGTTTAACCTGCCCGGTGTCCATCAGGCTGTCTGCCATCATGCCGTTATCCACGGCATGAACAAACATCGAGCGCTTTACCAGCTGATATGTCCAGCCGCCGGGACATGCACCTAAATCAACCGCCCACATACCAGAAGCTAAACGTTCATCCCATTCCGGACGGGGAATAAAGACATGAAATGCTTCTTCCAGCTTGAGCGTTGAACGGCTGGGTGCATCGGATGGAAATTTGAGCCGGGGAATTCCCATAAAAAAAGCCGAGTTGTTGTCACTGAATGAATACCCCAGATAACAATGCCCCGGTTTGACAAAGCAGACATGCAATACAGGCTTTTTGGCATTTTCTTTATGGAACAGTATCCCTTTGCCACGTAAAGCCTGACGAAGCGGCACGGTAAATTTCCGGCAGAATTTCAGCAGAGATTTCGCTTCATTGGTATCCGGCGTTTCAACACGCAGATCTCCACAGCGGGGAAACCCTTCCATTCCATTCAGTTCATTCAGCAAAGGTGTGACCCGATCATGTTCCGGCAACGCCTCAAAACTGCAGGCAACCGCAAAAAACTGCCGGGTAAAAATCAGATTGTTAAAGTCCAGTTCACGAATCAAGCGTTCCGCATCACCGTCCTGATAGCACTCAAACAGCACATAACCGGAATTTCTTTCTAAACGCGGAAAGCCAAATACTTCTATATTTGTAGCTTTCTCCTGAACTTCTCCCGCACAGTCTTTTTCAAAACCAGCACGGCAATAAAGCATAACCTGCTTCACGAACTCACCTCTTTCATATTCCACGCAGCCATCATCATGGTGAGCCAGCCGACAATAAAGCATAATCCACCAAAAGGCGTCACCGGCCCCAACCATTTCACTCCGGTCAGCGCTAACAGATATAAACTGCCACTAAAGCAAAAGATGCCGATCATAAAGCAAATCGCAGCCCGACAGAAATATTTCCGTGCTTTATTTTCATCGTCGCTCCGCAAGAGATAAAGCATGATAGCGCAGCACAAGATCGATAAAGTATGAATAAACTGATAATGCACACCGGTTTCAAACACACCCAGCAAGTAGGGAGATAATACTGATTTCAGCCCATGTGCGGCAAATGCCCCCAATATCACGCTTAAAGCACCAGAGCATGCTGCGAAAGTGAACAACCCTTTAGTTTTCATCCATCACCTCCCGGATAAACCGGCCTAACAACTCCGCTGCATTTGCCAGATTTTCTTCTTCCGTATAACCGGAGCGCTTACGGGGTTTAAAACTATGATCGCCATCAGGAATAAACTCCAGCCGAACCTGCTGACTGAAATTCATCTGTTCCACTTCTTCCCGTTTACCAAATGTATCCCGCTCTCCCTGCAGAATTAAACAAGGCACCGGACAATCGGCCAGATGTTCTCCTTTCATTTTTTCCGGTTTACCCGGCGGATGAAATGGAAAACCAAGACACGCAACCCCTTTAACAGACGGATGATCAGCCAGCAGGCTGGCCATACGCCCGCCCATCGACTTACCACCAATAACCACCCCCTGCTGCCCATGGGCCTCAATCATCTGCTCAAATGCTTCAAGCAGCTTAGGAGCGCGATCCGGCGGAAACTTCTTCTCTTCCTGCTGCTGACGAATCATATAAGGAAAATTAAACCTGACCACCCGGATGCCATGCCGGACCAGATGCCGGGTCATGGTCTCCATAAACGGATGCATCATCCCGGCACCTGCACCGTGGGCAAAAATGAAAACCGGCCCGTCATGACCACTAATCAACTGCGATTCCTTCATCTAATATTACCTCTTGTTCCTGTCTTGCCCGGTTGAGCATCCAGTTACGGAATGTCGCTATCCGTCCGGTATGTGCCTGAGTTTCATGGCAAACCAGATAGAAAGCATTGTCCGTCATTAATACTTTATCAAATGGTGCCACCAAACGCCCAGCATCAACTTCTGGTTGCGCCAGAACGTTATTTCCCAGAGCAATCCCCTGCCCCAGCGCCGCTGCCTGTAAAACCATGGTTGAATGACTGAAAATAGGGCCATAATTCACATTTTCAAGTTCTAACCCGTTTTCCCTTGTAAACTGTTGCCAGTCTTTGCGGGATTCGTCATGTAATAGCGTGTGGTGCTGCAGATCATTCAGTGACTGAAACGCATAACCTTCATGGATTAAAGACGGGGCACACAGCGGTATTAAAAACTCCTGATACAACTTATCAGCCCTCAGGCCGGGCCAAAGCCCTTTGCCGTAATAAATAGCAACATCGACATCATCAAGCAATGACCCTTCATACTTATCAACTGCTTTTATCCGAACATCAATATCAGGCTGCTGCCGGTTAAAGTCCGCCAAACGCGGCACCAGCCATTGAATAGCAAAACTGGGAGGCAAACTAATGGTTAAAGCGCCTTTTTCACTCCGTTCCAGCAATTTATTCGTCGCATCCTGAATAAAGGTAAAAACATCTTTGATATCGAAAAAATAATTTTGTCCTTCATCTGTTAGTAATAAAGAGCGATTTCTTCTGATAAAAAGCTTAATCCCAAGAAACTCTTCTAGTGATTTGATTTGATGGCTCACTGCAGCCTGGGTCACAAACAATTCTTCAGCAGCCTTGGTAAAACTTAAGTGACGTGCAGCCGATTCAAAAACACGTAATGAATTTAGTGGTGGTAATTTTTTATTCACACTTTCGTCCTAAAATTACGGATTAGTTTTTTTAATGCGAAGCATTATAATTTGTCCGTTGTGAGACCTCCAGAAAAATTCTATATTCTGCCCCGCAAACAAGTCTTAACGGCTTGATTCCCTTGTGAATCATTAGACTTTGTGTTGCGATGTTGTGTTTGCAAGCTCGTATTTCGAGTCTGGTGGTATTTACCACCGTTTTTGTAACGAATATGTTATAGAAACATACTTCCTGTATTAAATTTTGACCTGTCTGTCAAATGTTTGCACCGCCTTTATGGCGGTGCGTTTTTGTATTTGCCCACCCTGAAAACCTGTTTTTCCTCTCATTGAATTCAAACCTGTTGACACTATATTTATTGATGAAAAATCATACAAACAATCCGCTGAACACAAAATCCGTTGAACACAAAAAAGCAGCCCGAAGGCTGCTCAATCTATTGCTTTAATCAAACGGTATATAAACCGGGGATAAACTTACGCAGTTGGCCGGTAAACTTTCACGTTATCGAACCCCTGCTCTTTCAGATAAAGCGCCTGCAAACGACTCATCACACCACGAGCACAATAAAGCAGATAAGTTTTAGACTGATCTAAATCGCCAAACTGAGTTGCCAGTTTATAGAAAGGTAAGTGACGAACTTCGACACCATCAATCTCCAGCGGATGCTCGTCTTCTTCATCCGGACTGCGGATATCGAGCACTACCGCATGCTCATTCACCGCATCGACCAGCTCAATATCCGGTACTTCCTGCTGACTTTCTTTTTCGATATCACGGATATCCATCTGACGCGCCTGATGTACCACATCGTCCAGAATGGAGAAGTCAAAATTATCTTCTTCCGCTTCCAGCTTTTCTTTTACCGCTTTGACCGTCGGCTTTCTGGAAATCACACCACAGTATTCCGGCATGGTTTTGGCAAAATCTTCTGTGCCAATATCTCTGGCCAGATTGATGATATCTTCTTTGTCCCAGTTAATCAGCGGACGCAAAATCAACCGATCTGTTACACCATCAATATGACGCAAATTGGTTAGTGTCTGGCTGGATACCTGGCCTAACGCTTCTCCGGTGACTAACGCCTGAATACCAAAACGTTCTGCAATCATGCCCGCAGCCCGCATAAACATCCGCTTAAGCACCACGCCCATCTGACCGTCATCGACTTTTTCCAGAATTTCGGCCACAACCGGTTCAAAGTCGACCGAAATAAACCGGACTTTTGCCGATGAACCATATTTATTCCACAGATAAGAGGCGACCTGTTTCACGCCGATTTCGTGTGCCGGCCCACCCAGATTGAAGAAGCAGTAATGAACTTTTGAGCCACGTTTGATATGCAGATAGCTGGAAACCCCGGAATCAAACCCGCCGGAAATCAGGCTCAACACATCTTCCTGTGTTCCCAGAGGAAAGCCACCTAACCCTTTATGTCTGGCAATAATCAGGTTCAGCTTATCATCTGCAATTTCAACCTTAATGGTGATATCAGGTTTGTTCAGCTTAACCTTAGCACTTTCAACAGCCTGATTCAGGCCACCGCCAACATAGCGTTCCAGTTCAATTGAGGTAAAGTCATGCTTACCACGTCGCTTAGCCCGAACCACAAATGTCTTATTTTCGATATTGTGACGGTGATGCGCTAAGACCTGCTGATAAATGTCATGTAAATCGGTGAATTCCGATTGCTCGACTTCCAGGACATGGTGAATGCCCGGCGTATGCGTAAGAATTTCCACCACTTCCTGATAATACTGATCGGAAACAGCCGTCACCTCAATGTGATCACGACGATTATAAACAGCAACAGATTCTGTCCGGCTCTTTACGATATTGCGAATATTACACTCAAGAATTTTCGTAAAACGTTTACGGACTGATTCACTTTTCACAAAGATTTCAGGATGAGGTTTAACAATAAATTTCATAAGATACTTCGCAATCCGGATAAAAACTTACACATACGTCTGGGGTACTTTCATCTGAAGTACAGCAAACACTCATTGATGAAGGCGCAAGATTATACATGAGATGAGGGAAATGAGGAAACCCTGACAGGAAAAACACTGGTGCAGAAAAAACAAAAGGCAGGCTCTGACAGCCTGCCTTTAATATCACCATATGGGATTGGAATGGATTACTGATTCGTCTGATCCGGCGTGACAGCCTTCACTTCATCACTATACAAAGGTTTACCCTGCAAGATACTGATTTCCACACGACGGTTTTCCGACCGGCCTAACGCAGTATCGTTGGAAGCAACAGGCTGCGTATCCGCCATGCCCCGCACTTCAAGCCGCCCGTGATCAAAGTCAGGAACTTTCTCCATTTCCTGAGCAACAGAAACCGCACGCTGCGCGGAAAGATCCCAGTTTGAACGATACAGTTCTGAATCAAGCGGCTGATTATCAGTATGGCCGGAAATCCGGACAACACCCGGTACATCTTTCACCAACTCTGCAATCTGTCTGACCAGCGGTCTGAATTTCGGTTGCAGGAATGCTGAATCTTTCGGGAATGCGCCTTTTTCACGAATCCGGATAACGATCTCCTGACCTAAATTCTCAACTTCAATCGCACCCTGCTCAATCTCACGGGAAAGTGCCTGCTTAATATTTTCAGAAACCACTTCCATTTCATCAACGGTAGAAACGGATTCCTGCTGACGCTCCTCAATCGATTCTTCGTTCTGATTGTCTTTGGTAGAATCCTCCGGAGACTGTCCTCCGGTCAAATCACCGGCTTCCCGTTGCGTACCACCCGCCTAGTCTTCATCACCTTCCTGAAATTCAAGTGTTTGCTGGGTGATATCTATCGTTTGCTGCATGATCACGTCAATCGGAGTCGGCTCCGGCCGGCCCGGACGGAATTCCTGAGCAATCACGCTGGTTCCTTTCGGAATATCTTTCACTTCCAGCCGGTTCTGCACACCAAACGCAAACTTCATCGACCCTGCGATCTGTTTGAACTTCAGAACATCCATCTCGGAAAATGAAAGCAGCAATACGAAAAAGCACATCAACAGCGACATCAAATCGGAAAACGTCGTCATCCAGGCAGGTGCACCGGGGGGCGGACATTTACAATTCTCTTCTTCATCCATTACGTCATTCTCCGGAATTATTCATTGTCAACGTCAATCATCCGCTTACCTTCACTGAGGTAATTCTTCAGATAGCTGTCAATCACCCGAGGGTTTTGTCCGTCCTGAATGGCCAGTACACCGTCCATAATCAAACGGCGATTCAACGTTTCCTGTCCGCGACGCAGCGACAATTTATCCGCAATCGGGAAAAACACCATGTTCGCCAGAATTGCACCATATAACGTTGTCAACAACGCAACCGCCATCGCCGGCCCGATAGATTTCGGGTCATCCATGTTTGACAACATCGCAACCAGACCAACCAGTGTCCCGATCATTCCCATCGCCGGAGTCACATCAGCAAAAGCCTTAAACACACTTGCGCCAGACTCATGCCGCTCTTCTGTCAGAAGAATATCTTTTTGCAACGCAGCACGAACCACGTCAGCATCATGGCCATCCACCAGCAAATCAATGCCTTTTTGCATGAAACTGTTAGTGATTTCCATCTCTTCCAAAGCAAGAAATCCGCCTTTACGCGCAGCATCTGCCATTTCAACGATTCTGGCAATTAATTCCTCAGGCTCATCCACTTTAAACATGAATGCCTTCACTGCAATTTTAGCGGCACCAAAAAACTGCCCCAGAGTAAACTTCATCATCACGACGCAAAATGAACCGCCGATAACAATCAAAACAGAGGTGACATCGACAAACATCATCAGTCCGCCACCCAAAATCATCGCCATGACGACAAAACCCAAGCCGCCAACCAGGCCAATCAGTGTTGCTAAATCCACGAAGCACTCCTCATGCTACCATTCACTTTTTGAGAGTTCTCTGACTCAAATATCGGCAATTTCATCAAATCTTTAATAAAATTATTGAAGAACCTCGTCAGTTTATACTGAAACGACCGTTAAAAATACAACTGAAAAATTATCTCATGTAAATCTGTTTCTTAGAGCGTAGCAGGGGTGTTCAAGGATTTCATGAATGAATCCGACAGAATAGATATCAAATACGAGCCCCGGATTCCGTGAACCTGGAAAATTTTTATCTTTGCAGATTTAAATTCGGACGGGTTCTATTTGACCATCCCTTCGGCCTGGGGTAACTTTCCACACATCGCGATAAAGACCGGAACAGACATGGCTAATAAGAAACCTGAAAATATGTCCTACGAAGCCACCATCGAAGAGCTGCAAACACTCGTCAGCCAGCTTGAAGGCGGTGATTTACCACTGGAAGATGCTTTGAAAACATTTGAAAGAGGCATTGCACTGACCCGGGCAGGACAGGCAAAACTTTCTGAAGCAGAACAACGTGTTAAAATATTACTTAATGACAGTGATACCGCCCCGTTAGATGACTTTTCCGGCTCAGGCGATAACGCCGACAGCTAAACCGGTGACAACCAGATATATGATAGACACCTTAAACACATACCAGAAACGAAACAATCAGCAGTTAAACCAGTGGCTCGAACGCTTACCGCACCAGAATCAATCGCTGATTCAGGCAATGCGGTACGGGCTGTTGCTTGGTGGTAAACGGGCCAGACCGTTTCTTGTCTACGCAACAGGTGAAATGCTTGGCAGCGCTACGGCACATCTCGATACGCCGGCTTGCGCGATTGAATGTATTCATGCTTATTCTCTGATTCATGATGATTTACCGGCAATGGACAACGACAGCCTGCGGCGCGGTCATCCAACCTGCCATGTAAAGTTTGATGAAGCCACTGCCATTTTAACCGGAGATGCACTTCAAACCCTGGCATTCTCCATTTTATCAGAGGGTGATTTGTCTCCGGATGCAGAACCGAACCGAATCCACATGATTCAGATGCTGGCTCAGGCATCCGGCGCGTCTGGTATGTGCATCGGACAGGCACTGGATCTCAGCGCTGAAAACAGGGCTGTGGGTCTGGATGAACTCGAAACGATTCACCGGCACAAAACAGGCGCTCTGATCACTTGCGCAGTACAGCTTGGTGCACTTGCAGCCGGGCCGGCCGGTCATGAAATACTGCCGATGCTGAAACAATACGCCAGTGCCGTCGGCCTGGCATTCCAGGTGCAGGATGACATTCTGGATATCATCAGTGATACACAAACTCTTGGAAAACCACAAGGCTCTGATGATAAACTTAACAAAAGCACATACCCTGCTCTGCTGGGACTGGACGGCGCACAACAAAAAGCTTTTGCATTATTTGATGAAGCCATTCAGGCTTTAGCAGAGATACCTTACAACACAGATTTATTAGAAAAATTCGCCCGATATGTCATCGAGCGCAAAAATTAATTACACGATAAGCGCGTCACCTATGACTCTTGATATTTCAAAATATCCGACACTGGCATTAGCAAATACTCCGGATGAGCTGCGACAGCTCCCGAAAGATATGCTGCCGAAGCTATGTGAAGAACTCAGAACTTACCTGCTCACTTCTGTCAGCCAGTCGAGCGGGCATCTGGCCTCCGGTCTGGGCACGGTTGAACTCACCGTCGCCCTGCATTACGTTTATAACACGCCATTTGATCAACTGATCTGGGATGTCGGCCATCAGGCGTATCCGCATAAAATTCTGACCGGACGGCGGGATCAAATGTCCAGCATCCGGCAGAAAGACGGGCTTCATCCCTTCCCGTGGCGTGAAGAAAGTGAGTATGACACCTTGTCTGTCGGGCATTCTTCCACATCAATCAGCGCAGGTTTAGGGATGGCCATCAGTGCTGAGCGGGAAAATCAATCCAGAAAAGTGGTCAGCGTGATCGGTGATGGAGCGATTACTGCGGGTATGGCGTTTGAAGCGATGAACCATGCCGGCGATCTGCATCCTGATATGCTGGTGGTACTCAACGATAACGAAATGTCGATTTCGGAAAATGTCGGCGCGCTGAATAATCACTTAGCTCAGCTGCTTTCCGGCCATTTATACACTTCTATCCGTGAAGGCGGTAAAAAAGTGCTTTCCGGTATCCCGCCGATTCAGCGGCTGGCGAAAAAAACCGAAGAACACCTCAAAGGCATGGTGGTTCCCGGCACACTGTTTGAAGAACTTGGCTTTAACTATATTGGTCCGGTTGATGGTCACGATGTAGTGGAACTGGTCAAAACCCTGAAAAACATGCGGGAACTGAAAGGGCCGCAATTTCTGCACATCATGACCAAAAAAGGTAAAGGTTACGAACCGGCTGAAAAAGATCCGATTGGTTATCATGGCGTGCCAAAATTCAACCCGGATGAAACATCGCTGCCTAAAGTCAGTTCACCGGAGCCGACTTTCTCGAAAGTCTTTGGTGATTTCCTGTGTGACATGGCTGCAGAAGATCCAAAACTGATGGCGATCACCCCGGCCATGCGCGAAGGCTCCGGGATGGTCCGCTTTTCCAAAGAGTATCCGGAACAATACTTTGATGTAGCGATCGCGGAACAACACGCAGTCACACTGGCAACCGGTATGGCGATTGGCGGACAACATCCGATCGTTGCCATTTATTCAACCTTCTTACAACGCGGCTATGATCAGCTGATTCATGATGTGGCAATTATGGACTTACCGGTGATGTTCGCGATTGACCGGGCCGGATTAGTCGGTGCAGACGGTCAGACCCATCAGGGCGCTTTTGATTTAAGCTTTCTGCGCTGTATTCCGAACATGACGATTATGGCACCAAGTGATGAGAATGAATGTCGCCAGATGCTGTATACCGGCCATCTTCATCAGGGGCCAGCCGCCATCCGTTATCCGCGCGGTAAAGGCTGCGGCGCAGAGATTCAGGCTGAGTTCACCGCGCTGGAGATCGGCCGGGGACGGCAGGTTCGCAGCGGTGACAAGGTGGCAATTCTCAGCTTCGGTACACTACTGCCCAACGTACTGAAAGCGGCTGAAACACTCAATGCCACTGTTGCCGATATGCGCTTTGTGAAACCACTGGATGAAGATTTGATTCGCAATCTGGCTGCAACGCATGATGTGCTGGTCACTGTCGAAGAGAATGTCATCGCCGGTGGTGCCGGTGCGGGTGTCATCGAGTTCCTGATGCAGGAAAAATGTATTCTGCCGGTCCTCAATCTTGGCCTGCCGGATCAGTTTGTCGCTCAGGGAACGCAGGAAGAACTCCATGCAGAACTGGGGCTGGACGCCGCCGGGATTGTCGATTCAGTCACCGCTTATCTGAACAAATAGCTGGATTTAATCAATTATTTACCTTCACCAACAGGCAGCATCCGGACCAGCCGGATGCTGCCTGTTAAGGCCATTCAAACTCACCTGACGGGCGTAAATCTTCAGGCGCTGAACCCGACTGACTCAGATATTCAGAGACTTCGATCAGGTTTTGATCCGGGTCTCTGAAATACACAGAACGGATTTTCCCCACCGCGCCGGTCCGTTCAACCGGCCCGTCAATTAACGGCACGCCATGTTTTTCCAGAACTTCAACCGCATGTGCGAGCGATTGTTCGAGAATAAAACAGAGATCAGTACTTCCCGGCATCACACATCCGGCTTTGGGCTCAAATTCACGCCCTGACTGATGCAGGTTGATTTTTTGCTGTCCAAAGATGAGAGCGGTTCGTCCCTGGGCAAAGGTCACCACCTCCATTCCCAGCACCCGGGAATAAAAATCAACGGTCGCCGGAATATCTCTCACGGTCAGTACCAAATGATCCAATCGGCTGATTTTCATTGTTTTTCCTCCTGATTGGTTAAGATATCATCTTCGTTTATCAGCTTGCTTCTTTTCTGTTCACGGCTTCTTCAGATCTGCATAACATTCGGGATCTCAACTGCCATAACAGCGGTGAACACAACATGAATGGCAACCCAACCTGCAGCATACCGGTAAAATCTAACCGCTGCCCGGCCAGTGTGACGATCAGTAAACTCCCCAGCGCCCCGCCAATCCCCACCGCCAGATGCTGAAGTAAATTTTGCAGACCCATCATTTTCATCCGCTCCCGGAGCGGTAAAGTACTGATCACTTCCGTCATCAGTATCAGTGTCCGCGAGGCACTGACCACAACAAAAATCACAAAACCGCTCGCTGCGATCTGCGGTCCGGATGCATAAAATCCGGCCCAGGTTGCAACCATCATCAGCACAGAAAGCAACCAAATCACCCGGTGTGCCGGAAAATTTGCAGCCGAAACCCTGCCATATAGCTGCACAGTCAGAAAAGAACATGCACCACTCAGAATATAGCATCCGCTCAGCAGATGTTCCGAAACACCAAAATTCACCTGTAGCATCACCGGATACTGGGTTGACACCATAAAAGTACTCAGTATTGCAGCAAAAATAACCCCGACAGAAAGCCATAGCAGGCCGTCATTCAGCGGTGGTGCCTGAGTCACTAATGTCTCTTCACGTTCTTTACCGCACTCTTTCCTCTGTTTCCGGGCCTTCTCCGTCGCAGATGAAGACGGTAATCCCCGCCAGACACACATCAACAGACCAGCGAGCATCAAACCAAGGCAGACAAAACCGGAACGCCAGTGATCAGCCGCAACAAACAGCAACCCCGGCACACCCACGGCCAGTGCCAGCGGAAAGGCACTCAGTACAGTCGCCGTCTGCTGTTTCTTGTTTTGATCCGTCGATAGCATCAGCACATAGTTCAGATTGACTAAAGTCAGCCCGCCGCCAAAGAAACCAGCCACCATGCGCATCACCAGCATCAAACCAAAATGATTTACCAATGAAAGGCTGAGAGTTGCCACTGAGATCCCTGCAAGATAAAGCAGTATTCTGCGTTTTTCCCGCCGTTTATCCTGAGAAACGTTCAAAATCAACCCGGCAGCAGCGGCAGCCAGTGAATAAGCCGTGGTCAGATAACCGGCCCGTGCAGCTGGCACCCCGGCATCCAGCACGATGTCGGCACTCAACGGCACAATTATCAGTGCATCAAGCGCGGCCAGAAACTGAGCCATGAAACAGAGGCAGACGGCACCATGACATTTTGTTTTTATCAAATGAAGCGGGTTTAACATAAGTGTCCTTATCGGATGAGATCCCCGCTATACCGGAAAAATTAAGCAGGAAAAGTAAACGGAAACAGTGAAAAGCACATTGTATAAACCCACATTCAGAGATAAAGTGGCTGATTCAGGTTTCATTATCCAATAAAACAGGATAATAAAAATAAAATGATTGACCAGATTGACCCACTCTGGCTGAAAAGCTTTCACAGTGTCTACGAACATCAGAGTTTTAAGCAAGCCGCAGAACAGCTGGTACTGCCAACATCGAATGTCAGCCGTCATGTGGCGTTACTGGAAGAAAAGCTGGGAACACGCTTACTGGAACGAACCACCCGCCGGGTGTCGCCAACCGGCAGTGGCGAACAACTGTATACGGCAACGAAACGGTTATTCACTGCGCTTCACGATGCACTGGAAGACGTCAGTACACAATCTCAGGCGCTGTCAGGTCAGCTGAAAATTCTGGTTCCGGATATTCCTGAACTGGCCAATGCCATCACCTCATTCTGTGTCAGTCATCCGGGTATCTCGCTCAGCTGCGAAACCAGTGTCAGCGCCAGAGAAACCCTGCTCGATGGCTTTGATGTCATCCTGCAATATCAGCGTGGTTCGCTGACAGACAGCGGCTGGATCGCCAGAGAAATATTTCGTTTAAACAGTGTCGTCGTCGCATCACCACAGTTAATCGCCCGCTGCGGTAAACCTTTTCATTTGCACGATTTCACCCGTCTTCCCTGCATCAGTAGCCTGACTGCGCTGGAAGGCTGCCCGTGGATTTTCAAACATAAAAACCAACACCCAATCCGCCAGCATGTGAATACCTCATTGAAAGTGAACAGCGGCCACATTGCGAAATCCGCAGCCATCGCCGGGCTCGGATTTGCCATATTACCGCAGCTCTCCTGCCAGCAGGAGATTGAAACCGGCCAGCTGGAAATCATCCCCACCGAAGCAGAACCGGAAGATCTGGTGTTATATGCCTTCTATGCGGGGAGAAAGCATATCGCACCCAGGGTTTCTGAGTTTGTTGGATATTTGCAGAGGTGGTTTTGACGCTGTAAACACTCACATTTGGCGAGACTATTTTGTGGTCGATAATAACTCGCATCCGGTACAAAACAGGAATCTGACGATGTCTCTGTTGAGCATCCATTTCCCAGCCCGACTCACACTCAATATCTGGATTTATAAAAATGGGCATGACACAAAATAATGAACAGTCTCGCTGTGGAGGATTAAGCTGTTTGAACAAAAAAAAGTCCGCTATCTTCTCCTTCTTCAAACTCTTTTCTCAAAAAAAGATAGCCATTAGCATCGGATAACCCTAAAACTCCACCATTTTTTATAGGTATATCTGATGAGTAGAACTGACCAACAAAATAATAATCATTGAGCAGCCCTTCAATACCAGACAAACCTTTCGGTAAATGTTTTGATAAAAAAGAAAAAGCAGGAAATGAGTCATCATCTATTTCGAACTTATCTATGTCAACATTCACTGATTTTGCTTCATTTCCAATTGTATGAGCTTCTTTTGTAACAACAACTTTAGTATACCCTTGTTTTAAATATTCCAACTCTTCTGCATCACCAAAATAAGTAATATCATCTAAAAAATATCCTTCATTATAAGTTGAATACACATATATATATGTATCATGGGGAAACAAATCTTCACTCAAATTCTGATTAACCATATTACTATCTATAGAGCATAGTAATTCGAGACTCTCTCCATTAGGATTTTTTGGCCAACCTTTTTGAGTATATTCACTACCGCCAAATGTTATTCCTTTATAATCATCTGTTACTTTATTAATTTTGAAAACAATGCTCATTTTATACCCCCTAACATTTCAATTTTTTCTTCGAAACTTCAACTCTATCATTATAAAATTCAACTGCATCTTTTCTAAGAAGAGATATTTTATCTTCAGGGATTCCTGTTCTTCTCATAGCTTCAGATGTAATATCCAGTTCGCCTTTGATTGTTGGAAGAAAATCATTAGGACCAAGTCCTTTCTCAGCACGAATTTGCTGTTCATGGAAATGGACTCCCCCAATCTTTCTGGTATCTTTGCCAATACCTCTGGTATGGTGATCTAAATCTAAAGCTATAGAAGGATTTCCTGATAATCTTGATTCTCCAGCTAAGCCTTGTTGTTTTAAGAATTCATGCCTAATCATCTCGTGAGCTTGTAATCCATCACCAACATTTGAACCACCATTCAAACTACCGTATGTGCCAAGTTCAAATAATTTTGCAAGCCCCAGCGGATCCCCCCAGTTGACCGGATCCCGTGGATAATCATACAGATTCAGCCCACCCAATAAACCGATCGGATCTCTGTTGAGGTAACACCCATCCTGTGGATGATAATAGCGGAACCGGTTGTAGTGCAACCCGGATTCTTCGTCCGCATACTGACCGGGTAGCCGAATCGGGTTGGAGACTTTATTTTCTTTCAGCTTCTCCAGCATGCCGTACGGGCTGGTCAGTGCCTGCCAGACAATATTGCCCCGTTTATCCAGCAGTTCCTGTGGCGTGCCCAGATGGTCGTTGAGGTAATAATAGACACTGAACTGCGGCGGCGGAAGAATATCATCTTCAGGCAGGTCTTCTGCTGCGGGCGGGCGCAGCTGCATCAGGGGTTCAAAACTGTTTGGCCGGTGAATATACACCACATCCGGTTGCGCAAATGAAACCGGCGGTAACTCTTCTCCCTGTAACAGATCGGTTTCGCTCTGCTGCTCCGCCAGCAACACATCACCATCCCACAGAAAACTGGTTCGGGTCTGTCTGACCGGCTGATTATTGTGATACTCAGTGACGAATTTCGCGCAACGCCGCCCCAGCGCATCATAAGTAAAGTTCATCACCAGCGTGGTGTGACTGGCGACGGTTTTCTGTAACACCGTCAGCTGATTTTGCGTGTTATAGAAATAACGGGTCTGTGAGGTGCCATTGCCATAAGATTCGAGAATACGATTCCCATATTCATCATATTGGCAATGCCGCTCCCCATTGCGGGTCAGCTGATTATGCCGGACATACGACGCTGCGCCATCAGTTTTGCCGCTGTTGAAGTGCAGGGTGTAAACCGGCTGACGACCATTGTCTGCTGCCGGATCGTCATGGAACAGATTTCCTGCTGCATCAAACCGATATTGCTGATGCTGCTCCCCGGTCGTGGTTTGTTGCAACCGGCCCCGGTTATCATAATCAAAGGTTTGTAGCCCACCGAACTGACGCTGAATCTGTGCCACCCGTCCGGCTTTATCATAAGCATAACCACGCCGTGTTAGCGGCTGTGGCTGATGCGCATGTTCTCCCCGTTGTTCAATCAGTCGCCCATAAGGGTCATAGGACTGCAACAGAGTCATCGCGCCCAGACTTTGTTTAATCTCAAACCCTTTCTCATCATAGTCGTAGCGGGACAGCACGTTGCCATCGATACTGATATGGCTGAGTTTATGCCCGGCACTAATGTGATACGTCAGGCACTGGCCATTGGGCAGGGTCAGGCTGTGATGGGTTGGCTGGGTCTCATACGCAATTCGCTGACCGTCCTGAATTTGCGCCGTTAACTGGTGTTGGTCGTTATATTCAAATTGGGTAATATGATGATTATTGCCAGCTTCAGTCAAACGTCCCTGCTCATCATAACTGAACTGACTACAGTCGCCGTCCTGATACAGGATTTTCTCTAACCGGCCCAGCGGGTCGCGGATATGCTGCTGCCAGCCCAGTTCACCTTCCTGACGCCGGGTCAGAAAATCGTTCGGCGCATACTGATAGCTGACGGTACTGCCATCGAACGCCTTTTCCTGAATCAGCCGCTCCTTCTCATCGTAATGCAGCTCGTAACGCTCACGGTTTTCATTCACCAGCGCCGTCAGGTTCAGCTCACTGTCGTATTCATAATGCAGTTCATGGCCATCGGCATGGGTGCGACAGCAGATAAACGGCAACCCCTGATAGTCGAGTTCAGTCACCGCGCCACTGGCATCCTGATATCGGCTCACCTGCCCTTCAGCATTATAGACAAACTGCTCTGCGGCCATGCTCTGATGCTGACGTTCCGTCAGGTTGCCACAGGCGTCATACTGCAACACAGTTTCTCCAAAGCAGGCACTGCTGACTTTAGTCACCAGCCCGCTCAGGTTGTATTCGTAACGAGTTGGCTGATTGTCACTGTCATATACCGTGCGAAGCAGTCCATGCTCATCATAATCATATTTCAGCAGCTGAATCCCGGCAGTTTTATTGACCGCAGACTGCAACTGCCCGGTAGTATGGTAGTCCAGCTCAATCCATTCACTGTCACTTTTGCGACAAATCATTGCACCCTGAGGGTTGTAGCTGAAGATGGTGGTGCTTTTCCCCTGATGAATTTCAATCACCCGGCCATCAATCAGCGCATCTTCCCCAGGCTCCGGATAGATGTATTCCGTCTGATTGCCTTTGGCATCCGTCTCTGAGATCAACCGGTTCGCAATATCGTATTCAGACGCAGTGCGATACCCCATCGCATCGGTGGTACCGATCAGATTATGGTAATCATCAAAGGTATAACGGGTAGAGTGACCCAGCGGATCGACTTCCTGACTGACCACCGGCAGCACCGGATGCCAGTGGTAAACCATGCTGGTTTCCCGCCCATCAGTCACTGTGGTAATACGCTTGTCATCATCGTAGTGCAGTTCCCGGACATAAAAGGGCTCCGGATAAGATTCACTGCGTCCCCAGGTCGCGATCGCCCGGGCTTTCACCCCCTTGCTGACATCATCCCAGCGGAAGTGATAAGTTGTGCCAACCCGGTTAGTTTCTTTGACCAGCAGGTGGTTCTGATACTGATAACTGAACGGCTGATGCTTCGCGTCCAGCACCTGTACCAAATCCAGATCCTGATACACGTAACTCACCAGTGGATGTGAGTTGCGGCCATCATCCAGCCCAATCCCGGTAACCCGGCCATATTTATCGGTGGAAACATTCAGCCGCCGGCCGGCACTGTCAAAAATCGCATACAGATGGCCATTATGCTCGTGGTAACAGAAGCGAATCTGATTGTGGTGACTGTCCTGAATGCAGGATAACGGGAAACGCCGGCCGGAGTTTTCTTCGTCATAAAAGGATCCCTGCGCGAAGTAATATTGCGTGCCGTAATAATCCTGAAGATAATAAGTGCCTTGTTTATCAACACACAAATGCATCCGGATATCGGGCATCAGGCTCGGTTTACCCGGTTTTGGCCGCAATGTACCGCAGGCGCGGCCATCAGGTAACTGAATCAACAGATAGTCAGTGTGATTATCGAGCAGTGCATAGTCGTAACTATGGTGCCAACCGTAACCCAATTGCCCCTGATAACTACTGTCTGAGTAATAACAGCGCTGCCAGACAAACGGCATTGGCCCCGGCAGTGAGATATCAGTTTGCTGTTCCGTTGTCACATAACCGGCAATCACATCAATCGGGTGACCGGTCAGGGTACAGATTGCGTTGTGTACACCTTCCCGGAAATTGTCACATTTTTTCAGTAATTTCTGATCGAAAACCTTATCGGCAGCCTTATGACATTTACCGCTAATCGCTTTCCACACCCGGCTTTTTTTCTGCCATTTTTTGACCGCAGCCCCAAGTTTTTTTCCGGCCCCACCGGCTTTCTTCGCCACTTTTTTACCAATCGCTCCGGCACCTTTCATCACGCCTTTCATCGCCAGTGCCGTCATTGAAATGGTTGGCGCACCACCCACGATCACCGGCATGGGTTGTGGTAACGGCAATTGCATACTGGTCGGCAGCACCATTGCCAGCGTTTTTTTCGGTTTATCTCCCCGGCCGGGTGTCGGAATACCGACCATGCTACAGTCCAGCCCCGGCAACGCCTGATAGCTGAACGGTTCACCTTCGGTCAGCACCGAAGAGGAACCCATAAAGATTTCCCCTTCATTAAAGGTTCCCGGGTTATGCCATGGCGTATGTGGCATATTTTTCATTTCACTTGACGCCATGCCTTTATGAAACTGATTTATATAAATGGAGCCACCCAGCATACCCGCCACTTTTGCCACGCCACCCAAACCAACGGCTGAGCAGGCCTGTGCCGCTTCAGCCATATATTCTCCGGAATCAAATACCATCGCAATATAGGGAGCCGGTATTGGTGTTGGCTGAGGGCAATCGAGTAGATGAACATCCACACCCATCACCGGGTCAAAGTGTTTCACGCTGGGGCTGCCAGCTGAAGCCAGCCCGAGTGCACCGGTCACTTTCCCCAGCGCGGTCCCGGCATTCTCCAGCTCCTGCATCGCCCCACCCAAAGCGGCAAGAGCCTGGTTCGCCAGCGGACTGCCTGTCTCCATTTCCCCGGATTTTATCTGATTAATCGTTTGTCCGCGGTTTTCCGGCGCAGTAGTTACCTGCGCCTGTTGCGGAGCTTCGGTGACCGGCGAAGCGGATGATGTGGATTCTGCCGCCGGTGTACTGCCAGCCTGTGTCGTGGTGCCCTGCGCAGTATTCTTTTGTGTTTGAGCTGAACTGTCAGTTTGCGATGCACGCTGTCCGGTTGATGATGAATTCTCAGTCTGTGCAGGATGCTCAGCAACGGCTGCCGTTTCTGATTGAGAAGTGGCTTTATGTTGCTGTGTCTCAACAGATGAGGATTCAGCAACCGGCTCCCTCTCTGATAAATCAGATTCAGCAGCGGTTTGCTGTTTTATCTCAGCAACGGATTGATTGTCCGTCTCAGCTGCGGTCGCCTCAGTCATATCCCCCACCGCCTCATCTGACGCTTCAGAGGCAGCCAGTTTCGGATCATCTTCATCAATCGCCAGTACATCCGGAGCCAGCAGTTGCTGTGCCAGTTGCGCCGGAGTTTGTGCCTGAGCCGCTAAAGCTGCGGCCACTTTTGCATTAAATTGCTGTACCTGCGGCGCTAATACACTCTGAGATAAATAACGTTGTAAAGGTTCAGAGATCGTTTGAACCCCTGGTGTTTTCAGACTGGCACTGACAAAGGCCTGAGCAAACGCCTGATGATAGACAGGATTCAACAATGCTTCGTGTATCGGCTGGTCTCCGGGCTGTAATTGCTGCTTCAGTTGTTCATTCAACAATTGCTTTGCCTGTAACTCAAGCTGTTCCGGCGTCAGATGATTGAGGGTTTCCATCAGGCGATACTCCCTTCTTGTTGTGGTGGCAAATCCGGCATATCGATCGCATCAGTCAGTTGCTGCCACTGCTCTCCCAGCAGTTCTGCCATATGTGCTGAAAAAATTTGCTGTTCGTCTTTTGGCTGCCGGGGGCTGATCTGCTGCATATTTTTACCCAGATAAGCCAACGTACCGCTCTGCCATAAATCTTCAGGTGTTTGGTATACCGCAACCAGCGCATCCGCACCGGATTCCCATGCTTTGTCATACTGTTTCAGCCGCGTCAGGCAAAGCACCCGCATCCGCAGGCTCTCATACGACATCATCCAGTTTTCCTGATGCTGAAATAATTGCGCGGCAGCAAGATAGCTTGCAGCACTCGGGTCATAACGGCAGCTGAGAAACTCAGCCGTTGCCAGATTGATATAAGCCATGGCTTCCAGCTGGTCCCGGGCTGGCAGTTCTTCGGTTGTCACCGTTTGCGCGACAGATAATGCCTGCCGGGTATGCTGCTGCGCCTGCTCATAATCCTGCAGGCTGACACAGGTGGCATAGAGCGCCGTCAGTGCCACCACCTGCGCTTCTTTCAGTTGCTGTTGCTGTGCAATCTGTAATGCGGACTGCGCCGCCTGTAATGCTTTTTCCGGTGCCTGCTGCGACTGATACTGAAAGGTTTGGGTCAGATAACGCCGGTAATCTACCAGCTCATCCTGTTGCGCCAGCTCATCAAGAACCCCGAGCATCATGTCGTAGCTTTGCCCCTGAAAACAGACCTGCTCAATGGATGAATCCGGCAAATCCAGTACCTGCCGGAGCGGTGAAAAAGGGGTGAGGTTGTCAATCAGGCCCAGACGGATTTTATTGGTGAGCTGTTCTGCCAGCGCGGTCATACATAAGACCCATTCATCCGCAGAAGCAACGGTTGGCGGAATAAAGAAAAGCATCAGCTTATCGAAGTAATCTCCGTAAAGGTGCGTCAATTCCTGTGTTAGCCGGTTGAAACGCGCGATACCGGTTTCCCCGTCATCAGCAATAAATTCCGGCTGCCAGTCAGGTAACGATGGCTCATCCGGAAATTCAGGATCCCCGATAGGTAATAAAGGCTTGAGGCGATCATAAGCCTGGCATAACGCAACCACCGCCTGATTGGCATACTGCTCAGCTTCTGTAAACGGCGAATCTGCCAGGACAATGACATCAACAGACTCTATTTTATATGCTGCCCGCATCGATAAAAATTGATAGGCTACCTTAAAGTCGTTATCCGTTGCATGGAGCAGTAAAATCCGCTTCTCCGGCTGCATGGTAAACTCAGTCAGCGCCATATCCAGCTCACTGATTTTTTGTTGCATTAACTGAGACATAAAGCACCTTCCTAATTCAGTTTGATTTTGGTACCATTCTGGAAAATGCCGGTGTTGTCCAGTTTGATTGACGAAGCACCGGTTTGCAGTGTGATACTGTCAGGCGTGATTTCAACGCTGCTGTTGCCACATTGCAGTGTAATGCTTGCGTCCGAAGTGTGGATCACCGCGCCGGTGGTTTGATGAGTCAGTGCACCGCTGACGATTTGCATCTGATCTTTTGTCACCGACACCGTCTGATTTTTCTGGAAAGTCTCCGTCTGATTTTCTTTCACGGTGATCGTTTGTTCTTTCGTGACCGTGACATCCTGTTTGCCATCCACGGTCCAGACCTGATTTCTTTTGACGTAATGGGTTTCATCCTGCCCGACCTCAACGCTGCGATCCTGGCCGACCTGATGGGTCTGATTCACCTTGATGCTGGACGATTCGTTATTGCCGACATTTTTAGTCCGGTCATTACCAATGGTTAACTGATGATCATGACCAATCTGATGGGTTTCATCATGATCCACTTCTTGATTTTTATCATGCAACACTTTGATTTTATGGTCTTTTTGTGCATGAAGATAAATCAGCTCTTTATCCGCCTGATCTTCAAAACTCAGTTCGTTAAACCCTTCTCCCTGATGGCTGTCACTGCGCCACACAGTTTTGGTTTTCGCTTCCGGCAAGGTATAAGGTGGCGTGTTCGATGCGTGATAGGTTCTTCCGGTCACTATCGGCTGATCCGGGTCGCCATTCAAAAAAGAGACAATCACTTCATGACCAATCCGGGGAATCGCCATCATCCCGTATTGCCCTCCGGCCCAGCCCTGAGACACCCGCACCCAGCAGGAACTCTGGTCATTCATCTCACTTTCCCGATCCCACGGGAAATGAAGCTTCACCCGGCCATGTTCATCACAGTATATTTCTTCGCCGTCCGGACCAACCACCTTCGCCATACAGGGACCATCCACCTGCGGTTTGGGCTGCGGCCTGGCCCGCCATACCAGATCTCCGGGAATCAATTGAAACTGATTGCTGTAGGTCGTTGCACCGTCGCTGCCTTCTTCTTCCAAAGCCTGAGGCTGGGTTCCCCGATGGCTCACCGCAACCGCCAGCCATAAACGGTTCATTGCGTCATCCACATGATCTTCCACTTCAAACCGGTGGCCGGGTTGCAAACGGGCTTCGTCACTGCTTCCGGATACGGTCTGTGCTTCTCTTCTCAGATATTCCAGCCGGATCTCAGTGAATGCTTTGCCATTGCTATCATCTTTAAACCGTCCCGGATGGTCAAAGTGTTCATAGGTTTGCAGTTGATAGTCCATCGCTTTACCATCCAGCTGTTGGGCAAAGCGATAATCAGGCTTCTTAAAACTGTAGTCCTGAAGGTGAATTGAACTGACTTCAGACTGCCGGCTCAGTTTCATGGCGGAAATATACGGGGCATCACCTGCACCGCCGGACACCACATTGTACGGCACAGTGAATCCGGGCTTCATAAACCCTTCCGCGTTATCAGTCATCACCAGAGTATGCTTTGTGTCTTCATGGACAAAAAAGTACATCAACCCTTCTTCTGCGGCTAAGCGGTGGAAAAATGCAGCATCCGTTTCCCTGTATTGCACACAAAATTCACGTTGTGCCAGTGTCCGCCGGACAGAAAAGGCGTAATCGGCGATACCCATTTCATCAAGCAGTGTGGTCAAAATTTCCTGCACATCCTGCTGCTGAAAGATACGGCTATTTTGTCTCAGGGATAAACGTTCCAGCGATGGCACCAGCGTGACAGAATAAAAAGTGTGATTAAATCCCGTATCACCTTTCACAAAGGTGCGGATGATACCGTGAATCCTTCTGACAACCTGACCATCACGAATCACTTCCAGTAAAGCCGGACTATCAACGATTTGTCTGGCCGTTAAGCCACTGTTCCTGCTTGCCAGTTCAATCTGATACCGGTAACCAAAAACGGTTTGATTCTTCTCGTCAGTCCCGTCAGAAATAAACTCATTCCCGTGAAATTCACGCACCACTAAAGAATCATCATTGACGCCATCAATAGCTAACCGAAAGTTTAACGTTCTCATGTTCTGTTCCTGCTTTATATTTTTAAAATAGAAAAAGCTGTATTACCGCTGAAAACCACCTGAATTCAGGTAAAAAAACCGCAAAATACGATGTTCCAGTACCACCGATGAAATGCAAAGCACCATCCCGGTTTTCATTGCAATGAAACATTCACCAAATCAATGCTCTGCATATTTCAGGGCATTATTCATGCCACGAATGCATATGTACACATATCAATAATTTGGGATAACAGAAATATAAATACAGGCAAGATCTTGCTCAGGCGTGAGCAAAAAGTTGCCCGCTGAGCAAGATCTTGCCCGGTGTATTTGTGGCAGGGATCTCTTTGTTAATGAATTAGTTATACCCAAGCAACCTGAAGATGCAGTGTTCAGGTCATTTGGGTATACATGTAAAAAGAAAGCATATTGATGAGTTCAGTATGCTTTGGAGCTACCGGGAATTGAATGATAAAAATATCAGGGGGAAAATTAAGAACAGTGTTGTTTTTCTGCCAAAACGGAGTCATCAGAATTCAGTGCTGCCTGCCAGTCAAATACCTGAATCAGGCGTTGCCAGATATCATCCAGCGGCGCATGAATCATGATTTCCTGACCGGAAAAAGGATGAACAAACCGGAGTGAAGAAGCATGCAGCAGCAGGCGGTGACAATCGTAATGATCCCGGAACAGACGATTATGCCGCCCGTCGCCATGGGTGGTATCACCAATGATCGGATGACTCAGATGATGCATATGCCGCCGCAGCTGATGTTTACGGCCGGTTTTGGGCTTCATTTCCAGCAAACAATAACGGCTGGTGGGGAAACGCCCGGTTGAATACGGGACTTCCACGGTTGCCAGCGGTCGGTAAGCTGTTACTGCCGGTTGGGGTTCTTTATCGTCGCGCGCGAATTTATCTGCGATTTTGTCCTGCTCTTCTTTTAACGGGTAATCCAGCACATCCGCCTGTTCAATCCAGCCCCGGATGATGGCATGGTAAGTTTTCTCTATTTCATGGCCGGCAAACAGTGGTGCGGCTTTTGAAGCAATCTCACCGGAGAGCGCAAACAACAGCACGCCAGATGTCGGGCGATCCAGCCGGTGCAGCGGAAAAACATGCTGACCAATCTGATCACGCAGTGTCTGCATCACAAACTGCGTCTCGTGCTTATCCAGCCATGAACGGTGTACCAGCATTCCTGCGGGTTTATTGACAGCAATCAGATATTCATCCCGGTATAAAATCTCAAGCATGCCCACACTCCGATTCGATCTGTTTTAACACCGCCAGTAAAGGCTGTCGCTCTGACTGACCCTGCCATACTTCTTCAAAGTAAGGTGTCATCTCAAATCCCTTCGGCAAAGCAATCCCCGAAGCGATCCGCCGGCGCATTTGAGGTAAAAACAGCCACTGTAGCCACGCGTGGGGTAACAACGTATCAATAGCAAACGGCTGTTGACTGGCCAAAGCGCGCTGAGCCGGAGGCTCATTTTGCCATAACTGCTGTTGCCGGAGCTGTTGTTCCAGCGCATTAAGCAGCAATGTGATCGAATGATGGTCTTGCATAACGTGTTTATTGAGATCCGGACTTGAAAACGGCGCACAGGATACCATTTATTGAGGAGCATTCGTCAATAGTTGATAATCATGAAGACAATACATACCCTGACCGATTTACTGAAACAGAGCCAGTGCGAATTTCAGATCACCGAACTTGGCCGCCGGATCCAACCCATTCCACTGTCTGATTTTGAGCAGATTGAGCGCGGACAACGCCCGTGGCCTTACCCGGTCCAACGCGAGGCAAAATTTGCCATTGTCTACTGGAATGAACTCAAACAACCGTGGATCTGGTTTTTACGGTTTCAGCTTGATGAGCGCGGGTTAATCAAGCCCTCGGATATCGGTCAGTTTATCCGTTACATTCTGGAAGCGATGGGCACACGGCTGAATCAGTCCCTGTCTGATGAGCAACAGGAAAAACTGGCGAATAATCCTTATACCTATACGCCGCCGGAAGACAAAATGGCGGTCTTTCACAGTCAGGTCCGGGCAATGCTCGATCTGCCTGCCAGTCAGTATTACGAGCATGCCCAAAGCTATTTTAAAGGGGAAACCGAATGGGACCAGTGGCACAGCGTTGGTCTTCAGGGAATCACTGATATCTGCGCCCGTATCACACAGGAACAGAACGTCGTTCATCTGATCAAAGCGCTGAAACATCTGCCAGCGCAACCCCGCTATGCGTTACTCGGCGCGCTGGAACATACCCCACTGCAATCCCGGCTGGCTGATCGTATTCAGGAAATCGTCCATACAGAAATGCAGCAGTCCACACCTGATATTTTCCTGCTGGCAGCCTATCTCAGAGCACTTGCCGGTGCACCGGATCATCAGCTCTGTGATGTGGTTCAACAGGTTCTGGCATTGCCGGAACTCTGCCATCAGGAATTACTCATCGCGATTGGCGGCAGATGCTGGCAGGCACTGGCTGAGCCGAAAGCTGCGGAGAAATTTTTGATTCGTCTGGCACAAACTGGCAATCAGTCACTGTTCAATCAGTTATTTGCCGATCTGGTGATGCTGCCTGAGCTGCGGATTATTCTGTTGCCTCTGCTCCATTCAACGGCTTCGGCTGAACTGGAATCTGCCATGACAGCACTACAGCAAAACACCAAAGGTCACTGAAGCATTGCTTCAGGTTTTTTTTAAAACGGTCTATTTCAAAACTATGGTTTCCTGAACTTACAGCATACAATGGCCAGTGAAACGAAACCGGGGATAACCTATGCAGACGAAAGATATTTCACAGGAACTGACCACTGTGATTGAAGCGCTGACCGCAGAAGGCAAAGAGCCGACGGTCGCGCTGGTCAAAAGCAGACTGGCAACCAAAGTGCCGATTCCGGTCATCGTTGCTACGATCAAAAGCTGGAAATCAACTCAGCGGATTCCGAAAGTGGCAATCAAAACCCTGTCAGACAAAGAGCGGATTGAACTGCTGGAAAAACAGGTCGCTGAGCTGACCAAACGCCTGACTCTGCTGGAAGCCAGAGATGCCGCACAACAGGAGCAAACATCATGAATATCTGGATAGATGCCGATGCCTGCCCGAAAGTTATCCGGGAAGTCATCGTTCGCGCAGCGGAAAGAACCGGCCTGACATTTACTTTTGTCGCAAATCATGTCATTCCCCTGCCCCGGCGGAATAATCTGCATTTTATGCAGGTGCAGGCAGGCTTTGATATCGCAGATAACGAGATTGTCCGGCGTGTGGAAGCCGGTGATCTGGTCATTACTTCCGATATTCCACTCGCCAGTGAAGTCCTGGAAAAAAACGCGATGGCACTCAGCCCACGGGGCGAACTGTTTACTCAGGACAATATCAAATCACGGCTCAACATCCGTGATTTTATGGAAACCATGCGTGCCAGTGGCGTACAGACCGGCGGACCGGCCGCACTGTCGCAAACCGACCGGCGTGAATTCGCCAGCCATTTTGACCGGATTCTGGCCCGTCAGGCGGCTTCAGCACAATCCCGCAAATAAACATCAGGCTGATTTGATGCACGATTCCCCCGAAATCATCGGACGAATTCACAGTCCGTACAAAGAAAAATTCGCGGTACCAAGGCAGCCGAAACTGGTGCCCTCGGCGACTGCCCGGATTGAACTGCAGGGTGATGCCAACTGCCCGGAAGCGGTACGCGGGCTTGAACAGTTCAGCCATTTGTGGATCCTGTTTTTATTTGACCAAAACCAGGCAGCCGGATGGAAACCGACGGTTCGCCCGCCCAGACTGGGCGGCAATGAGCGAATCGGCGTGTTTGCATCGCGTTCAACTTTCCGGCCAAACAGTATCGGCATGTCGGCGGTTGAGTTCAAAGGTGTCACTCAGGAAGGGCGGCAACAGTATATCGAACTGGGAAATGTTGATATCGTCCACGGTACACCAGTCATAGACATCAAACCTTATCTGCCTTATTCCGATGCCATCGGACAAGCCACCGGCGGCTATGCGGCGGAAGAACCGCATCTGGCGGCGGTGTTTTTCTCTCCGCAGGCAGAGGCTTTACTGGCTTCCCGCCCGGATGGGCCGCATCTGCGCAGCGTGATTCAGGAAGTCCTGGCACAGGATCCGCGTCCGGCCTATAAAAAAGGAAAGACAGATAAAAAGGAATATGCAGTCCATTTGTTTGATCTCAACGTCCGGTTTACTGCACAGGATAGTGAAATCATTGTCACCTCCCTTTCTCCGGTCACCAGTGGCTGAAACTCCCCCCGGAAACGATTCCTGCACAGAAATTTCACTACAGAATACTTTTGACAAAGCATAATGGCTGCTATTATTACCCGCTAAATTCAACGTTTACCCGGCCAGAGAGCCGGATAAACCATGTCTAACCAGATGAACGGATACCATAAATGCGCACCAGTAAATACCTTCTTTCAACGCTGAAGGAGACGCCAAACGACGCAGAAATCGTCAGTCACCAGCTCATGTTACGGGCCGGTATGATTCGTAAACTGGCTTCAGGACTTTATACCTGGCTGCCAACCGGTCTGCGTGTATTGCAGAAAGTCGAAAAAATTGTTCGTGAAGAAATGAACAACGCCGGTGCTGTAGAAACCATGATGCCCGTGGTTCAGCCTTCTGAACTGTGGCAGGAAACCGGCCGCTGGGATAAATTCGGCCCCGAACTGTTGCGGATTGCCGACCGGCATAACCGACCGTTTGTACTGGGACCGACGCATGAAGAAGTCATCACAGACATGGTGCGTAATGAAGTAAAATCCTACAAACAGTTGCCGCTGAATCTGTATCAGATTCAAACCAAATTCCGCGATGAAGTCCGCCCGCGTTTCGGTGTGATGCGCTCACGTGAGTTCATCATGAAAGATGCTTACTCGTTCCATATTGACCGGGAAAGTCTGGAAGCCACCTATCAGGACATGCACACGGCTTACTGTAATATTTTCTCACGTATGGGGCTTGATTTCCGCCCGGTACTGGCTGACTCCGGCGCAATCGGCGGCAGTGGTTCTCAGGAATTCCACGTGCTGGCAGAAAGCGGAGAAGACCTGATTGCATTCTCAACCGAATCTGATTATGCCGCCAACATCGAAAAAGCAGAAGCACAGGCTCCGGCGACAGAACGTGCTGCGCCTTCACAGGAAATGACATTGGTGGATACACCGGATGCCAAAACCATTGCCGAGCTGGTTGAGCAATTCGATCTGGCGATTGAAAAAACCGTGAAGACACTGTTTGTGAAAGCTTCTGATGAAGTTGAAGCGCCGTTGATTGCGTTGATTATCCGTGGCGACCACGAACTCAATGAAGTGAAGGCAGAAAACCTGCCGCAGGTCGCAGCACCACTGGAATTTGCCGGTGAAGAAGAAATTCGCGCGCTGATCGGTGCAGGTCCGGGTTCTCTGGGGCCAGTCAACCTGGAAGTACCGTTTATTGTTGATCGCAGTGTTGCGGTAATGAGTGATTTCGGAGCGGGTGCGAACATTGATGGCAAGCACTACTTCGGCATTAACTGGGATCGTGATGCGCAATTGGGTCAGGTTGAAGATCTGCGCAATGTGGTTGAAGGTGATCCAAGTCCGTGTGGTCAGGGCACGCTGCTGCTGAAACGCGGTATCGAAGTCGGACACATTTTCCAGCTGGGTAAAAACTACTCCGAGTCGATGAAAGCGACCGTGCTTGGTCCGGATGGCAAAAGCGTTGTGATGGAAATGGGCTGTTACGGCATTGGCTGTACCCGCGTGGTTGCGGCTGCAATCGAGCAGAACAACGATAAATACGGCATTATCTGGCCGGATGCAATTGCACCGTTTGAAGTCGCAATTGTACCAATGAACATGCATAAATCAGAGCGGGTTCAGCAGGAGGCTGAGAAGCTGTACAATGAACTGAAAGCACTGGGTGTGGATGTCCTGTTTGATGACCGGAAAGAACGTCCGGGCGTGATGTTCTCAGACATGGAACTGATCGGCGTTCCTCATACGATCATCATTGGTGACCGCAGCATGGACGAAGGCAACTTCGAATATAAAAACCGTCGCAGCGGAGAAAAATCACCTGTCGCCATCGATGATATCGTTGCATTTGTACAGCAGCAGCTGAGCAAAGCATAACCGGTCAAAATATAACCGAGTGATGACATAACAAAGGAAAGGGATGGGATGCGTTTAACCATCCCTTTTTATTGATATTCAGACTTGTTTACCGGCAAATGACGGCATCCATCGTGCCCCCCGTCAACGACCTCATCAATTCGCTACCAGCAGCACCGGCAATCTCGCCGTATTCCAGAATTCAGTGATCTTCCCGTCAGAAAGACGGTACATTTCAAACCAGGTGGTGGAATAAGGATGACCTTTCCCGTCTTCATAAGCAGCTTTGCCCGCCACAACAACTAAGTCACCTTCTGCAACCATATTGACCAGCGGTCTGACTTTTATCTCTGAACCTGCCGCATGTTTTAACAATGCCGGTGTATGGCGAATACAGTTTTTAGCAAAAAATGCCGCACGTTTCCCGGCATGCCGGAGTGCCAGTATACGCTGTTTATTAGCCGCCAGTTGCCTGTCATCACTCTCCGGAACTTTCTCTGGTTCTGTATTTTCCTTCACCGGGGCGTAAGGTGCCGGCGTCATTCCCATAGGAAGTTTACCGTGATCCCAGTGCTCAACAATCCGGTTATTTCTTATCCTGAATAAGTCAAACCAGGTTGTGGTATAAGGATGGGGATATTGCTGCCGGTCTGCCTGAACAAAAGCCACCAAATCTTTCTCAGCGACAATGGCTATCAGCTCAGCTTTGACCCGCGGCAACACCGGCTGAGGTTGCCCTAAAGCGGAAAAAAATGACAGGGTAGCGCTGCGCCCGGAAGCGATGACCGGATTATGCTGAATATAATCCCGGCCTAAGTACTTTCTCGCAGCCCGGACATCATGCGCATCCACCAGCGTTCGCCACATGTCATACACTAACCGTTTATTCGCCGCCAGCTGGTGATCCCGGCTCCGGAGCAGAGCCTGATGATTCTCAGAAACATTCACCGGTGCTTGATGGGACAGATGTGATTCAGGCGGAACAGATGCGCAGGCAAATAAAATAAACAGCGTATAAGCACAGATACAACAAAATCCCGTCTTCTTTGTCCATATCCATATGTCTGCCATGATTATTCCTTTCATCCGGTTAAAGGGCACTTATATACGCGTCAAACAACCTCGAAAGGCGTCATCATTTCTTCGGTTGTTTTCCCTGAACTGAGCCTGTTGATGAAGCGCTGAATTCTGCATCTTGAGGTCATTTGGGTATACAAACAGAAGTTATGCAATCAGAATAATAAAATAGCATGTTCACCTGAAAAGTCATCCCGAAATCATCCCGATACCGGACAGCATTTTTCATCGCTGATGTTTTGAGTTTCAATCACCAGACATGTAGTATTGAGAGCAGTTATCATTTCAAAGGTATTAGTGATGAAAGTTTACGAATGTTGCGACCTGATCAAAGAGTTATACGCACAAATAGGCAGTGGTGACCAGGGTTATATACCTCAGGCAATCAGTTGCGTGGTACGGACATTGAATGAGATTGCTTCCGATGCTGAACTACCCGCAGGCGTCAGAGAAAAAGCGGCATTTGCTGCTGCAAACCTGCTCATTTCAGATCATGAGGATAAATCATGAATCTGACCAATTTTCAGAACATGGATCCCATTTTGTTATTCAGCCTGGTCAATACCAAACTCCGGGATGATTTTAATGGTGATCTGGACCAGCTGGTCTCATATTTCGATATTGATAAAGAAGCGCTGATCAAACGTCTTGCCACGGCCGGATTTGATTTTTTACCTGAAGCCGGCCAATTCCGTTAAGTACTGTCATTGAGTACGTCTGTTCAGACATGTCTGCTCAGATGAGGAAAAATCAGATCCCAAAAAAGCTGTTGATCAAATCAACAGCTTTTTTGTTCCTGCTGGTTATTCAATATCTTTATGCGCAGGTTTGACATGAGAAAAGTGAATATTTTCAGAATGGGTCATATTCCACAGAAGTTTATGTTGACTATCCCAGTCTGTCACCGCCACATTCTCAAAGGTGGCGTCTTTCAGGTGATCAATCTGCGTCGCCACCACATGTTTCGCTTTCAGATTTGAGACAATCACATCTTCGTGGAAACTTTCCGGATAAGAGGAATCAGACTTCGAACTATCAAATCCATCGACTTTAATCAAAGGGGCACCACTTTTTGATGATACATTGTCCAGTGTGTTATTAATAATCCGGATATGTTTGAACTGAGCAGGTTTCCGGGCATCCTTAAACACATTGTCACCCATAGAGTAAGCCAGAGTCATCACGAACGGGCTGCCAATCTGACCATGATTTTTAATCTTCACGCCATTCATTTTATAACGGTTATGGGTGCCGATATCTTTCATCGCATTGTCACGGAATACGACCCGGCGCGCTCCGCCACCAGTGGCTGTGGTACTTTTCATCCTGAATCCGTAATTGGTCAGAAACAGCACATTGTCTTCAGCCAGCAGATCCTGAATCCATGCGCCGGTATGACTGCCAATGGCAATCGCACCATGACCTTCACGCAGATAGTTATTAAAGATCCAGATTTTTTCGACCGGTTTGGCATCAGAGTAACCTTCTTCATAATCCGCACCCTGTCCGGCCGCAAAGTTCACGACATCATCGCCGGTATTCATAAAGTTACTGAACACCGCGGCATGAGCACTGTTGCCAAACTCAACGCCATCTGCATTGTTGATGTCATAAGTTTCGACATAGTTATAAGCAAAAGTCATATGATCGCTTTCAAGGAACATAATCGTATGATAAGCCGGGTTGCGGATTTCCAGTTCACCGACATAAGCATGGGAAACACCGCGCAATGTTGCCAGACTTGAACGACGGTTCGCATACAGATCTTTACTGGTCTGGCCGTTAAAGCCACCATAGGATTCTTTGATCAGGTCATACAAATCATCTTTTGTTTTCCAGCCGGAATTCTGCTCACGCCAGGCAGCAAGCATCTGACTGTCAGCCAGTATTCCGTAGGAGAAGACTTTCTTACGGTTGCCTTCAATATAATAAGTCAGCTCATTGCCGGCTTCATCGGCCGTTCCTTTCGCTGTATGTTGCCAGCCATTACCATCCAGAATACCGCCACCGGTAACCCGAATGTTTTCAAACTGATGTCTGCGGGCATCATAGCCAACCTGTTCATTAACGGACCCGTTGCGGTGATCAGCGGATAACGCATTTAACAAAGAAGGCGGACGGCGCGAATCTGTCGGATTTGTCCGGTAACTGTAGAGCTGATATCCCTGACTCAGCGGATAATCTTCAGCACGGGGGGATCCTTTTAAGGTTGCCCCTTTCTGAATTTCCAGTGTCATATTACTTTTGAGGAACAGCGCACCGGAAACAAAAACCGGGTGGCTTTTATTTGCACCGGAAGCCGGAATCACTACCTTACAGCCATAAGCACTGGCTGAACTGCGGGTACAGTCATCAATCGCTTTCTGAATGGCTTGTGTATTGATGGTTGAACCATCTCCGACGGCCCCATAATCCAGTACATTCACCACCTTGCCAAAAGCTGGTGCTGTCGTAAAACTGAGGGTTTTACTGAGCGATGATTCAGAATCATCCGCATAAACAGCCCGGAGATTAAACTGATAGCGGGTCTTCGGCATCAGGTTATTCACTTTAAAATTCAGATAAACGGGGTGCTGGTGAAACCTCTCTTTATCTGCTTTAAAGAAGGCATCGATATATTCAACCGCCGGTGAATAAGTTTGATTGTTTTCACTGGCGAAACCAATCATTTTGCCATTTTGATACACTTTATAATCAACAATCTTTTGATAATCAGCGGGTTTATGCCAGGTTAAAACCACATGATGATCATCATAGGCCAAAGTGGGAACTTCCGGTGTAATATCACGCATTGAAGTACCATCAGGAGAAACACCAAAGAACTGTTCGGCTGCAACCGAGTTTTGGCTGACAGCAAACATCACCGAAGCCGTTAACAGCCCGGGAAGAAATACAAACGCTTTTGTTTTAAACATGGAAGAATAACCTTCATTTGGGAGAGGAAATATCTGATACACCAAAGCGTATGTCACAGCAGACATACGTCAATTCATAATATAAACAATAGATTGCATATAAATATACCGGCTGTAATGCTTCATGTCAAAATTTTCAAAAAGATGTTTCAAAAATTCAGAAGCATAAAAAAATCCCTCATCAATATGACAAGGGATTTTCAGAGATATTATGAATTAATCAGGTATTCAGATTAACCAATATGCTTGCGGGCATTTTGGAACATCCGCATCCAGGCACTGTTTTCACCCCAGTCATCCGGATGCCATGAGTTGGCAACTGTGCGGAAAACACGCTCAGGGTGAGGCATCATAATCGTGACTCTGCCGTCCGCTGTGGTCAGGCCGGTCACGGCATTTGGTGAACCATTCGGGTTATTCGGATACTGTTGCGTGGGTTGTCCCTGATGATCAACATAACGTACCGCAACAATACCGGACTGTTCAATCGCATCCAAATGCGCTGCATCTCTGACTTCCATCCGGCCTTCACCGTGTGATACCGCAATCGGCATCCGTGAACCGGCCATGCCGTTGAAGAATACCGAATCAGACGGCTGAACTTCCACCAGACTGAAACGGGCTTCAAAACGCTCTGATTCATTGCGTACAAAGCGCGGCCACAAGTCAGCCCCCGGAATCATCTCTTTCAGATTCGATAACATCTGACAGCCATTACAGACCCCGAGAGAGAAAGTACTCTGCCGCTCAAAGAAGGCTGCAAACTGCGCCCGGGCCTGCTCATTGAACAAAATCGATTTTGCCCAGCCTTCACCGGCACCCAGTACATCCCCGTAAGAGAAGCCGCCACAGGCAACCAGACCATTGAAACCATCCAGCACTGTCCGGCCGGATAAAATATCACTCATATGCACGTCAACTGCATCAAACCCGGCACGGTCAAAGGCAGCGGCCATTTCAACATGCGAGTTGACCCCCTGCTCACGCAAAACAGCCACCTGAGGTTTCGCACCTTTGGCAATGAACGGTGCGGCGATATCTTCCTGAACATCAAAGCTCAGGCTGACATTCAGCCCCGGATCCGCGTCATTTTTCTTCGCTTCAAATTCCTGTCGGGCACACTCAGGATTATCTCTCAGCGCCTGCATCTGATAGGTGGTTTCCGCCCAGACAGTACGTAACTCTGTGCGGGAACGGGATA